>JAABSW010000004.1 GCA_011390155.1 Clostridiaceae bacterium
TTGACTTCAGCAGATGTGGTGTTAATGGGAATACCCTTTGATGGAGCGGTCAGTAATGCCAAAGGTGCGGCAGAAGCGCCGGATCGATTGAGGGAATTATCCAGAATTCTCCCTTCCATTACAGAAGAAGGAACTCCTTTTGACAGTTTAAAAGTATATGATGCAGGTGATGTTGAAGTAGTGTTGGATTGGGCTACTTATTTCAGGGAAGTTGAACGAAAAGCAAAGGAGTTCATTAAAACAGGTAAGTTCTGTGTTTTTATTGGAGGTGACCATTCCGTCACAATCCCCCTAGAATCTGCGTTTGCAAGTGTTCATTCGGAGGATGACATCGGCATCATTCACTTCGATTCACATCCGGACATTATATCTGAATATGACGGTCATGGTTGGTCTCATGCCTGCACCCAACGGAGGGCAGTGGAATTGGAAAATGTAAAACCGGAAGGACTTAGCTTTGTGGGACTCAGGTCTTTTATGAAAGAAGAGCTGGACTATTTTGGACAGCACCAGGAAATTACAGTGATCAAGGCAAGGGATATCTACAAAAAAGGCACTTCAGAAGTCATCCGGCAGTTACTTGAAAAGTATAGGTCATATAAAAAGATCTACCTGACATTAGACATTGATGTGCTTGACCCAGCCTATGCACCTGGAACTGGAACGCCGGAAGCGGGTGGACTTTCCACCAGGGAATTGATGGAAATCATTCGTGAACTGGTGACAGAGCTGCCAATACAGGTGGTGGACATTGTTGAAGTTTCACCTCCTCTGGATCAAGCCAATATCACCAGTTGGGCAGCTTTGAAAGTACTTTATGAAGTTTTTGGTGCAGTGGCACAGAAAAATAACCTGACGCTGGTAAAAACATAGCGTGAGGGAAAAGTTTAACACCAAATATTATTTTCAAAATATTGCGTCGAAGCCATACAACGTGTACAATAAGGGTATAAAAAACATATGACATTTTAGAAACGAATGACTACCTTCTCTGAGCATCCTGTGTATAATCAGCCGATTAAGGGGGGATCCTATGGGTGCATAATGGCTACACTCTCACAATCTTCACAGCAAACCACACGGGACGTAACAGCCTTTTCGAAAGACACTGCAGCCAGCTGCAGAGGCATGAGCAAGCCCCTGTGACGACTGAAAGCCTACGAAAGACTGGAAGTCACGCGATTGGTTAGGCATAACAACCTTGCATAAACCATGATGGGAGGCGTTATGATGGAACAATCGGTGATTACAGTTTTTGAATCTGCAAATTGGATTTTAGCCTTTCTTGGAGTGTATGTGGTGGCTATTATTTACCTGGGATTTCGTTATTCAGGTCGCATTGAAGAATCGGATGACTTGGCCCTGGCGGGAAGAAACTTGACATTGCCCTTTATGATTCCTTCCATTGTGGCCACCTGGATTTGTGCGGGGGCTATCATGGGGGCGGCAGCGGAAGCTTATAAATGGGGCTTCCAGGGTGTTATCTGGGATCCCTTTGCACCGGCAATGATGATGATCCTTGTGGCGGTTTTTTTTGCCCGCCGATTGAGACAGTCCCGGTTCAGTACGGTTGTTGATTACATGCGCACCCGCTATGATGAACGGGTTGGCGATCACTACCTGCTCATACAGATATTGGCGGCCACCAGTTGGCTTGGAGGCCAATTGGTGGCACTGGGGATCATTGTCAACCTGACCACAGGTGTGGGTATGGTGCAGGCAACCATGTTGGCTACCATTGTGGTGGTCATCGTTACTTATTTTGGCGGTCTATGGGCATTGTCCCGGGTGGATGCCATTGGTTTTACACTGATCATCGTTGGGTTGCTGGTCATGTTTCCAGTGGTCATCCGTGAAGTGGGTGGCTGGAGTTACTTCATCGAAAACGCAGAAAACTGGGGGGAACTGCCATCCTTTGCCATCACCCCTGTAGCGCCTGATGACGGTGGGTTTATCTGGTACACTGGGCTTCTGGGAATCGTTTACTACTTATCCGCCTGGGCATCCCTGGGCATCGGTGACTTGAACAGCCAGGTATTGTTGCAGCGTGTTTTGGCTGCCAAGGATGAAAAAACAGCTGTCAATGGATTTATGATCAGTGGTGTTTTATACCTGGGCATTGGTTTAATACCTGTTCTCATGGGAATTGCCATGTTTACTTATGGCTTGGAACTTCCCCTGGAACAAACGGAATATGTACTGCCCTGGGTGGCAGAAAATTTCCTGCCCAGCTGGGCGGGGGTACTCTTTATCGTAGCACTAACAGCAGCCATTATCAGTACGGTGGGTGATAACTGTCTCATTGTTTCCACTATGATCGGTAATAACATTTACCCCAAATTCAATAAAGAAGCTGATCAGAAACAGAAATTGAGAATTATGCGCATAGCCATTCCTGTGGTAGCGTTGGTAGCCATGGGGATTGCCCTGATGTTCAGTACGGTTTATAAACTCATCGTATTTACCGGATCGATATCACTGGTCACTGTGGTTATTCCATATATTACTGGCTTTTTCTGGAAAAAAGGAAACGCAAAGGGCGCCCTGTCATCATTCTATGCTGGAGTGGTGACCACTGCCGTTTCTTTCATCCTTTTCTTCCCTTATACAAAAGAAGCCAATATGGGGATCATGGTGGAAGGAGAAGTGTATATGGATTGGGCCATCTGGGATGCATTGTACATGGCGCTTATTCCGGGAGCCATCATGGGGCTTCTTGCCATGATTGTGGTTTCCCTCGCCACACAGAAATCAGATCCTCCAAAACCTTTTGTTAATGCGGCTGGCGAACCCATGGATAACCGTGTCTTTTTCTGGCAGAAAGCTTCATAATCTATTCTGACAAAATAGCTGCGAAAGCCGTTTAGTGCTGATGAAAGCAGGATGGTTTAGCCGATTGTGTCGGCTAAACCATTTTACTGCGCCCGACATGGTCATAAGGTCAATAAGAATTAAAACTACAAAAATGACAATGTGCGATTCAACCGATGCTAATGCAGGGTATGTAATAAACAACCGTATAAATCACATGAGGTGATGGATATGAGAACAATCCAAAGATTGACAGAAGCCTATAAAAAGGCCAGGGTTGAGTATATTGATGAAAAATCCAAATATGTTTTTCTTAGTGACTGTCACCGAGGCTCTGGGAGTCTGGCTGATGAATTTACAAAAAATGAAAATGCCTACAATGTTGCACTGAATTACTACTTCGAGAATGGATATACTTATGTAGAAGCAGGAGATGGGGATGAGCTTTGGGAACATCCTAAATTTGGAGACATAAAAGGTGCTCATTACGATGTATTTGAAAATATCAAAAGGTTCTTCGATGATGATCGATTTATTTTACTCTATGGGAATCACAATATCTATTTAAAGAAAGGGTATTATGTCAAAAATAATTATTACACTTATTATGATCACTACCATGAAATTGGGCATAAATTCTTACAGGGAATCAACCCTATAGAAGCGCTGGTACTCAAAGTAAAAAAAACCAATCAGGAAATATTAATTGTACATGGGCATCAAGGAGACTTCTTAAACGATCAGTTTTGGTATTTTACCATGCTTTCTTTAAAGTATTTTTGGAGGTTTCTTCATGCCTTTGGTATTCAAAACCCAGCAAGTCCTGTGAAAAATGCACAAAAAAGACACAAAATCGAAAAAAACTATAACAAGTGGATTCGCAAATATCGGTCGATGCTTATTTGTGGCCACACGCATAGAGTAAAATTTCCAAAAAGCAATGAACTTCCGTATTTCAATATTGGATGCTGTGTATATCCAACAAGAATAACAGGCATTGAAATCTCTGAGGGGAAAATTCAATTAGTTCAATGGAAAATCGTGCCTAATGATATCGGAGTTCTTAGGGTGAAACGAGACATAATCCAAGGGCCTGAACCTATAGAAAAGTTTGACATTCGATATAATATCAATGGATTGGAAGAGGCTGTAGGCAGAGACTGAAAGAGGGAGGAATTAGTATGAATCAGTGGGAAACAAACAGGGAAAAAGTTGAAGCGTTTTTGAAGGAAGCCGTTGTTGCACGGTTAGCCATGTGTGCTGACAATAAACCCTATGTGGTGCCGGTGAACTTTGGTATTGGGGACGGGGTTTTGTATTTCCACTCTGGCAATAAAGGTACAAAAGTTAAAATTCTTTCTGAAAACCCCTTCATTGCCTTTGAGATGGACGCGGACGTTGAGGTGGTACGCAAGGACGATGCCTGTAAGTGGAGCATGAAATATAAAAGCATTGTGGGAACAGGTAAGGCGATACAAGTGGTTGATCCGGAAGAAAAAAAGAAGGGTTTGGACCTTTTGATGGAACATCATGCACCGGGGGAAAGCTTTGTTTATCAGGAGAAAATGCTGACTGCGACCAATGTGTATAAAATTGAAATTGAATCACTCCGCTATAAAGAGTCAGGCAACGAATAATCAGCTGGTGAACTGACAGTAAAGGAATACGGGGGATCTGTATGACCAATGGGAAAACGAAAAAGATCTGGGAGCAGTATTTAAAATTTATTGATGAGGAGTATGCTCATGAAATTGCCATGAGGTTGCATCCTTTGGTTAATAGCCACTTAGGCGGTCGCAACGCTGGCAGTGATGCTGAACACCGGGCAGCTGAAATGCTTTTTGAAGAAATGGGGACGATAGGCCTTACGGACCTGCGCAAGGAATGGTTCCCTGTGGTCAAGTGGCAATTTAACGACTGCACATTTACGGCGACCGGAGGTAAGCAGCATGAAACAATCCAATTCAGGCCATACCCTTATCCTTCTGGTGCCACACCGGCGGAGGGTGTGTCAGGTGAACTGGTGTATGTCAGCCGTGGAACAAAGCAGGATCTAGAGGAAGTAGACATCAAAGGCAAACTGGTATTGATTGATATCAACATGCGTGAAGACTGGTGGATCACATACCCGGTTTTGGAGGCTGCTTATCGTGGCGCTTCTGCCGTTGTATGTAGTAGCAGCGGTGGGTTCTCCATGGAAAATGACTCGGCACTAAATTGTCAGGATTTTGTGGGTCCGCAGACAATACCCTGCGTCAGCATCAGCAGAAAAGAAGCAGACCTTTTGAAAGAAATGCTAGAGAATCAGAAGGTTACAGTGAAGCTTTGGGTCGATGCCCAGTTGGATACCAATGGCGCAAGTTGTAACCTGACAGGGAGCATCCCAGGGAAAAACACTGAAGAGCAATTGATTGTGGGTGATCATTATGACTGCCACTTTTGGGGTTTTCAGGACAATAATATGGCGGTGGGGTTGACCCTTGCCATTGCGAAAGGGATCCTTGATGCAAAAATACTGCCTGAAAGGACCTTGGTGTTTATTCTACATGGTGCTGAAGAATCAGGGGCACTGGATACCCGGTATGACTGGTCTATAGGGGCCTGGAATCAGATAAACCATATACGTCCTGAATGGGTTGGTAAAACGTTGGCCTATCTTAATTTTGAACTCCCGGGCTATGAATTTGGTAACACCAATTATACAGCGGCAGCCCCGGAACTTTTTGGGTTACTGGAAACATTTCAGCAAGCGCTGCCTGAAGGGTTAAACGCCTTTCGGGATGATCCTTATGAAACAGGTTTTCGGCAGTTTTCCTGGTCGGATGACTGGTCTTACACAGCAGCAGGTGTACCAGGCATGGTCAATGGTTTTCTGCTTGATAAACAAAACAGGGTAAATGATTTTTTTATTGAAAAATATCACAGTCAGTTTGATCATCCTGATACGTATGACAAAGATATGCTGGCATATAATATTAAGTTATATGGTTGTCTGGCTCTTTTTTTAGTGGAACAGCCCCTGTGGCTTCTTGATTATTCAACACACATTAACCAAATGGAAAAAGGGTTGAATAAGTGGATCAAAGGCCAGTTTCCCCTGGAAGTGAAACAATATCAGCTGGCGTTAAAAGAACTGGGTCATGCAACGGATAAAACACTGAAAAAACTTCGTTTATTGAATGAAAAAGCCCTTGGAAGGCACACCAGGTTGAACCGGGAATCCCAATTGGCTGTCAATCAATATATGCTGCATATATTTAAACGCTGGCAGGATTTATTTCTTCGTCTTGATTGGACAGATACGCCTATTGTGGGGCACCAGCATTTTATAAATAATTGCACGCGGCTGGAAGAGGCTGTGACATACCTTGGAAAAGACCAGGGTGAAGCCGCTCTGGAACATTTATGCCTCATTGAAGATGAGTGTATCAGCCGGTATTTTTCAAGAGCAGTGGTGGATCACTTTACTAAACAGGTCACATCACCCTGCCGAATAAACAACCAGTTTTGGGGTGCTGGCCGGATAGTGGATTCAGTGGATCTATATGATACAATTAATGCAATTCTATTGAAAAACTGCAAGAAGAAAGAACAAAACTGGCAGTCTGAAATAAATCAATTGGAAAGATGCTTGAATGAACAGAAAAAAAGATTGCAAAAAACACTGGTTCAAGAAATGCAGGGTTTACATGAAATACAATCATTGTTTCAAGACATTCAGTTTGAAAAACACATTAACAGACTTTTATCGGATGGTTTAAGTGACTAAGCATTGAACTTGCAATATTGGGAGAGTGTATTTATGAGAGCAGAAATTTTGTCAATCGGAACAGAATTGCTATTAGGTGACATTGTCAACACCAATGCACAATATTTATCAAAAAGACTGGCGGAACTAGGGGTCAATGTATACTTTCAGGCAGTGGTAGGAGATAACCCAACCCGAATTCTGGAAGCGTATGAACAGGCCTACCAAAGAGCTGATCTCATAGTGATTTCAGGTGGTCTGGGACCCACTGAGGACGACCTGACGAAGGAAACAGCAGGGGCCTATTTTGGAAAAGGGATGGTCTTTCACCTTGATATATGGGAACCCATTGCACAGTACTATAAAATCAGGGGTTCTAAACCTGTGGAAAGTGCAAAGAAACAGGCGTTATTTCCTGAAGGGTCTGAGATTTTGCCCAACCCTGCGGGGACGGCACCGGGTTGCTGGATTAATGAAGATGGCCGTATGATGGCCATGATGCCAGGGCCTCCCCGGGAAATGATTCCCATGTTTGAAGAACAGGTTGTTCCCAGGATACAACCCTACCTGGACCAAACCTTTCAATCTCGTGTACTTCGTATATGTGGATCTGGCGAGAGCAATGTGGAAGACGCATTGAGGGATATCATCCGCAAACAGGTGAATCCAACCATTGCCACCTATGCAAAAGAAGGTGAGGTTCACGTGCGCGTAACGGCAAGAGGAAGCACACAAGAGGAAGCTGAGGGCCTGTTACAACCAGTCATTGAAGCCTGTCATCAGCGGTTAGGTGATTTAATCTATGGAGAAGGCCTAAAAAGTTTGGAAGAAACGGTTTTTTACTACCTGAATAAATGCAACAAAACGATTGCTGTGGCAGAATCCCTCACGGGAGGAATGTTAACTGCACGCCTGGTAAACGTTCCGGGTATGTCAACATTTTTGCTTGAAGGGTTAGTCCCTTATACCAACAGGGCAAAAGTCAGACAACTGGGCATTCCCCGAGAATTAATAGAAAAACATGGACCAGTAAGTGAAGAAACTGTGACCCAAATGGCAAGTGCTGTGGCATCATTGAGTGGCGCTGACATTGGAATAGGCGTAACAGGCTGGGCGGGTCCTTCTGATGACCCTGAACAGCCAGTTGGTTTGATATGGATGGGTCTTACCATGAATGGGTCCACCAAAACCCGAAAAATTATTTTCTCCGGAGACAGAAACAGAATCAGGTTTTTTGCAGCCAATATGACCCTGTGCTGGTTGCTGAAAACAATAAAAGAGCAGATCGAATAAGCAACAAAGCCGCTGTTTCACAATGTGTGAGTTAGCGGCTTTTTTCGCGAATATTATAGGGGAAATTAAGCTTCCTCGTTGTCTTTCGGATAATTAATTCAGGCTCTAAAATGGTTTTTCGAACCCCTTTTGTGGAGAGTCCGTTGATTTCGTTTAATAAAATCTCAGCGGCAAGTTTGCCCATGAGGTACTGTGGCTGAGAAATAGTTGTCAACTGTATTTGAGGGTAACCGGAAAAAATGATATTATCAAAACCTACGACGCCAAAATCTTCCGGTACTCGAATCCCTCTCTTTTGAAGGCATTCCAAAACACCAAGTGCGATGATGTCATTCCCTGTAAAAACAGCGTCTGGCGGGTTAGGCAATGATAGTAACGATTCCATTAAAGCATAACCACTCTCGCTGTAAAAGTCATGGTTTGTTATGAAGTTGTCATCAATAGGGATTTCATAAGAGGTCAGGGCAGATTTATATCCCTTCAGGCGCTCGGAATTGGAATGAGAGCTTTCTCGTCCCCCAATAAAGGCAATGCGTCGGTATCCGGCTTCAATCAAATGTTTTGTGGCGATGAACCCACCCCGATGATTGTCAATTTCGATATAACTATGGCCACCAGTGCTGGACTGTCCGCTAAATATGACAAGGGGAAGGCTGATTTCATTTAGGTAAGCATAATCTGTTCCGTTTGCCGATGATAAGTCGATGGAAGGCGTGATGATGATGCCGTCAACCCGTTTCTCCTGTAAAGCTTTTAAATACACATTTTCTTTGGTTTGATCCCAATTAGTGTTACACAAAAAGACGGTATAACCGTGGTCGCTGGCCACGTCTTCCACACCTCTGGCAATTTCTGGAAAAAATGGGTTAACAATATCTGGAATAACCAGGCCAATGGTATGTGTGCGTTGCATCACAAGGCCTCTGGCAATGGCATTTGGTTGATAGCCCAGCTGACCTGCCACATTAACGATGCGTTGTCTTGTTTGAGCATTGATGCCCGGCTTGTTGTTTAAAGCCCGGGAAACTGTTGCATAGGAACAGTTGGCTACACGTGCAATGTCTTTAATGGTTACGGTCATGGAATCACCCCTCATAGGCAGCTGATGACCAGCTGCTTAGATTATACGATACATGATTTAAACCGGTAATACAAGGGTGTTGAAAGCATCGAACCTTCTTGTTAATATAATATCAAACGTTTGCAATCGAAACAAGGGTTTTACCAAGGGTTTGGAAAATAAATGTTTCTTTTTATTTAATAAAATATGATGAACGGCCTAAATTATCGAAAAATAAATCGATAAATTGAACAAAACAAAGGGTTAACACTTTAACTAATTCATTATTCTATTACAGCTATTGACAATTTTCTCAAAATATCGTAAAATTTTGATAAGAGTTTATGCAAACGTTTACGAGAATGATGTTTGCAGGATTTTTTCCCGGGTATTATTTATTTCAAGCTCAGTTAATGGGTCCATGCTATGGGTATAAAAAAAGAAGTAGGGTTTGAAAGAAGTAGAATTTGAATGAAACCAGAATTTTCCACACAGGTGATAAACTTGAACTGTCTTTGAATTAGTAGTCCCAACCTGATGGTATTGGCAACCACAAGGACAAATTGTCCGGTTGTTGATATAGATGATGAAAGCATTTTAAGAAGAAAGAGTAGAAGGGGGAAAAAAAATGTCAAAGAAAATTAGTTTAATGCTCGTATTGGTATTGGCCATCGGTTTACTTGCCGGTTGCGGTGGTGGAGATACCGGAGGAGAAAATGGCGACACAGGCGGAGACGATGCAATTACCATTGGTTACGCCAGTAGCAACCTGAATGACACAGGGCAAACTTTTGTTGCAGACGGCGCAAGGGCATATGCTGAGGCAAACGGCCTTGAAATTCAGGTGCAGGATGCACAGGAAGACGTTGTACGACAGCAGGACCAAGTTAACACCATGATTGAACAGGGAGTAGATGCCTTGATAGTAGTGCCGGTAGATACGGCAGCCATGGGGCCAATCACCGATGCAGCTCAGGATGCAGGTATTCCACTTGTCTATGTTAACCGGAACCCCTTTGGCGAAGAACAGCCTCCAGAAGGTATTTATTATGTAGGTTCACAGGAAATCGTGGCTGGTCGTATGCAGGGTGAAGCACTGGTTGAGATGATGGGTGAAGAAGGTAACGTGGGCATTTTGATGGGAATCCTTAGTAACGAAGGTGCCATCAAACGTACCGAAGGTAACAAGGAAATCTTAGACCAATATGATGGTATCACCATCCTGGCAGAAGAAACAGGTAACTGGCAGCGTGACCAGGGATTATCACTGACTGAGAACTGGTTAACAGCTTATGGCGACGAACTGGACGCCATCCTGGCCAACAACGATGAAATGGCATTAGGTGCAGTTCAGGCATTGCAGTCAGCGGGCCGTGAAGATGTATTGGTAATGGGTGTAGATGCGATTCCAGATGCCCTTGAAGCAGTAAAAGGCGGTACCATGGCAGCAACAGTTCTCCAGGACTTGTCTGGTCAGGGTAACACGGGCGCAGAAGTGGCTCATAAAGCAGCGACTGGCGAATCAGTTGAACAGGTAACCTGGATTGATTTTGTACCTGTCACCGCTGATAACGTAGATGAATTTTAAGTAGATAAATTTTAAATAATTATCTTAAATAGGTACCATTGATGGGGAAAGGGCTAATACCCTTTCCCCATCTAACCATAGACTGTAATGTAAGGTGGTGTGGTTAGTTATGTCAGAACAACCGTGGTTGTTGGAAATGAAGGACATTGTTAAAAATTTTCCAGGTGTGCAGGCCTTAAAAGGTGCTGAACTGCGTGTGGGCACAGGAGAAATTCATGCCCTCATGGGAGAGAATGGGGCAGGAAAGTCAACGTTAATGAAATGCCTTATTGGCATACACCCTCAAACCGCAGGTGATATCTATTTTGAGGGAAAACTCATTGAGAATTATTCAACAGCGGAAGCACTTAAGATGGGCATCTCCATGATACACCAGGAGCTGAACCCAGTTGAGAATCGTCCAATCATGGAAAATATCTGGCTGGGACGAGAACCTAAAAACGCCCTTGGCTTGGTAGATCATAAGAAGATGTATGAAATGAGCAAAGATGTATTAGAAATCATCGATCTGAAAGAAGATCCACGAACTGAAATGAGACACTTAACAGTGGCTAAAATGCAAATGATTGAAATTGCCAAAGCCATTTCCTATAATGCAAAACTCATCATTATGGACGAACCAACTTCTGCATTAACCAATCGGGAAGTGGAACAGCTTTTTGGCATCATGCGAAAATTGAAAGAAAATGGAAAGAGCATTATCTACATTTCACATAAATTGGACGAAGTATTTGCTGTCACTGACAGAGTAACGGTATTGAGGGACGGGGCTTACATTGGCACCGAAAACACCAGTGATTTGACAGTCGATAAAATGATTAACATGATGGTAGGTAGAAACATAACGGATATGTTTCCCAAAGTCGAGTGCCCCATTGGCGATGTGAAACTGGAAGTCAAGAACCTGAGCGGCGAAAAGCATTTTAAGGATATTTCCTTCAATGTATGCAAAGGTGAAATTCTTGGTGTGGCAGGACTTGTTGGCGCCGGACGAACTGAAGTAATCGAAGCGATATTTGGGATCCGAAACAAAAAGGGCGGGGAAATTTGGATTGATGGTGAATTGGCCAATATAAACTCATCAGAAGATGCCATCAACCATGGCATGGCACTGTTGACAGAAGACCGCCGTATGAATGGGATTTTTCCCATGTTGTCAGTCTTGCAAAACATAAGTATTTCAAACATGAAAAAATATGTTGGCAATTTCAAACTGATAAATCATAAGGAAATGAAAGAAGACTGTAACCGTTATATCGATGCATTATCAGTGAGAACACCCAGCATAAATCAACGTATTGAGAATCTCAGTGGAGGAAATCAGCAAAAAGTGCTGGTTGCCCGCTGGTTGTTGACAGAGCCGGAGATTTTGTTCCTGGATGAACCCACGCGGGGCATCGACGTGGGTGCCAAGGCTGAAATTCATAAACTCATTACCAACTTGGCTGGCCAGGGCAAGACCATCGTCATGATTTCTTCGGAACTGCCTGAAGTAATGGGCATGAGCGATAGAATCATGGTCATGTTTGAGGGGAAGGTTACGGGGATCCTGGAAAACCGAAAAGACCTGACTCAGGAAGAAATCATGCGCTACGCCACTGGTGCTGTGGACGGAAAAACAGCCTAATTGAGATGGAGGGAAGGATTATGTCAAAGGAAACCATAGAACAGTCTGCACCCAATGGCAATCAGGCTGCAGATAAGAAAAAAATTGCCATCGGAATTCTTAAAAAATACGGAATTGTGTTTGTCCTGATTTTGATGATCATTGGTATCTCCATACTTAGTCCCCGTTTTTTATCACCAAACAACATTTTTAATGTGCTGACACAAAGTGCCATCTTTGGCATCATGGCCCTGGGAATGACACTGATCATCACTTCCAAGGGGATTGACCTCTCTGTTGGGTCAGTACTTGCTTTGACAGGGGTGGTTGCAGCCAGTTTAGGACAGTCGGCCATGGCCTCGACCAAATATTTTCCCAACCTGGCAGAGATGCCACTGATCGTACCCATTTTAGCAGCACTGCTGTTAGGAGCTTTTCTGGGGGCCATAAATGGTGGGCTGATTGCTTACACAGGTATCCCCCCGTTCATCGCCACTTTGGGTATGATGACCATCGCCAGGGGATTTGCACTGATCTACACAGGCGGCAGCCCTATCAGTTCTCTGACACCGACATTCATGCGCTTAGGTGGCAGAATCGGAATGATCCCTATTCCGGTCATCATCTACCTGATCGCCACAATCATTACATGGATACTCTTGAACAACACCCGGTTCGGTAAGAACATTTATGCCATCGGGGGTAATGTAAAGGCGGCAGAAGTTTCAGGCGTTAACGTTAAGAAAAACATTATCATGATTTATGCCTATGGAAGCATGTTGGCAGGTTTGGCAGCCATTGTGTTTGCAGGACGTGTGGGAAGTGTGCATCCAGGAGCTGCAACTGGATATGAACTAACGGCCATTGCCGCCACCACCATTGGTGGAACAAGCCATGCCGGTGGTATCGGTACTATTTGGGGTGCGGTGGTTGGCGCCCTGGTACTGGGGGTACTTCGAAACGGGTTAACCCTGCTGGGAGTACACGCATACTGGCAGCAGATTGTTGAAGGTATGATCATCATCGTGGCTGTTATCATTGACATGCGTAAGAATGCCAAGAAAAAATAAATAGGGTTATCTTGCGAAGGTTTGTATTCTAAAAAACAACACTTTAATGAAAGTCAGGTGAAAAGAATGAGTCAACAAATTAATGTTGCGTTAATTGGAGCAGGTCGGATTGGCAAATTACACGGAGACAATCTATTGGCACACTTTCCCCAGGTTAAACTGGCGGGAGTAGCGTCCGTGCCACTGGAAGCCGGGGCGGAATGGGCCCGTCAAAAAGGAATCCAGCGGATCACTGATAACTATAAAGAATTTATTGAAGATCCAACCATTGATGCCGTTCTTATTTGTTCTTCAACAGATACCCATGCAGAAATCATCATCGAAGCAGCCAAGGCTGGAAAACACATCTTCTGCGAAAAACCCATTGCCACTTCTGTTCCCCGTATAGTAGAAGCATTAGAGGCTGTGAAGCAGGCAGGAGTTAAACTGCAGGTTGGTTTTAACCGACGATTTGACCCTCACTTTGCAAAGGCCCAGGAGATGGTGGCTAATGGAGATGTGGGTGATTTACACATCCTTCGTATTACTTCAAGAGATCCTGAGGCACCTCCGGTGGAGTATGTTAAAGTCTCCGGCGGTATGTTTCTTGATATGACCATACACGATTTTGACATGGCACGCTTCTTATCTAATTCTGAAGTTGAAGAGGTATATGCCACTGGTGCGGTACTGGTTGACCCTGCCATTGGAGAAGCGGGGGATATTGATACGGCCATCATTCAACTAAAATTTAAAAGCGGCGCCATTGGTACCATTGATAACAGCAGAAGAGCTGCATACGGCTATGACCAACGCATTGAGGTTTTTGGATCAAAAGGACAGGTTGCCGTTGCCAATGTCACTGAAAGCAACGCAGTTCTAAGCAATGGAGAAGCAGTGGTCAGCGAAAAACCACAATATTTTTTCCTGGAAAGGTATCAACAGTCTTTTGTGCTTGAGTTAAAAGCGTTTTTTGAAGCCGTCATGAATGATAAACCAACACCCGTTACCGGACAGGATGGCCTTGAGCCGGTACTCATTGCCATGGCCGCCAACAGGTCTGTCAAAGAAAACAGACCCGTCACATTAGATGAAATCCGCACGGAATTAAATTTGTTATAAATGGAGGAGGGTTTTCAATGAAAACCATACGCTTAACCATGGCCCAGGCTTTGGTAAAGTTTCTTGAAAATCAATACATCAGCGTGGATGGCGTGCAAAATAGGTTTGTGAAAGGTGTTTTTGGTATTTTTGGTCATGGTAATGTGACGGGTATTGGTGAAGCACTGGAAAGCACCAACAACCTGCGTTTTTACCAGGGCAACAATGAACAGGGCATGGCCCACGCTGCCATTGCCTATGCAAAGCAAAAACGTAGAAAAGAAATTTATGCTGTCACAACTTCCATAGGCCCTGGCGCAATGAACATGATGACGGCAGCAGCAACCGCTACCGTTAACCGGATTCCTGTGTTGCTGCTGCCTGGCGATATTTTTGCCTCGCGTCAACCAGACCCGGTGCTTCAACAGGTTGAAGATCCTACGGATTTATCCATCAGCGCCAATGATGCCTTCAGGCCAGTTAGCCGCTACTGGGACCGTATCACCCGACCGGAGCAGTTGATGACGGCGGCCATCAATGCCATGCGTGTACTGACAAGTCCAGCAGATACCGGGGCAGTCACCCTGTGCCTGCCCCAGGATGTGCAGGCAGAAGCCTATGATTATCCAGCGTCATTCTTTGAAAAGAGGGTGCATTACATCGATCGCATAACACCAGAAAGAGCAGCCGTTGAGCGTGTCATCGACGTAATCCGTGACAAGAAAAAACCATTGCTCATCTGCGGTGGTGGTGTCAGGTATTCTGGAGCCGAGCAAGCCGTCCTTGATTTTGCAGAAGCATTTAAAGTGCCATTTGCTGAGACCCAGGCAGGAAAAGGCGTATTACCTTGGGATCATCCGTTGAACGTGGGTGGCATGGGTGTCACAGGCACCCAGGCGGCCAACAGGTTGGCCAAGAAAGCTGATGTAATCATCGCTGTGGGTACCAGACTGGGTGATTTTACAACGGCCTCAAAATGGGCTTTTAAAGATGAAGAAATACCTATTGTGGGGATCAACGTACTGGATTATGATGCCTGGAAGATGGACGCAGTGCCTTTGGTAGCAGATGCACGCATGGCAATGGAACAGCTAACATCTGAGCTGAAAGCCATTGAGTATACCGCTGACTTTGATGATGAGGTCAAAGAGGAACAACGTCTTTGGAAAAAAGAAATACAACGTCTATACTCCACTGACTGGGACAATGGATTATCACAGACAAGGGTATTGGGCGAATTGAACGATCACCTGTTTGAAGAGGATGCAGTGATTGTTGGGGCCTCCGGAAGTTTGCCTGGTTGTCTTCAACGATTGTGGAAAACAAAAGCAACTGATGGTTATCACATGGAATATGGTTTCTCCTGCATGGGGTATGAAGTGTCGGGATCACTGGGGGTAAAAATGGCGGAACCTGGCAGGGAAGTGTATGCCATGGTGGGTGATGGCAGTTTTGTCATGCTCCATTCAGAAATACTGACCGCCATGAAAGAGGGTATAAAGATTAATGTCATGCTGTTTGACAATTCTGGATACCAATGCATCCTTAACTTGCAGCGTTCTCAGGGAATCCATGATTTTGCCAACGAATTCAGGTACCGTAATGAGGCCACCGGCAGACTGGATGGTAATTATGTGCCGGTTGATTTTGCGGCCATTGGTGCTGGATACGGCATGAAAATCTACCGGGTCAGTAACCTGGATGAATTAAAGGAAGCAGTTGAAGATGCCAAAAGACA
>JAABSW010000005.1 GCA_011390155.1 Clostridiaceae bacterium
CAGAATAACCCACCCTTCATTTCTTTCATTGATGGTGTTGCCTCTGGTGCCGGCTATGCTGTTGTGCTGTTGGTCATCGCCTTCTTCCGGGAGCTGCTGGGCTTTGGCAGCCTCTTCGGCATCAACGTACTGGGTGAAAACTGGGTAAACTGGGTCTTTATGATCATGCCTCCCGGCGCCTTTTTCATGCTGGGTGTCATCATCTGGTTAGCCAATACCTATATTCCTACCAAAGATGGTAAAGCACCCGCAACGGGAGGTGGAAACTAATGCCAGATATTAACCCATTTGTCATTTTCATGGCTTCAATCTTCACCAACAATATGATCCTGGCCAATTTCCTGGGTATGTGTTCCTTTATCGCCGTATCAAAAGAAATTAAAACTGCATGGGGCCTGGGCCAGGCGGTCACATTTGTACTGACAGGCACCTCCATTATTAACTACCTGATCTATCATTACGTACTGGTGCCCTTTAACTTGGAATACCTGCGGTTTATCGTGTTCATCATCCTCATCGCTGCCTTTGTGCAATTGGTGGAAATGATTGTGGAACGATACCTGCCAACACTTTATTACTCTCTGGGAATCTTTCTCCCCCTGATCACTGTAAACTGTGCCATACTGGGTGTGTCACTCTTTATGATCATCCGCCAGTATTCATTGTTGCAATCGGCTGCTTTCGGTATCGGCTCCGGTATTGGCTGGACCCTGGCTATTGTAGCCTTGGCAGGCATTCGGCAAAAAATTAAAAACGCACCCGTTCCCAAAGGGCTTGAAGGAGCCGGTATCACCTTGATCATCACCGGACTCATGGCCCTGGCCTTCATCGGGTTCTCAGGCATCGTCAGCGTACAATAAAGGAGGAATTCCCATGGCAGTCATTGTGCAAACCGTTTTCATTATGTCAGCAATTGCAGGAATTCTAGCCCTTGCGTTAACGTTGGCCAACCTGTATATTGCCAATTATGGCGAATGTAAAATAGTGATAAACAACGATAAGGAATTGGTGGTGGATGGCGGTAGTACATTGCTCTCCACTCTGAATGAGATGGAAATATACTTGCCCTCCGCCTGTGGCGGGAAAGGTACCTGTGGACTTTGCACCTGTAAAATACTGGAGGGTGGTGGTCCCGTATTGCCAACAGAGACACCTTTTTTCACCAAAGAAGAACTGGAAGATAACATGCGTCTCTCCTGTCAGGTGAAAGTAAAGCAGGACATGCAACTGGGCATTCCGGAAGATTTACTGAACGCTAAAAAATACGAAGCCGTAGTGGAGTTTATTAAGGACGAAACAAATACCATCAAATTGCTGAGGTTCAAAATAACAGATGGTCAGGAAATTGAATTTAAGGCAGGTCAGTACGTTCAACTGTTGGCGCCACCCTACCCTGGCAACCCTGAATCAGTTTATCGGGCTTATTCTGTGGCGTCTTCTGCTCAGGAGAAGGATGCCATCGAATTGATCATTGGTTACGTGGCGGAGGGGTTGGTAACCACTTACGTGCACCAGCATTTATCCAAAGGTGACGAAGTTTCCTTTAACGGTCCTTTTGGCGATTTCTACCTGCGAGACTCAGACTGCGAAATTATTATGGTGGCCATTGGTACCGGTATTGCCCCGATCCGAAGCATTCTGTACCAGATGAAAGACCAGCAGATTGAACGAAAAGCCACTTTCTTCTTCGGCGCACGCACCCAAAAAGATTTGGTGTGTGCTGATGAAATGTATGAGTTTGAAAAAACCATTCCAAACTTCAATTTCAGACCTGTTCTTTCAAGGGAACCAGAGGATTCCGACTGGAAAGGTGACCGGGGCCGCGTTACCGACTCCATTCAGAAGTACATTGAGGAAGGCGTGGAGCAGGAAGCCTATATGTGCGGCAGCCCTGTAATGATTGAATCAGCTGTTGGAGAACTGAAAAAGAAGCAAATTCCGGAGGAAAAGATTTATTACGACGAGTTTGGTTAGGCCGACCTTCGCCCTGCCCTCTCCCACCTGGGAGAGGGTTTTTAAATGAAAAAAACACACAGGACTGAACCTGTGTGCCTGTTTTTACTCTCTCTCAATCTCCTTTTCCGTCAAATCAAAACCCTCTCCAATGACCCGTATAGCCTTTTCCTCATCTGCCGAAGGAATGACCCAGGAGATGTTGATCTCGGATGTGGTGATCATTTTCACCTCAATGTCTTCCTGCTCTAACAAGTCAAACACCTTGCCTGCCACACCGGAGTGCGTACGCATGCCCATGCCCACGATGGACATTTTTACAATGTCTTCATTAATGCTCCAGTGGATGGCCGCGTCTTCCTGTTGCCAGGTGTTCATCAAGTTTCGTGCCACAAGAATGTCTTCCCGGGGGATGGTGAAACTGATGTGCATCCGTTGATCACCATTCATCATCTGGGATATCATATCCACATTCACTTCTTTGTCTCCCATTTCATCAAAGATACGGCGCAGGCTTTTCATACCAACTGGCAGGTTCATGAGAATCACCTGCACATCGGAGTGACTGGATGTCATTCCTGTGATTAAGCTGTCTTCCATTTTTCCATTCCCTCCTATGACAATCCGGGTGCCCGGTTCGTCGCTGAATGTGGAGGCCACGTAAAGAGGCACTCCAAATTTATGTGCCAATTCCACTGACCGATGGTGCAATACTCCGGCTCCAAGACTGGCCATTTCCATCATCTCTTCTGAACTGATGGTTTCCAGCTTTTTTGCCCCAGGCAGTTTCCGGGGGTCCATGGTATAAATACCGTCCACGTCGGTATAAATCTCGCATTCTGCCCTTAATTTGGCTGCCAGTGCCACGGCTGAGGTGTCGCTGCCTCCACGTCCCAGGGTGGTGATTTCCTGGTTTTCCGACACGCCCTGAAAACCTGCCACCACCACAATTTTATCCTTGGACAACGCTTGGTGAATACGGCTCACATCGATGTCCAGTATCCGTGCTTTTTGATGAAAGGCTGTGGTTTGTATGCCCAGCTGGGGCCCAGTAAAGGAAACGGCGTCTGCTCCCTTGTCCATCAGGGCCATGGCCAGTAGGGAGATGCTTATCTGTTCCCCTGTGGTCAACAGCATGTCCATTTCCCTGGGGTCAGGTTGGGAAGTGACTTGACTGGCCAATTGAATCAGGCTGTCGGTGCTTTTCCCCATGGCGGACACAATGATCACCATTTGGTTGTCTTCTCCTTGCCGTTTGATGATTTTTTCAGCTACCAGGCGGATCTTCTCAGGTGTGCCAACAGAGGTGCCGCCGTATTTCTGTACAATGATGCCCATGATTATTCTTCGTTTAACTGGCGGAGAGCATCCACCAGACCCGTTTTGGATTTTGTTTTATCATCAATTTTTTTGATGACCCTGGCCGGGGTACCTGCTACCACCACATTGGCTGGCACATCTTCCGTAACGATAGCTCCTGCAGCGACCACTGAACCTTCTCCGATCCGTACCCCTTCCAACACCACTGCATTGGCACCAATCATTACATTGTCTTCCACAATCACCGGTGTGGCTGATGCCGGTTCCACCACGCCTGCAATAACAGCGCCTGCTCCCACATGGCAGTTCTTACCAATGATGCCCCTGCCACCTACCACAACGTTCATATCGATCATTGTGCCTTCACCAATCACCGCACCAATGTTGATGACAGCTCCCATCATGATGATGGCATTGTCTCCAATTTCCACCTTTTCCCGAATAAAAGAACCTGGTTCAATGCGGGCATTAAGCCCCTTGGTTTCCAACAGAGGGATGCCTGACATGTTCCGGTCATTTTCCACCACCATGTCTTCAATGGCCTCGCCCAGATCCTTTAAAAAGCCTTCCACCGGTTTCCAATTACCAAAAAGGACCCCTGTATTGCCGCTGATAAATGCCTTGCCGGGAAAACCGCTCCAATCGATGGTGGTGAAATCACCTTTAATGTACACCTTAACCGGTGTTTTTTTTACACTATCATGAATGTATTGAATGATTTCCTGTGCTTCCAATGATATGCCTCCTTCATCCTTCTGCCTATTTTTTTAGCCCCAAAACATGGGTCATGTCGTAACACCCAGGTTGTACCTGGGCGGCAAATTTAGCTGCTTCCAGGGCTCCCTTGGCAAACACAGACCGGTCGTTTGCCTCATGCACCAGAGTGATGCTTTCCAGCTCGTGGATAAACCAGGCTTCATGCCTGCCTATGATGTTGCCACCACGGAGACTGTGGATGCCGATTTCTCCTTTTTTCCTGGGAGCTTCCCCCACACGGCCGTAGACTTTGCTTCGTTCTTCTCCCAAGCCTTCTTCAATGGCTTCCACAATACGGCGGGCACTGCCTGAGGGTGCATCTTTTTTCCGGTTATGATGAGCTTCCACCACTTCAATGTCAACGGAATCTTTCAGGATCGCTGCCGCATCCTTTACCAATGAAAAAAGCAGGTTCATACCCAAGGACATGTTGGCTGAAAAAACCAGGGGAATTTCCTCCGCTGCTTTGTTAATCTGTTGAATCTGTTCATCGTTATAACCGGTTGTACCAATAACCAACGGGCATTTTCGTTTTAAACAAAACTGAAGCAGCCGATCCAGTGATTTAGGATGAGAAAAATCCACCACCACGTCCGGTTTAATGCTCCAGGATTCTTCATCTTCATGGGATCCTATCCCCTGTACTTTAGACCAATAAGGATCTTCCTTGGCCATGGCAATGAGCATGCGACCCAATTTCCCGTTTTTGCCCCAAACCAGCAGGTTCATAACATTCACTCCTCTTTTATCGGCATCTCATTTCTTTAGGATAGTATGCCCAGGTTCACCATTTCTTTTCTAAGTTCTGCCGCTTTTCCCTCGTCCATTGGTGTCAGGGGCAGACGTAATTCATTTTCGATCATTCCCATCATGGCCAGGGCAGCTTTGATGGGGATAGGATTGACTTCACTGAACAATAAGTTGAAAAGCTTTTTGGTTTTCAGCTGCAGGTCGATGGCTTCCTGTATGCGGCCTTCCATAAAAGCCTGGCATATGGCCTGGGTTTCAGCTGGAATCATATTGCCCATAACAGAAATGACCCCGTGGCCACCCACCGAATAGATGGGTAGAATATTGTCATCATTGCCGGACCAAATCATAAATTCTTCAGGTACAAGGCGTTTTATTTCCAGGATCTGGGAAAGATTGCCGCTGGCTTCCTTGATGCCGACCACATTGCCAATGGCAGCCAATTGTGCCACTGTGGCAGGTTCGATGTTCACACCGGTGCGACCAGGGACATTGTAAGCTATCACAGGCAGGTTAACAGCTTCTGCCACCGTTTTAAAGTGTTCCACCAGTCCCTTTTGGGTGCATTTGTTGTAATACGGCGTTACCAGCAGTACCCCATCAGCTCCCAGGGATTCAGCGGTTTGGGCGTATTTTTTTGCAACAGCGGTGTTGTTACTGCCCACACCCACCACAACAGGAACCCGCCCCTTGCATTTTTCCACCGTCAGGGTGATCACCTGGTTCCGTTCTTCTTCTGTCAATACTGAGGCTTCCCCTGTGGTTCCCAATGTCACCATGCATTGAATACCATTATTCATTTGAAAATCCATGAGTTTAGTGTAGGCTTCCAAATCCACAGTGCCATTCTTGAAGGGTGTGACAATCGCCACGCCTGTTCCTTTAAACATATTCCATCATCCTCCCAAAGGTATTGGTTTAATTTTACAGTTTCTGTTCTTCTATTTTTTCCAGAATCTGGACTGCATTGGTGGCCGCACCTTTTCGCAGGTTATCTGACACCACCCACATGGAGAGGGTGAAAGGATCGAACAAATCGCTGCGCAGACGGCCTACAAAAGTGTCATCTTTTCCTGCCGCCATCAGCGGGGTAGGGTATTCCAGGTTGGCGGGGTCATCCATCACTACCACTCCCGGAGCCTGTATCAACAGCTCTCTCGCTTCATTCAAGTCAGGTTTTCGGTGAAATGTTACCGTCACTGATTCACTGTGACTGTAAAAAACCGGTACTCGAACGGTGGTAGCATTGACTTCAATGGTATCATCTTCCAGAATTTTCTGGGTTTCATACACCATTTTCAGTTCTTCTTTGGTATAACCGTTTTCGTTGAATACATCAATGTGTGGAAGGCAGTTACCTGCAATCCGCTTAGGGTAAACCTTGGGTATGCTGTCCGGGTCATTCAGCTGGTTTCCCAGTTCAACAATGGCTTTGTGTCCACTGCCGGACACTGCCTGGTAAGTGGATACCACAATACGTTTAATACCGTATTTCTGTTGCAAAGGTGCCAGCGCCACCACCATTTGAATGGTGGAACAGTTGGGGTTGGCGATAATGCCTTTATAATTTTTCAGTACATGTGGGTTTACCTCTGGAACAACCAAAGGAATCCCTTCTTTCATTCGCCAGGTGGAGGAATTGTCAATAACGGTGTTCCCTGCCTCTGCAGCGATGGCTGCATATTTTTCAGAAACACTTCCACCTGCAGAAAAAAGCAGGTAATCAAAGGATTCTTTCATGACTTCTTCCGTTAACAGTTCAACTGTAATCTCTTTGCCTTTCCACTCCAGAAGATGTCCTGCGGTTCTTTCAGATGCAAAGCAGCGCAGGCTTTTAATGTTCACATTTCTTTCATTCAGTATGGACAGCATGTTACGACCGACCGCCCCTGTTGCTCCAACTACTCCAACATTTAAACCCATGGCAAACGCCTCCTCTGTGTTTTCAAACTTTGTGTTGTAAATAAAAAACTCCCGGTGTTTTCCCGGGAGTGTGGCGCACAATCGAAATACAGGTTCAGCTGTTGTAAGCTCCTGCCATATTTCTTAGGCGAATAGCTCTCCACGGGGTAAACCCATGACAGTGGCCGGATTCTTCATCCGTACCTCCAGAGCCCGAAATGGGATTCTTTCGTTCTCTTCGGCACGTTGACCTTTTGCGCCCAGCATTGGGAAAACCCTCCCTTGTTATCTGAACGTGACTCATTCGCGGTGCAGCCTCTATTCTTGCAATGTATTCACTTGTCAATGGAACTTGAGAAACAGTGTATCACATCTGCAAAAAGACTGTCAACCGTTTATGCGCTTTCAACATTTATCCAATTTATAAATATCGTTACGTCTATGTTTTAATAAAGGAAGTTGTTGTCGCACTGCTTCCTGTCGCTCAGGGCTTATTGGTGCTGAAATGATATTTTCTGTCTCGTCCGTTTCTGCCAGTACAGTACCCCAAGGGTCCACAATTTTGGAAAATCCGTAAGCATGGTACGTGGAATCCCTGTTCCTGGCCGGCGCTGCAGCAGCAAAATGCACCTGGTTGTCCACTGCCCGCATCTTAATGGTTTCGTGCCAATGAGCCGGTCCAGTGGTGGTATTAAAAGCAGCAGGGACCACAATGATCTCTGCTCCTTCCTGCACCATCAATCGCATCAATTCAGGGAATCGCATATCATAGCATATGGCCACGCCAAACCGTCCATAACTTGTGTCAAAAACGGTAATATCATTGCCTGGTGCCACGACAGAAGATTCCTGAAAAGAGATACCACCTGGAATGTCAACGTCAAAAAGGTGCATTTTTCGATGACGGCCAATACACTCACCTTTTTCGTCGAATGTGTAAGACGTGTTGTAAACATGATCACCTTCTGCTTCTGCAATGGACCCTCCGATAATCACAATGCCCAGTTCTTTTGCCAGAGATGCCAATCGTAGGGAAGACGGACCATTTTCCGGCTCTGCTGTTTCTTTCATGGATTCAATACTATAAGGTCCATTAAAAATTTCCGGTAATACCACCACATTTGCGCCTTCTTCTGTTGCTGCCTTTCGTATCATATGCTCTGCTTTATTCAAATTTGTTTCTTTCTTATCCACCACCATCATTTGGCATATGGAAAGGGTAAATGGTTTCAATCTGATTTCCTCCCATCTTTTCGGTGCATGCTACTTTGTCACTCTCTTTCTTTTCATCTTATCATGAATATGATAAACTGAATAAGCTAAACAATTACAGAATGCCATTGCCTATTCACATCAGAAAGGATTGAATTACATGATGCGTACCCTCTTTTGGTTTATCGACTTCGGCCTTTACCTGCTCTATATTTTCTTTCAGGCAAAAAAAGCAGAAAGATTGGAAAAAGCCGGCTTAAGAGAAGAAAAACGACAATTCACTCAAAAGGTTGGACAAAAATGGTCAAATCATCTCATCAAAAACGCTGGCAGCCGGGTTGTGTTAACCGGTGCTGAACATATTCCAGAATCGGGCCCTGTTTTAATTGTGAGTAACCACCAGAGCTATTTTGACATTCCTTTGATGGTAAGCCAGATTCCTTTACCCATGGGCTTTGTTGCCAAACAGGAGTTGAAGAAGTGGCCGATCATTCACCGCTGGATGGACCTGATTGAGTGTAGCTACATTGATCGAAAAGACATCCGTCAATCCCTCAGAGCCATACAAAAAGCTCAAAAAAGCCTGGAAACAGGCCAATCCATCGTTATTTTCCCTGAAGGTACCCGAAGCAAGCGCAGAGAAATCAGTGCCTTTAAACCTGGCAGCTTAAAACTGGCACAAAAAGCCGGTGTACCTATACTCCCTGTCGCCATTGATGGTTCCTGGCAGGTTTATGAAGCCACTGGTCGTGTGACCCCAACCGAGATTAAAATGACAATTTTACCTTTAATCCCGGCAGAAGAAGTCATTGAGTCAACATCCAGTGATTTGATGATCCGCGTCTTTGATGAAATACGACATGAATTGGGCATGGATGGCCTGTTGTCTCATTCCTGAATACTGTCCATGAATTCGTCCATGATTTTATCATAATCACCGCTGTTGTAGGCCATAATGTTTTTCAGGTGTACAAAAGAATCAAGGTCAATGTGGTTAAAGTTAACTGCAATGGCTCCATTATCCTCCCATCGCACCACTTCTCCTTCGGCTTGCACTTTTAAATCTGAACTGTCCCCAGTCAAATCGATGGTAATTTCCACCTGATCCCCAGGATTCAGTTCGTTCATACCCTCGGTCATTTTGACATGCAGCCCTTTCAAACTCACATTATCCACCCTGCCAATATACGCCTGTGTCCCTTTTTTGATTTGTGCATGAATGTGAAACAAAACCCTTGAAAGCTTCCTTTTTTCTTTCAACATTATCCGCTCCTCTTATTTACCTTTATAACCACCAGGGAAAAATCAGATGTGCCAATACCAACAGAAATACCAGTATTCCCAAGGTCCTGTGAACCTTGCGCCACCCTTTTTTGAAGGCTTTTATTTTTTGTCCCGCCAATGCTATCAGGGCCATTGCAATAAGGGCGAGTAGAATGAGTGAACCTGAATGCAGACTAATTTCCCCCAGGGCCACGTATCCATGTATGGAACCCACCAGGATCATAAGAACACCCACAACAGGATGTATGATACGCATTTTTCTGTAAAGAGGAATCAATTTCTTGTTGGTTCTCATCTTTTCTTTCACAGGGTATATAGCGCCCATAAGAACCACAAGTATTACATTAAGCCATCCCATGATTTGCCACAATGCCATCACATAACCCCCTTCAGCCTTCATTTCACAATAATACCCTTTTTCGTTAATTACGAAACCTATTACATTCACGAAAAAAGCTGCAGAGAAAATCACCCCCCGCAGCTAAAATTGGCGAAATTTATTTGGCTTCTATTTCGCTAAAAACTTGGTCCATGATCTTGACGCAATGGTCCAGTTCGTCTCTTGTTATGTTCATAGGTGGCACAAAACGCAGGATATTACCTGCGGTGCAATTGATGACCAACCCTTTTTCAAAAGCCTTCTCTACCACCGGTGCACCTGGGAAACTAAGCTCCAGTCCCACCATTAACCCTTTTCCTTTGGTTCTTACTATGAAATCATACTTTTCCACCAGCTTTTCCAGTTGATTCATAAAATAACTTCCGTTTGAAGAAGCCTTTTCAGGAATGTTGGTGTTGATGATTTCACTCACCACTGCTGTTCCTGCTGCACAAGCAAGTGGGTTGCCACCAAAAGTGGTGCCGTGATCTCCCGGTTTCCAGGCATCCGCCACTTTGTTTGTGGCTACAATGGCACCGATGGGAAAGCCGCCGGCCAAAGATTTTGCCAGGGTCATAATGTCTGGTGTAATACCATATTGTTCGTAAGCAAAGAGGGTACCCGTACGCCCAAAACCGCACTGAATTTCATCCAGAATCATCAACAGGTTATGCTTATCTGCCAATTCACGCACCTTTTTCATAAAACCAGGTGTGGCAGCCGTGATGCCACCTTCACCCTGTAAGGGTTCCAGCATAATGGCACAGGTGTTGGGGGTAATGGCTTTTTCCAGGGCTTCTTCATCGTTAAAGGGAGTAAATTTGAAGCCCTTTGGCAATGGTTCAATGCCCACTTTATATTTGTCGTTGTTGGTCACACTAAGTGTACCCAAGGTGCGTCCGTGAAAAGAACTGGTCATGGCAATGATTTCATGCTTTTCTGGTCCATAGTGGGTAAACGCATATTTCCTGGCCAGTTTAATGGCCCCCTCGTTGGCTTCTGCTCCACTATTACCAAAAAATACTTTGTCCCCAAAAGAGTTTTCCGTCAGCAGTGTGGCCAGTTCCAGTTGAGGCTCGTTATAGAAATAGTTGGTGATATGAATTAACTTAGCAGCCTGGTCCTGGATGGCATTCACCAATACGTCAGGACAATGTCCCAGTCCGCAGGCAGCCAATCCGCCCATCATATCCAAGTATTCCTTGCCTTCAGAATCTGTCAGGGTTCTGCCTTTTCCTGATGTAAAAACCACTTGGGTTCGTTTATAGGTGTTCATCAGCACATCGTCACTGGCTTTCATGATTTCTTCCTTTGTCATCTTTTCAAAATTCACGTTACTCGTCTCCTCCTTTAAGGGACTTTTTTTGTTGATATTACTCTGGTGGATGTACCATATTAGCTATTCACTGATGGTGGTGCCTTTACTTGAGTCAGAAAAGATCTCTTTCAGTAGTGAATGAGATTCGCGTCCGTCAATGATATGGGCCCGTCTGACCCCGTTGGCCACTGATTCCACACAGCAGTTCACCTTGGGAATCATACCTCCAGTGATCACGCCGGTTTCAATATAATGCTTCACTTCTTTGGGGCATAGTTCAGGAATCAAAACTTTCTCTGTGCCTTCTTCTTTCATGACACCCTCCACGTCTGTTAAGAGGAGTTGTACGGACGCACCCAGGGCCACTGCCATTTTGCCAGCGGCTTCGTCAGCATTAATATTATACCTTTGTCCTTTGGTGTCAATGCCGATGGAGGAAATAACAGGAACGTAATTATGTTCCAATAATTCAAAAATAAGTTCCGGGTTGATTTCGTCTATTTTACCCACAAAACCCAGTGCAGGGTCTTTTTGGCTGGCCCTGATCAAACCACCGTCCTGTCCACTGACACCAACGGATTTAATTCCATAACGTCCAATTCTGGCCACCAGGTCTTTGGCCACTTTTCCTGTTAATACCATTTCAGTAATTTCCATGGTTTCTTCATCTGTCACCCGCAGCCCTTTAACAAACCTGGTCTCTTTTCCAAGTCGTTCCAGCATGCCAGTAATTTCAGGCCCGCCTCCGTGCATCACCACGGGTTTAATGCCAACATATTTCATGAAAGCGATGTCTTTGATCACCTGGTTTTTTAACTCTTCGTTCACCATGGCATTCCCACCATATTTAATTAAAACAATCTTCTGATGATACTGTTGGATGTATGGTAAACTTTGCAACAACAACTCCGGATCAAACTCAATCCCATTGCTGTTTGAGTTGTTGCCATTTATTTGCTCGCTCACTGGTAGCTCCTCCTTATTTTGATGACCAGCCATTTGACTGATCATTCTTTGAACAGTCTATTGAAGTCCTTTTTCTTAGCTGCGGTATGAACCATTTATTTTCACGTAGTCGTATGAAAAATCGCATCCCCATCCTCTGGCGAATGCTTCGCCGGCACCTGCCGTAATCCGAATTTTTATCAGCTTATCCTTTAAGACTTCAGCCACTTTATCTTCATCATAGTCCAATGGTAAACCTTTTTCCAACACTTGCACCCACTGTTCCTGGCCATTACCCAATGATAAGGCCACCTGGTTCAGGTCAAAGGCTGCACCCGAATAGCCCAGGCTGCAAATCATACGCCCCCAGTTTCCGTCTTCACCAAAGATGGCGGTTTTTACCAGGTTGGAGTTTAGCACAGCCTTGGCTGCCATACGGGCATCTGCCTTGGTGGCAAACCCTTCTGTCACAGTTTCAATCAGTTTTGTGGCACCCTCACCGTCCTTGACGATGGAAACTGCCAAATGCTGGTTAACTGCGAAGAGAGCTTCTCTGAATTTACCTTCTTCAGGGTGGTTTTTATCAATGATATCATTACCGGCAGATCCTCCTGCCAATAGCATTACCGTGTCATTGGTGCTTGTGTCACCGTCCACTGTGATCATGTTATAGGTGTCAGCCACAATTTCAAGAAACATAGCTTTAAGGTAGGCAGGATCAACTGCAGCATCAGTGGTCACAAACCCCAGCATGGTGGCCATGTTGGGATTAATCATACCAGAACCCTTGGCCATGCCGCCAATGGTGATGGTTTTCCCATTAATGGTGGTGGAAACTGCCATCACTTTAGGATTAGTGTCAGTGGTCATAATGCCTTCTGCCGCCTTAGCTCCCCCTTCTTCACCGAGGGCTTCGGCAGCCTTTGGAATACCCGCCATCACTTTTTCCATGGGCAGGGGTAGTCCAATGACGCCTGTTGAAGCCAACGCCACCTGATGGGGTTTTAATGACAAGGCATTTGCTGCCTCTTGCTGCGTTAAACGGGCGTCTTCCAACCCTTTGTGCCCGGTGCAGGCGTTGGCATTACCGCTGTTTACCAAAACAGCCCTTACGTCCTGCTGTTGGAAAACCTCTCGACTGATCTGAACCGGTGCAGCCGCGGCCAGGTTTTGTGTAAAAACTGCTGTTGCCACAGTGGGATATTCACTGTATAAGATCACCAGGTCGTCTTTGTCGGACTTCACGCCTGAATGAACACTTCCTGCCTTAAAACCTTTTGGACTGGTGGCATTACCACCTGGGATTATTGTATAGGTCAAAATGTACATCTCCTCTTTACTATTTGTGATTGTTTTATTAACTTTTCTATACTGCTCGATACTGCTATACTCATTCTGTTTTTAAGGCCAAATGGATAAGTGATCTAAACCAGTATCCTCTGGCATCCCCAGCATCAGGTTCATGTTTTGCACTGCTTCACCGGAGGAACCTTTTATCAGGTTATCGATGGCGGACACTAAAATCAAGTTTCCACTTCGTTCATCAACTCTCCAGGCAATGTCACAGAAATTTGACCCTTTTACAGCCTTTGTTTCCGGCAATGCATCGTTACTCAGCAACCTGATGAAAGGCTTTTTGCCATAGTATGCCTGGTAGCAGTCTTCCACTTTTTTCAAGCTTAAGCCTGCTTCTACAGGTGTGACAACAGTACTGAGGATGCCACGGTCCATGGGCACAAGGTGTGGGGTAAACTGCAGTGTAATGTCACTGCCCGCTGCCAGACTGAGCTCCTGTTCAATTTCCGGGGTATGCCTGTGGGTTCCTATACCATAGGCTCTCACATTTTCATTAACCTGCGAAAATAAGTTAACAGGCGAAGGCTTTCTGCCTGCTCCTGATATACCTGTGTTTGAGTTGACCACCAAGTGCTTTCCGTCCACCAAACCCTCTTTCATTAACGGTAATAATGGTAACAGTATGCTGGTGGGAAAACAGCCTGGATTGGCTGTAAGGGTGGCTTTTTTTAATTTTTCTTCGTACCATTCAGGTAATCCATACACAGCTTTTTTTAACAGTTCTGGCCGTTGATGATCTGTCTGGTACCATTGTTCATAGGTTTTTTGGTCATTCAACCTGAAATCTGCTGAAAGATCTACGATTTTCATGCCTTTTTCATGCATGGGTATGACCTTGTTCTGACTAACCCGGTGGGGCAACGCACAAAAAACCAGTTCTACGTCCTCCGGCAAATTGTCCGGATCCATAGACTGCGCCTTCATGGTAGCTTTTTCCCTCAAGTTAGGGTACACTTCGTCGAATTGTTGGTTTTCATAGGTGCGGGAATCAACAAATGCCAGTTCCACTTCGGGATGTTGCAATAAAATACGCACCAATTCAGCTCCCGTAAAACCCGTTGCACCCATTATGCCTACTTTCATTAGCTTGTGACCTCCTTTGTGGTCGCTGGCGGTTAACCGCCGAATTTTGGTCTTTTTATGCAAAATTATTGACCTAATTATATCACTTTTTGTTTATTTATGCAAATTAGGCGTTAGGCACTAACCTTCAGACTTTTCAAAACATTAACAAATCTGTTTTTATCAATAAAACAATCCTTCATAATCATTCTTGTATTTTATATTTATTTATATATATGTATAATTATCCAATGTTTAAAAAATCCGGCCCACAACCACCTCAAGTGGTATCTGTGTCCGGATTTTTATTGAAGTTAATCATATTCGCCATTGGATTCAAGGTAAGCCTTTTCCCATTTCAAGCTTTTTTCCATCACTCGACGACTATAGCCTGTTTCATAGGTGCCATTTCGCCGGTGGTAGCGAGACAAGCCCACCGGACCATAATTATATTCACTCAACACCCTGGGCCAGTCCAACTCCATCTGTCTGTCAGCCAGTTCACGTAAGTAGCGCATGCCCAGGGTCAAGTTATACCAGGGTTCAAATATATCCTCCGGATTATACTCAAAATGCCAGTTGCTCCCGTGGATTTGAAACAGGTGTCTTTCTGTGATGGGCGTGATCTGCATGTATCCACGGTCCCTGTCACGCCCCACCAGGTCAGCCTGGAATGTGCCTCCCGTTTCCTGGTCAATCAGGGCAAGCACAACCCATAGGGACAACCTCTGTTCACGACATCCCTGCAAGAGTATCCAGACTGTCTCTTCATCCATGGACGTCACTTCGCAGATAAACCGGTGCAAACTCTGTGTTTCTGCACTCATCACATGGTCCATCATAAAGGCTGGATGATTCTGGTTCAAGATATACAGGGGACGGCGGGGATCATCCATCTTCACCTGTCCTGTCTGGAATTTATACGTCCAGTCGCTTGGGGGTGTATTCACAGGAAATTCTTCAGGCAGTTCTTCCACCTGCTGCACATTTTCCCATACCGTCACAACCAACAACAGGAAAATCGTCGCACAACCAGCAATAATAGCTCTTCTCAAGGGAATCATTGAGCGAAAATTGGGTTCCATACCCATTCTCCCTGCCGGTCGATGTAACCCATGCGGTCCACCACTTCAACCTGGGCAATACCTTCATAGAAAGGCCACGCCTGGTTATACCGGGGTGAAATCAACCAGATTCCCGATGTATCCAGGTACCCCCATTGACCATCCTGGGCAGCAGGTGCCGCTCCTTCTGAAAAATACATCACATCGTCGTATGCAGGCTCGATCACCAATTGTCCGTGACGATTGACAAAACCCCAGCGTTGCTCCAATTTCACCGCGGCCATTCCATCATAAAATGCCTGACCTTCGTCAAAACCTGCCGGGATTACAAGCTCACCGGATATATTAATGTATCCCACTTTCCCATTCTGTCGCACAGCCGCCAATCCTTCCTGGAATGGGCCTGCCTCTTCAAATGTATTATCTATCACCAGCTGCCCTGCTGTGTTGATAAAACCCCAACGGTCGTCAATTCTTACTGCTAGCAACCGTTCTTCCACCACCACAGACGCTGGTGCCTGTTCCGATGTTGGCTCAGTCATCCCCCGGGTTTCATCTGTATTCTCCTGGGTGTCAGCCTCATCAGCAATGGGGGTTTCCAACACCACTTCCCCAGGTTTTTCTTCCAATACAGCTGTCTCCCCTTGCCGACCCAGCACCAGCCAAAGGATCAGAGTTGTTAACAGTAACGCTGTTAACACCACTGCTGCAACCACAATCACAGCGGTTTTCTTTGGTACTGGCTGATTTAAATCAACGTTTTTAAAACGCTTTTTTTCATCACCCGTTTCTTCAGTCAGGTCTTTTTCCTCGTCCAGGGCCATACGGTCACCTCCTATAGGTGATATTTATCCAAATTCAGAAGGTTTAAAAGAAAAACTTATTAAAACTGCTTTATTCAGCCTTCCAGCGTAGTTTTCCCCCCACCCAGGTGGATTTCACATTCACCGCGGCAATTTTTTCTGCTGTCAACTCATAGGGATTGCAGTTTAGGGTGATAAAATCTGCCAGTTTTCCTGGTTCCAAAGTGCCTTTTAAATCCCCTTCTCCTGCTGCGACAGCAGACCCTAATGTGTGAATGGACATAGCTTCTTCCAGTGTTAATGCTTCCTTCAGGTTAAATCCTTCTGGTGGTTTACCTTCCAGATCACGTCGGGTAACAACTGCCTGTATACCCAGGAAAGGGTTGGGAATTTCCACAGGACAATCTGACCCAGCTGTTAAAGGCACTCCAGCCTGTAACAGCGATTTCCAGGCATAGCTGCAGGCGGCTCTTTTTGCGCCCAGTCGGGGTTCAACAATGGACCAGTCTGATGCTGTAAATAAAAACTGGACATCTGCAGTGACTCCAATAGCTGCCATGCGCTGGTAAAGGGCATCGTCACCAATCTGACAATGGATGATGCGGTGATTCAGGGGCTGGTTCTTTCGTTGATACACTTTTTCATAGATGGTTACTGCCTGCTCCAGTGCAGCGTCGCCAATGGCGTGGAGGCATATTTGCATGCCTTCCTCATCAGCTTTCATCACCATGGCTTCCACTGTTTCATCTGGGTACAACAGCATACCCTGGTTGCCCGGGTCGTCGGTATATGGCTCCCGCATGGCAGCTGTACGACCTCCCAGGGTTCCGTCCAGCCACATTTTCATGGGACCAATACGGTAATAGTTACTGCCGCCACCCGTTCTGTCTTCACCCTGTAACCAACGATTCAGGGCATCAGGGTCTGGCAGGGAAATTTTTTGGTATACACGAAGGGGTAGTTGGTCTTCTCTCTCCAGGGTTTGGTACGCCTCTTTAATATTCTGAAAATCACCACTATACCCCAGGTCATAGGAGTCTTCTGCATGAACTGACGTAACGCCATAAGATAACAGCGCTTCAGACGCTCTTAAGATGGATTTCTTTAGCTCATTTAAACCTGGTTTTGGTGCCATCATTGTTTTAAACCATTCCAGTTCGTCTTCCAGAACAATTCCCTTTACCAGCCATTTTTTCAATGATTCCGGCATTTTATCATCTTCTGCGTATACGTTTCGCAAGCCCATTGTGTTTACTGTGGCAATGTGCCCGCACACCCGGAGTAACAGCAGCGGATTTTCTGTGGTAATGGCGTCCAGGGCTTCCCTGGTGGGAAAAACAGGGTCTGCAAACAGATTTTGGTTCCATCCTCTGCCTATAATCCATTTGCCTGGCTCCGGTTTATTTTTTTCCATATAGTCACGACAAATCTCCTGCATTTTTACCACCGAATCTGCACCACTCAGATCAATGGATTCCAGCGAAAATCCGTAGGCCATCAGATGAATGTGGCTGTCGACAAAACCTGGAAAGACAGGTTGGTGATCAAGGGACACTTCCCTGTCGGGTTCTCCAGCAAAAGCCAACACTTCTTCCCGGGTGCCCATGGAAGTGATCCGTTCTCCTTCCACCATCATGGCTGACACCTGCTCTCCTAATCCTGTATGGATGATCCCCTGGTGAAACAACACTTTTTCTAACATAAGCTGTCACTCCTTTTTTGTGAAAAACCCTGCCGTAAGGGCAGGGTTTTTGATTCATGCCTCAACCTGAAACAATTCAGTGAGGTTGACAATGTTAAACAACTCCCTGATTTCTTTCCGGGCACCTTTGATGCGCATTTTTTTATTCTTTCGAACCAGATTTTTATAGAGTCCGATGAGATAAGTGATGCCGGTGGAATCAATGTAGTTTACTTTTTCCATATCAATGACCACTTCCTGGTAAGCGTCGTACTGGTCTAACAGACTGTAGGACTGCTGCAACAAATCATTTAAATAATTGGCAGTAGGTTCTTCTATAAAACAAAGTGTGATGGTTTGGTCGTTCTGTTTAGATAATATGATCAGCACCTCCTAAGTATTACTACCGGGAAGACATGGAAAAATGACGGTATGCTTGTTCAAAGGCTGTCAGCGCTTTATCCAGGTCTTCTCTTGAATGAGCCGCAGAGATCTGGGTACGTATTCTGGCTTTGCCTTCCGGCACTACCGGGAAGAAAAAACCTATTACATAGACGCCCAGGGTCAATAAATAATCAGCCATTTCCTGGGATAGTAACGCGTCGCCCAACATAATGGGCACAATGGGGTGTTCGCCTGGTATGATGTCATAACCAATCTCTTCAATTCTTTGGCGGAAGTACGCAGTATTATCTGCCAACCGATCCCGGTACTCCGTTGATTCAGTCAGCATAGACAATACTTCCAGGGATGCAAAAGCAATGGCCGGTGCCAGGGTGTTGGAAAACAGATAGGGACGGCTTCGCTGGCGAAGCAGGTCAATAATAGCTTTCCGGCCGCTTGTGTAGCCTCCGCTGGCGCCGCCAAGGGCTTTACCCAGTGTTCCGGTAATGAGATCTACCCGGCCCATCACATCACAGTGTTCATGGGTGCCTCGACCGGTTTTGCCCATGAACCCCACTGCATGAGAGTCGTCCACCATGACCAGGGCGTCATACTTCTCTGCCAGGTCACAAATACCTTGCAAATTGGCAATGATGCCGTCCATGGAAAAAACCCCGTCAGTGGCAATCATGGTAATTCCTCCAGGTTGCCGCTGCTTCAGTTTTTCCTCAAGGTCTTCCATATTATTGTTTTTATAAACCAGCTTCTTGGCTTTACAAAGCCTGACGCCATCAATAATACTGGCATGATTCAGTGCGTCGCTGATGATGGTGTCTTTATCTGACAGGAGTGTTTCAAACAAACCACCATTAGCATCAAAGCAGGATGAATAGAGAATAGTATCTTCCGTTTTTAAAAAAGAGGTGAGCTTTGCTTCAAGGTCTTTATGCACCGACTGGGTACCGCAAATAAACCGTACCGACGAAAGTCCATAGCCCCACTTATCATAACTTTTTTTAGCCGCTTCAATCACCCTGGGGTTGTTGGACAATCCCAGATAATTGTTGGCACACATGTTGATAATGTCTTTTACTTTGGTGGTTTCAATAATGGATTGCTGAGGACCAGCCAGAATTCGTTCATTTTTATAAAGGCCTTTTTCCTGAATGCCTTCCAGGATTGACTCATAATTTTTTTGAATATCAGGTGTGTACAACAGTATTGCCTCCTTTAGGTATTTTTTAGTCTTCCCAATCCAACACCACTTTACCCGACTGACCGGAGGCCATTACCTGGAAAGCTTCCTCATACTGAGTATAATGGTAACGGTGTGTGATAATGGGCGATATATCCAGTCCTGATTGAATCATAGAAGTCATTTTATACCAGGTTTCGTACATTTCACGGCCATAGATACCTTTGATGGTAAGCCCATTGAACACAACGGTGTTCCAGTTGATAACTGTGCCAGGCTGCTGTATGCCCAACACAGCCATTTTACCACCATGACACATGTTGTTGATCATACTGTTAAAGGCAGAGGCATTGCCGGACATCTCCAACCCTACGTCAAAACCTTCTTTCATGCCCAACTCTTTAAAGGTTTCTTCCACGCTTGTTTTTGTTACATTAATGGCCCGGGTAGCACCCATTTTACGCGCCAGTTCCAGTCGATATTCATTCACATCTGTCACCACCACAAAGCGTGCTCCTGCATGCCTGGCCACCGCAGCTGCCATGATCCCAATGGGTCCGGCGCCTGTGATGAGCACATCTTCCCCCAGGACATCGAAACTGAGTGCTGTGTGAACAGCATTGCCGAAGGGGTCAAAGCAACTGAGCACCTCAAGGGGTATTGTTGGGTCACAATGCCATACATTGGTCACCGGAATGGATAAATAGTTGGCAAAAGCACCGGGACGGTTCACACCAACCCCGCTGGTGTTCATGCATAAGTGACGCCTTCCTGCTAAACAGTTCCGGCATCTTCCACAGACCACATGGCCTTCACCGGAAACAATTTCACCAATCTCCACGTCATGAACATTTTCTCCCATGGCCACTACTTCACCCACAAATTCATGGCCAATGGTCATGGGCACAGGAATGGTTTTCTGGGACCAGTCATCCCAATTGTAGATGTGGATATCGGTACCGCAAATGGATGTTTTTTTTATTTTTATCAACACATCATTTTTACCGATTTCAGGAACCGGTACATCTTCCAGCCAAATACCCGGCTCACGGTGTTTTTTCACCAATGCTTTCATCATCTTCCTCCGCTCCTTTTGGATGCTGTTATGCACTACATTTCCATTTCTTCAATGGTCGTCAAGTTATTATTCAATTCATCCAGTTGATTTTCAAGTTCCTCTTTTATTTCTTCCAGGTCTTGGATCATCTCATCATCTTTCATGTACATGTGGCATAATGTGATGGCACGTTTTAAGGCATAGATATGATTCTTAAGTTGATCTCGTTTGATTAAGATTTCCTTCAGTTTCATTTTTTTCACCTCACCTTTTCCAGAATCAATGCGCTTGTTCCCTTATCTTACCTACATAGATTATAACCCAGTTCCCTGACAATTAAAAGACAAAAGAAAAACCCAAAACCTTTTATGGCTTTGGGTTGATTACCTTCGTGGCATCCGTTTTTTATTGGAATTCTTCACAATGCCAGACTCCGCCAGGAATGGTTTTGTGAGCACACTGGTTTTTATGTTCACAAGTGGCACACAATCCAAGCGCAGGGGTTGCTTTCATTTCCTCCCGATAATCCACTGACACACTGGCAACCGGCATGCTTTCATACTCATCACATCCATATAGATTACTGCCACCATGATGGGTCATGGCACAATCTTCCTGGTGACTGCAATTCAAACACATACCTGTTACGTTTTTTTTATGATCCATTACCTTCATGTCTTTTTTTGCGTTCATCATCGCTTATTCCTCCTTACATCAATGCTCTTTCAGCCGATGGATTTACATTTCCTTACCTCTTTATATTATGCATAATCCATGCCAGCTTTTAAACAAAGTAGCTGAACCCGTATAACTTATGGTGTTACTCAATCTCAGCTTTTTTTCTGTTGAAATCGTCCTATTTAGCGCATAAAAAAACCGGGTCATTATGACCCGGCGCGTCTTTTTGTCTCTCTATTCCTCCAGAACCCCTTCTATCTTCCGCCTCAGGGTTTTACGATCGATGCCCAAAATGGCAGCAGCTTTGGTTTTGTTTCCCCCTGTATAATTCAATACATCGATGATGTATTCCTGTTCCACCTGGTCAAGGGTTCGTTCAAATCCCTTGCTGATACTGATTCCGCTCTTCATAAAAGAAGGCAGGTCTGACGGGGTAATGGTGTCATGGTCACAGACAATCACAAGTCGCTGTATTAAATTTTCAAGTTCCCTCACATTACCAGGCCATTCATACTGTTTAAAAATCTGTAGCACTTCAGGTGAAATGACAGGTGACGGATTGCCTGTGTTCTGCGCAAATTTTTTCAGGAAATGGTTTGAAAGCAGCACCACGTCATCCTCTCGTTCACGCAGGGGTGGAATTTGAATGTTGATCACGTTCAAGCGATAATATAAATCTTCACGAAAACGTCCCTGCTTCACTTGCTCGCGTAATCTTTTGTTGGTGGCGGCAATCAACCGAACATCCACTTGCCGTGCTTGCTGAGAGCCAACCATCATCACCTTTCGGTCTTCCATTACTCTGAGCAGTTTAACCTGCATGTTCACACTGGTTTCTCCTATTTCGTCAAGGAACAATGTGCCACCGTCTGCCGTGATAAAGAAACCAGCCCTGGTTTCCTGAGCACCTGTGAAGGCGCCTTTCATGTAGCCAAAAAGTTCACTTTCCAACAAAGTTTCCGGTATGGCGCCGCAATTAACAGGAACAAAGGGGGCCTTTGCCCTGGCACTGTGGTAATGAATGGCCCTGGCCACAAGTTCTTTGCCGGTGCCACTTTCCCCACTGACCAGTACTGTCACAGGGTTAACCGCCGATTTGTCAATTAAATGAAACACCTCCACCATGGCCTCTGATGAAGCCACGATGCCATAGCGGCCATGATCCTGCATGTTTTTACTGGCCATTTTCCGGGTACGGATTTGTTCCATCACCCGGTTTAAACAGTTGAAAAATTCTTCGTCTGTGAAAGGTTTTGTTAAGTATTCTTCGGCACCGCTTTTCACGGCTTCCACAGCACTTTCAACAGTGGGATACCCGGTGATCATAATAATTTTCGTTTCCTTATTCCTGTCGCGCAAATGCTTGATCAGGTCAAGACCTGATAACCGGGGCATTTTATAGTCTGTAATCACCAAATCCATCTTCGTGGTTTCCATTGTCTTAATGGCACTTTCAACAGAATTGGCCAGGTGCACTCGAAAACCTTTTCCTTTTAGTTTTCGGTCTAACAGTTCCAGCATATCAGCAGAATCATCCACCACTAATATGTTTTCCTTGTATTGACTCATGGAGAACACTCCTCTTCCGTTGATTTTATAGGTAACCGAATCATAAACGCCGTTCCTTCTCCCGGTTTGCTTTCCACATCAATGATACCGTTGTGGGAAGCAACGATGCCATGAACCACCGACAATCCCAATCCTGTCCCTTCCTGCACATCCTTTGTGGTGTAAAAGGGAAGGAAAATTTTCTGTCGAACTTCCTCCGGCATACCTGTGCCAGTGTCCGCGATACGGATCAGCACATAATGGTCATCTGAAGAAGTTTCAATGATGAACAACCCGCCCTGGGGCATGGCATGCATACTGTTCACTGCCAAATTGACAATGATCTGATGAATCTGGCCAGGGTCTGCCACAATTTCCGGTAATGGTTGCTGGTAGTGCCGGGTAAGTTGAATTGCATTTTTTACAAAACGGTTTTCAAGGAAAAACAGACCTTCTTCAATGATTTTATTCACATCGATGCGGCTTTTTCTGGGTGGCATCTGCCTGGAAAAAAGCATAAGTTTTCGTATGATTTCCCTGGCGTGAAGAGTGGCCTTGATGATTTTTCCCACATCCTGTTGGGCTAAATCTTCTAATTGGCTTTCCTGCAACAACTGGCTGAATCCTAATATCGAACCCAAAGGTTCATTGATTTCATGGGCAACGCCTGCAGAAAGCTGCCCAATGGTGGCCAGCCGATCTGCATGAAGTAGTTGTGCCTGCAATCTTCTACTCAGTTCTTCAGCTTCTTTCCGTTCCAGCAACAAAGCAATTTGATTTGCCACGGTTTGTAACAACTTTTCCTCTTCCTTAAGAAAAATATCGTCGTAGAAATCAATTTGACCTGTTGCATAAAACACATCCAACGTTCCTAAGTAGCGGTTGACCGAGGCCACCGGAACAGAAAGTTTTATCTCACTCTCCTGAAATCCATCACTGATAAAACATTGCTCTTCCAGGCACATGCGGGCTGTGGCTATTTCTGGAAATTGCATGGCTGCCGGCAACATCATGACTACCCGATGCAATACTTCCTCTTTGCTAATGTCTGGCAACGAGGCCACATGTGACAGTTCGTATAGGCATGACAGCTCCTTAACCCTCTCCTGGCAGGCATGATGGGCGTATTGATGTTCGAAGGCTTCTGCCAATGCCTGACTCATGCCTTGGAAAAGCACCAATCGGTTCTCATCAAAACTTTTGTCATTTTTTTGTTTAAGCACCACCAACCCCATTTTATCATGTTGGTAGATAAATGACACGATCATCACTTCATTGATTTTTACTTCCCTTCGATTATCCTGCTGCTGCCGTTGAAATTGATAACAATTTCCTTCGTGATTCACATGCCAATGATCAATACCCTGGTCGTCACAATAGGTTTTGAAAAAATCGTATACCCATTCTCCAGATTGTCTGTCAGCACTCCACACACTGCCCATGGATACCAGAGGGTTCTGCTGACATAACCGAAGAGCAGGCTTTCCGCCCGCTCCCCAGGTCAATTGATATAATTTTAAGTCATGGTAAAAAAACAGCTCTGTTTCGTCTGCATCTGTTTCTTTTTTAATCATGTTAAAGATGGTATGAACGAACTGCAGTCGGCTAATTTCGCTACCGGCGGCCTGAAGCAGTTGATAAGCAAACCCTATGAAGCGGTCCACACAGGCCACCTCCTCTTCTATTTTCACTCACTGCGGTTATTATACCAGTCCTCTGTCCATCATGGCATTGGCAACCTTTAGGAACCCTGCGATATTGGCTCCTTTCACGTAATCAATGTAAGTACCCTCCCTACCATGTTCCACACATTGTTCGTGGATAGAGCTCATGATGCCTCTTAGTTTTTGATCCACTTCATCCCTTGTCCAATTCATGCGCAGACTGTTCTGTGACATTTCAAGTCCGGAGGTTGCCACACCGCCAGCATTGGCGGCTTTGCCCGGTCCAAACAACAGTTGATTCTTATGGAATACTTCAACCGCTTGGGGCATAGAAGGCATGTTGGCCCCTTCAGATACACACAGGCATCCATTATTGACCAGTGCTTTTGCTTCCTCTTCATTTACCTCGTTTTGAGTAGCACAGGGAAGCGCCACTTCACAAGGCACATGCCAGGGACGTTGTCCCTGATGGAATTCGACACCATAAACTTTTGCATATTCACTGATACGTCCTCTTTTTTCATTTTTCAACTCTTTTAAATAATCCAGTTTATCACCCGTAATGCCGTCTGGATCATAAATAAAACCACTGGAATCTGATGCAGTCACTGCTTTACCACCCAACTCAGTCACCTTTTCGATGGCAAACTGTGCCACGTTGCCTGAGCCTGATATAACCACTGCTTTACCTTCCAGAGAGTTGCCTCTGGTTTTCAGCATTTCTTCAGCAAAATAGGTGCAACCATACCCTGTTGCCTCTGGTCTGATCAAACTGCCACCCCACTCAAGACCTTTGCCGGTAAACACACCGGTAAATTCATTTTTAATTTTACTATACATACCAAAAAGATAACCAATTTCCCGTTTACCAACACCAATATCTCCAGCAGGAACATCCGTGTTAGGCCCTATATGACGATAAAGTTCTAACATAAAGTTCTGACAAAAACGCATCACCTCGTCGTCTGATTTTCCTTTTGGATCAAAGTCTGAACCACCCTTGCCGCCACCCATTGGTAGAGTGGTCAGGCTGTTTTTAAAGATCTGTTCAAAACCCAAAAACTTCAGAATGGACAAGTTGACCGTTGGATGAAATCTCAATCCACCCTTGTAAGGCCCAATGGCGCTGTTGAATTCAATCCGGTACCCACGGTTAACCTGAATCTCTCCACTGTCATCCATCCAGGTGACCCTAAACTTAACTTCTCGCTCCGGTTCCACCATACGATCAAGAATTTTATTTCTGAACAACTTAGGATTGCTTTCGTACATTGGCCAGATGGATTCCACTACTTCATGCACCGCCTGTAAAAACTCAGGCTGGTTTGGATTGACAGCTGCTACCCGATTCATAAATTCATGCATTGACATTGGCTTTCCTCCCTTTGTGTTATGATGCCGTTTTGAGACAACCGCAAATCGAGATATTATGCCCCACATATATAATATTACGGGTCATATTTCCCTACTCATTTTATCATAACTGTTGGATTCAATAAAATCAATGCTCTTTCACACTAAATACCGGGTTATTTTTCCTCAATTTTAGATTTATTTCATTTTCTTTGCCTTATACAAGGGAGTGAAATCTTTCAATCAGCCGTATACCTTCCTCATAATAAGCAGGCGCCTGTCCATGCGTCCAACTGCAAATAACAACCCCTTTACAAAGTAAATAGTAAGGTAGTCGCTGGTAAAACGACTCTTCCACCCCCAGGTGCTTTTGGTATCCCCTGAAGAAGGATTCTTCCCGATTGGCGTCACCCATTAGATACCTGGCATAGATACCCGCCAAATCAATTTCCCGGTTGCCCGGGTAGCTTTGTTCGAAATCAATGATTCCACTAATTTTCCACTGTCCTCCCTTTTGATTAACCAAAATATTTCGGCCATCATAATCATGGTGTGTCAGTCGGGCAACCTGGATTGAATCGATAAGGGAATAATTTTTTCTGATGATGGATACCGCTCTGTTTAGTAATACCTGGTCGGGCAGTTTCTGGCTTTGCAGGTGACGGATCACATATTCACTGCTGCGTACAAACTCAGTGAAATAATGTTGAAAGTTATGGAGACTCTCTCCTTTTTCATTCCAATGTCCAAAAAACGGAAAAGTTGCTGCCCGGTGAACTTTTCCCAGTTCATTGCCCATAGCTTCAAACATGCGCTGTTTTTCTTCTTCACTCATCTGATCCCATACCCTGTCTAGGATCTTGCCAGGAAAGAAAGTAGACAGCAACCACTCAGTGCCATCTGGAAAAGTACCGGCATCAACTATCACAGCACATTTGACCCCAGTGTTGGCCAACAGATTCAGAGAGGCGATTTCACGAGCCCTACGATTTTTCTTGCAGTATAGTTTTAATACTAAGGGTGCCAAACTGGTTCGTGTTACTTGGTATACCAAATGACGACCCAGTTCATGGTTGCCAATGGGCTTTAATCCAAAATCATTGCTTCCCAGAATGCTTGCAGTATGTGCGTGTATTACATCAGGCGTATACGTTAGCATCATGGGCACCCCCTTTTCTTGTATACCAAAGATATTACCCCCGCAACCCCGAAGCTCAATCATCATAAACAAAATTCTGCTTGGATTTGCCTTTTTGTCAACTGATTTGAACACATTTTTTTCGCCAACACCTTTTCCAATTCTCGGTTCTATGGTAGAATATGATGTACCTTGCTAGTATGGCTCAGCTGGCAGAGCAGCTCATTCGTAATGAGCAGGTCGCCGGTTCGAATCCGGCTACTAGCTCCAGTAACCATAAGACCCTGCCAAGAAACCGTGGCAGGGTCTTTGTTGTTACTCAATTAAAATATGTTCAAATCCCATTCTGCTGAAAGAGATTCTAACAATTTCCAACCACCAAGGCTGTTACCTTTAGAATCCAGGGCAGGTCCCATAACGCCAATTCCAAGTAACCGTGGGGATACGGTCATAATCCCACCTCCCACACCACTTTTTCCCGGCATACCCACATCTACTGCAAATTCCCCAGATCCATCATATAAACCACAAGTGGCCATAACCGCTTTCACAATGCGTGCTGTTTTAGGGTCAAAAAGAGTTTTACCTGTTACCGGTGATACACCTTCTTTGGCCAAAGTGGCCGCCATGACAGCAATGTCCCGGCAATTTACTTCGATGGAACACAGCCTGAAGTAGGCATCCAACAAGTCTTCCACATCCACTGTTATGATCCCCGTGCCTTTCATAAAGTACGCCAGGGCTCTGTTCCTGTCACCAGTGCGCTTCTCCGAAAGATAAACCTCTTCGTTCACTTTTAGGTTTTCATTCCCTGTCATATCTCGAATCATGGTGAAAATGCGCTGAAACTTGTCTTCGATGGTGGTACCCTTTACCATTGAAATACTGGCGATGGCACCAGAATTAATCATAGCGTTCAGGGGTTTGTGTTCATTTTTAGTTTCCAGGTTCACAATGGAATTAAACCCATCTGCCGTGGGCGCCACACTAATTTTTTTCGTTAATTCGTCAAAATCATTGTCCAGCAAAACACAGATAAAGTAAGCCACCTTAGAAATGCTCTGGATGGTAAAGGGAGCCTGCCAGTCACCAGCCTGCCATTGGGTGCCGTCCACTTCACAGATGCTGATGCCTAACAGGCCTGGGTCTTGTTTAGACAATTCAGGAATGTAAGTGGCAACAGCACCTTGTTTCGTCCAGTGACGATTTTCTTCAATCAATTGCTCCAGCTTATCCTGCATGGATGTTTCAATATGAACACGTTTCATTGCTGTCACCCTCCCATATTATCATCTATCATTCTTTGAAAACTCACTTTCCCTCACTTTGTTCCAGTTCCTGTTTCATATTACGGTAACATTTCCGGCACACTGGTTTATATTCATTGTCGCCCATGACTATTTGCTCACCGGAAAACACTGGATGGCCATCAACCAACCGCAGGTTCATGGACGCTTTGTTCGTGCAGTATTCGCATACCGTTTCAATTTCCTTTAATGTGTCTGCATAAATGAGCAGCGCTTTACTACCGGGAAACAGTTCACCTTTAAAATCGTTTTTTAATCCATAGCAAATCACTGGAATGTCTTCATGATCAACTAATTCTGTGAGATGAAGGATCATTTCCTCCGATAAAAACTGTGCTTCATCCACTAAAATACAATCCGGCCGTTCTTCCCGTGCCAGACGGCAGATGTCCACCCGTTCTATGAGCCACGCTTCCGCTTCCAAACCAATACGGGTGGTAATTTTCCCCTTTAACTGTTCTTCAAAAGACCCTTCTTCCAGGTACCGGGTATCAACCTCTGAAGTAAACAACAGTGTTTTATAGCCTCTTTCCCTGTATGCATGATCTGTTTTTAACAAATCAAGTGATTTTCCGCTTTTCATTGTGGAATGAGTGAATGTTAACTGGGCCAACGAATGATCCTCCTTGTTAATCGCAATGTATTTTCAATCAGTTTCTTACTCTCTAAGCCTATAGAACGATGTGTTCACTGTCAAGAAAAAATCTTTCCCTTCTTTTGTTTCATCAAGTATCATGATAAGATCATAGTTAGAGCAACCATTCTGTGCACAGACCAATTAGGGTGCAAAGGAGGATTATCCATGGGCTTATCAAAAAAAACAATGCTGACAGTGATTATGCTCGTGTCCGTAATCCTTTGGGGTACTATCCAATTAGGCTGGTTTCGTGGAGTGGAAGTCTACCTGCTCCCACTGCTCATTGTCCTATGGATGTTTTTTATTTTGCAATGGACTCGAAAACGTTAATCATCTCTCGTTTCGGGAAACATTATCTTTTCTTTCATTTTTAATTTCAGGATGCGGGTCACAGCCTGGTCCAATTGATCTTCTGCTAGAAATCCTTGAGCTACGGCTTCTACAATGGCTTTGTGTGCCTCCCCAGGGTTTTCGGGCATGAGAAGAAGGTCCACTCCTGCTGCCAGGGCTTTCACGGCAGCCTCCCCTGATGTCCAGTGCCGTCTGATAGCACCCATTTCCAATGCATCGGAAATCACAACTCCCTGATAACCCCATTTACCTCGCAGTATATCTGTTATCAGTACAGAGGACAGAGTTGCCGGCACACCTTCATCCAACAGCTGCAACTGAATATGGCCCGTCATGATCACCGGCATGTTCAGAGAGACGCCTCTTCGAAAAGGAAGGAATTCCACCTCTTCTAATCGTTCCAGAGGATGATTCACAACAACGGCTTCCAGGTGTGTGTCCAGGTCTGTGTCTCCATGACCAGGGAAGTGTTTTAATACGGGAATGACTCCCTCCAGCTGCATGCCTCTTGCCATGGCCATGGCCATGTTGGCCACCAGTTCAGGGTCCTCTCCAAAGGAGCGGTCACCAATCACCGGATTCTGCGGATTGCTGTCCACATCAGCCACCGGAGCCATGTTCATGTTAAAACCCAGTGCGTTTAGTTCTTTCCCCAGTATTTTTCCTGTTTCCAGTGCTTTCTCGACGTCTTTCGATTGCCCCAGTTCTCTGGCTGATGGCGTTATAGAAAAATCCATTTCTCCCACAGTCAACCGGCTGACCCTGCCCCCTTCCTGGTCCACGGCCAGGAACAAGGGTATACCTGTTTCTGACTGCATCTGTGCAATTAGGTTCTGTACCTGCTGGTTGTTATGTATGTTTTCGCTGAACAGAATAATACCACCAGGTTTAAGCTCCTGGAATATTCTCTTGTCCTCTTCCTCCAGTTCCAGCAAAGGCTCACCTTCCTGGTTATGGCGCAAGGCAAGAAACAGCACCTGCCCTGCCTTTTCTTCCAGAGACATTTTTGCCACCTGCTGTTTGATGACTTCTTCAGTTGTTTTTTCCCTTGCTGGCTCTTGCATTTCTTCCTCCACTGCTTCTTCAATCTCCATGACCTCATCTTTATTATTCCCTTCAACCGGTTCATGGGTTTGAGCACAGCCAGGGAGAAAGAACACCGATATGAGAATCAACGCTGTTATCCACTTCATCCAGCGTTTTCCTGGGTCAGACCACAAAGATAATTTTGAATGCCTCGTTGTATTCAACACTACATTTCTTCCTTTCCCTTACGCTAAAGAGCCTCAATGGGGTTTATTAATACGTTACTGAATATAGTGACCTTACTGATGAAAAAACATCCATTTGGGTATTAATAATTTTGGAGGTCGATCATATGAACACCGTTCATCTTACCATGGTTCAAATGAATATTAAAAAAGGGGATCTTGAGGCCAACTGCAAAACCATTGAACGGCTGCTGGAGAATAGAGATCAACCAGCAGACGCCATCATGCTGCCGGAAATGTGGTCCGTTGGATTTGATTATCGTCATTTAAAAGAGCATGGGCAGTATCTATCTCATGCTTTGTCATTTTTAAACCGTTTGGCCAGAAAACACAACGCTTTTATCATGGGTGGCAGTGTACCTGAATATAAAGGCGACCGGCTTTACAACACCACCTATGTACTGAACCCTGATGGTTCATCTCAAAACCGTTATCGAAAAATCCACTTGGTGGGCCAGCGTCACCTGGAAGGCAAATTGTTTCATCGTGGAAGCTACATACCACTTTTTCACATAAATGAATTGCCCTTTGGTGTGGCCAACTGTTACGATGTCATGTTTCCTGAACTGGCAAGGGGCATTGCCCTAAAGGGCGGCGAATTGATCATGGTACCTGCCCAGTACTCAAACCCTTTCTTTGACCAGTGGATGACCCTTCTCCGGGCCAGGGCCATGGAAAACCAGGTGTTTGTGGCGGCTGTGAACCGGGTGGGGGTCAACTACTTCGGCCATTCCTGCCTCATCTCGCCTACGGGGAAAATGTTGCACGAGTCAGATGACAAAGAACGTCTGGTGGAAGTCTCTTACCATCCTGAGGAAGTTCATCAGCGCAGGGCTGTACGTCACCATGCCCTGCAGCTTCACCAGCCGGCCCTGATGAAATCCATCTACCCCCAGAACTTTATCGGGGTGGGAGGCCTTGTGGAACGGGATGGCCGGATTCTCATGGTACGTCAAAACTACGGCCCCATCAAAGGATTGTGGCTCTTTCCCGGTGGTCACCTGGACAAAGGAGAATCTCCCGGCATAGGCGCAGCACGGGAAATTTTTGAGGAAACCAATGTCAAGAGCCAGGCGGTAGAGCTTTTGGCTGTTAGAAACCTTCGGATCAAAAAAGGAGTGGTGGATAGTTACCAAGTGTTTCGCATGGATGACTTGGGCGGCGAACCCAAAGCAGACGGCTTTGAGAACACAGAGGCGGCCTTTTTATCCCCGGAGGAAATTTTCCATCGGCGACCTGTCACCCATTTGGCAAAAGTCATCGCTGAAAAATATTTTAGTGGTGAAAAGATGGGCCTGGAACTGAACCAGGAATTCATCAAGTATGATGAGAATTATCAACTCTATCTATAAACAGGATTCTTTTTATCCATAGTATGGCCCCGGCAATTGATTCGTCCACCAAGGACACATTGCCGGGGCTTTTGTTTCTTTTTTTATGATGGGTAGGCCCCTTCCCATACAATGTTTCGATACTGCTCAGGGTCAGTGTCTCCTTCAGTGCTGATGATCAGGATCCTTGATTCCTGGTTAACTCCAAGTTGATTTTGCAATGACTTCAGTGTTTCATTGGTCATCAGTTCAGCCAAAAATCCTACACCGATGGCACCCGATTCACCTGAAACTACTTGCTGATCTCCCTGCAACGGCGCTGCCAGAATCCGCATGCCCCGTGCTGTCAATTCATCTGGGCAGGAAACAAAGGCACTGGCGTAAGTTCTGAGAATTTTCCAGCCAATTTCATTGGGTTCTCCGCAAGCTAAGCCAGCCATGATGGTTTCCATGTGACCTGTCACCGCATGAGGTTTTCCGTCATCAATGACAGCTGTACGATAATAACAGTCTGCCTGGGTTGGCTCCAATACCACGGTTTTTGGTCGGTTTTCTTTCCAGGCCTGCGCCAGGTAACCCTGGATCCCTCCGGCAAAAGTTCCAACCCCAGCCTGAAGAAAAACATGTGTGGGTGGCAATTCATTATTTGCTTCCAACGTTTCTTTCACTTCGTCCATTAACACAGCATAACCTTGCATGATCCACACAGGAATTTCTTCATACCCTTCCCAGACAGTGTCCTGCACCATGATCCCGCCATGAACCTGGGCGTATTCATTAGCATGCCGCACCGCATCGTCATAGTTCAACTCAGTAATGGACGCTTCAGCTCCTTCATCCTGGACCATCTTCAACCGATGAGCTGAAGATCCCTTTGGCATGAACACCACAGACTTCTGCCCCAACTGACGCGCAGCCCAGGCAATGCCCCGGCCATGGTTACCGTCTGTGGCTGTGACAAAAAGAAGATCTCCTACACTATCTTTCACATCTTTAGAAATCAGTTGCTGGTAAGTCATGTCTTGTACCTTCACTCCCAGCTTCTGGCAGATGACATTGGCCACAGCATAAATGCCTCCCAACACTTTAAAGGAATTAAGGCCAAATCTCTTTGATTCATTTTTTACATAAACCCTGTCCAGTCCCAGGTAATACGCCAGTTTTTCCAGCTTTACCAAAGGTGTGGGTTCATAATTGTCGATACTTTTCACCAGTTGCCTGGCTGATCTGATCACCCTGGGGTGAAGCATGGCGGCAGGTCCATTTTCACCCACTTCATCCACTCTGTGCCTGTTCATGACCCACTGTGTCGCATCATTTACTTTTGTCACCATCATACCTCCTCCAATCCTCCTGAAAAAACACCCTCTCCCGAAACAGAAGAGGGTTGAAAATCCTGTTTATATCTAGACCAGGGTGACACGATGGTATATTTTTTTGCCCTTTCTCACGATCATTTGACCTTCAGCAAACTGAGATAAGGTAATTTGATGATCAATGGCTGCGACTTTCTCATCTCCAATGGAGATGCCCCCCTGTTGCACCAGGCGTCTTGCTTCTGAACGACTTGATGCCAACCCAGTTTCTGTCAGTAAAGTGAGAATGTCCATGCCTTCTTCCACTACTTTACTGGTTAATTCAGTGGTAGGCATGTCTTCGGAAACGCCGCCTGCAAAAGCTGTTCTGGCAGCTTCCTGAGCGAGTTGGGCCGCCTCATCTCCATGAACAATTTTTGTCGTTTCAAAGGCAAGAACTTCCTTGGCTTTGTTCAGTGCTGCCCCCTCTACACTGCACAAATCCCTGATTTCATCAAGGGGTAGGAATGTTAGCAGCTTCAGTGTTTTTTCAACGTCTCTGTCATCCACATTGCGCAGGTATTGGTAAAACTCGTAAGGCGACGTTTTATCCGCATCCAGCCACAGGGCTCCCGATTCTGTCTTCCCCATTTTCTTGCCTTCACTGGTGGTCAACAGCTGGAATGTAAGGGCAAAGGCGTTTCCATTTTCCACCTTGCGAATCAATTCGTAACCAGCTAAAATATTTGACCATTGGTCATCGCCACCCATCTGCAACTGGCAGCCATAACGGCGGTAAAGTTCAAGGAAATCATAAGCCTGCATGATCATGTAGTTGAATTCAAGGAAGGTAAGTCCCTGGTCCAAACGGGCTTTGTAACATTCAGCTGCCAACATGCGGTTAATGTTAAAATGTGCCCCAATGGCGCGTAAGAATTCGATGTAGTTTAGTTCCAGGAGCCATTCTGCGTTATCCACAACCTGGCCTTTTCCTTCGCCAAACTCCAAAAAACGTTCAAATTGGGCTTTAAACCGCAAGGCATTGTTTTGAATCTGATCCCTGGTTAACATTTTGCGCATGTCTGTCTTTCCAGAAGGGTCTCCCACCATAGTGGTACCGCCGCCCAAAAGCACAATCGGTCGGTGGCCTGCCTGTTGCAGGTGCATCATCACCATGATCTGCACGTAGTGACCCAGATGAAGGCTCTCTGCCGTGGCATCAAAGCCGATGTAAAAACCAACAGATTGTTCATCCAACAGTTTACGCAGTTCATCCTCATGGGTTACCTGGGCTACATAGCCCCTTTCATTCAAAACATCAAACACGTTAGACATCGCCGCTTCTCCTCCTATTGTCCACCAGGCTGGTTCATTTCAAGCTGTTCTCCTGTCTTCTCTTCTTTAGCATGTTCACTCTGTATCTTTTGCAGCTCTGCCACTTTTACCTGGTTGTCATATAATTGTTCCTGCAAGTCTTTGATCACTTGCTGGGCTTTCTTCAGTTCTTCATCTTTACTGTTTGACTGTTTGAGAGACTCCTGTTGGAATTTTCGCAGCTTTTCCTGCTCTTCCTTCAGGTTATTCAGTCGTTTTTGCAGGTTTCTGGTGTAATCTTTTTCCTGTTGAAGTGAATTGGTCTTTTGTTCCAGATCATTTTTCAATGCTGCAACATCATGATCTGTCGGTGGCGCTGATTTTTCAAGTTCGTTGTATGCGTCTTTCATCTTAATGAGTTCATCTGCCATGTTGATGGAGGTAAGCACCGCCACCTGGGACAGGCTCAATTGTCGGTTAAGCTTGCTGATTTGAAGCATTTTTTCGTCCACATAAGTGCCCACCCGAAGAAGGTATTCCTTTGGTTCTGTGCCGGCAATGGGATATTCCTGTCCATTGATCCGCATTAACACACGGTTCTTTTTATCTGTCACAGCTTCTCACCCCTCGACCAATTTAATGCCCTCATTATAACATACCTTTGTTCCTGTGAAAAGAAAGCAGGAAGCGGACTTAAGCCCGCAGCACTGCCTTGAGGCTGTTCTTCAGTTCTGCCACAATGGTATCGTACTGTTTGTTCACTTCTTTGTCTTTCAGGGTTCGTTCAGCATGTCGGAATGTGACAGTATAAGCCACGCTTTTCTTTCCTTCTCCCACCTGTGCCCCCTGGTAAACATCAAAGAGCTGGCAGGTTTCCATCAGCTCGCCGCCCTGTTCCTGAATGATCTTTTCAATCTCCCTCACAGGGGTGTTTGCATCAACCACCACTGCCAGATCTCGAACAATGGCCGGGTAGCGGGGAAGCGATTTATACAGGGGCTCAATGTTTGCCAGACTCAGTAACCTGTCTCCGTTAATTTCTGCCAACACTGCACGCTCACTGCCCAGGTCATAGTTTTCAGCCACAAGAGGATGTACTTCACCCAGAGTTCCCAATAACTGATCCCCCACATACACAGTGGCACATCGTCCCGGGTGGAAGGTGGAATGATTGATTTCCCGTTGGAAGGTTAATGTTTCAATACCCAGGCGGTTACACAAGTGGACAATCATACCTTTCATGGTAAAGAAATCATTCTCTTCACCAAACATGCCCATGACCAACTCAGTCACTTCCAGGGGCAGTACTGCCTGGTCTTCCCCAAGTTGACCGTAAAACACCTGTCCCATTTCATAGAAACGGCCTGCAGGGACAGAACGATTGATGTTCCTGCTTACGACCTCCATCATGTTTGGCAGCATGGTGGTGCGCATGACACTGGTTTCATCACCTAGAGGATTCAGTAATTTGACAAATTCACGTTTAAAACTGTTTTCCGACAGGCAGATTTTATCCACGCCTGAAGGACTGACAAAAGAGTAAGTGGCCGTTTCATAGCATCCCATAACGCTCATGGTTTTCTTGACCTCTTCCTCCATTTTTTGTCTGTGTGATAATCCACCCACCATGATGTCGCCTTTCATCAGGGTGGCTTTAATGTTATCAAAACCATAAATACGGCCAATTTCTTCAATAAAATCGGCTTCCTGTTCCAGGTCCAGACGGAAAGTGGGCACTGTGATGTGAATGAAATCATCTTTATACGTCGCACCGATTTCCAGCTTGTGAAGAATGTTAACCATATCTTCCGATGTCATGTTTGTTCCCAGCAGGTCATTGACACGGTAAGGACGAAGGCTTTCCTGGCGGGGGCTGACAGGGTGGGGGTACACATCGATGATGCCTGGGCACACATCCCCAGCTTCCAATTCTTCCAGCAATTGACAGGCACGATTGGCTGCAAACAGTGACAGTTCCGGGTCCTGTCCTTTTTCAAAACGTGAAGATGCTTCAGTACGTAATCCTAACTGTTGAGAGGTTTTGCGGATGCGGTCTGCATCAAAGTTGGCAGACTCCAGGATAATGGCCATGGTTTCCGGCGTTACCTCAGAGTTTTCGCCCCCCATGACACCGGCAATTCCCAGTACTTTTTCCGGGTCAGTGATAAGGGTCATGGTGTTTTTCAAGGTACGCAATGTGCCATCCAGTGTTTTTGTCTGCTCACCTTCAGCGGCTTTACGCACAATTATGGTCTGGTCTTTTACGAAACTTGCGTCAAAGGCATGAAGGGGTTGACCGGTTTCCAGCATCACATAATTGGTCACGTCCACCACATTGTTGATGGGTCGTACCCCTGCATGAATCAGGCGTTGCTGCATCCACTGGGGTGACTGTTTAATGGTGATGTTCTCCACACGTCTGGCCACATAGCGGGGGCAGCCTTCAGGATCTTCAATTTTTACTGAAGCTTTGTCCGTCCACTGACTGCCAGTTTCTTTCAGCTGTATTTCTGGCATTTTCATGGTGGTGTTAAGTGTGGCCGCCGTTTCTCTGGCCATTCCCAACACACTGAGACAATCGGGCCGGTTGGAAGTAATTTCAAATTCAATGACGTCTTCGATCAATGGCAAGGTGTCAATAAACATGACCCCGGGTGTTGCTTCATCCAAAATCCAGATACCATCCTTCATACTTTCAGGAATCAGGTTTTTCGGAACACCCAACTCATCATGGGAGCACATCATACCCTGGGACATTTCACCCCGCAGGTCTTCCGCCACAATGGTGAGACCATTGGGTAATTCTGTGCCGTCAAGGGCCACAGGAACGGTATCGCCTTCACGGATGTTGGTGGCACCCGTCACAATTTGCAGTCGTTCGTCTGTGCCAATGTCAATGCTTGTTACCACCAGCTTGTCTGCGTTGGGGTGGGATTTGATAGATTCAATACGCCCAATCACTAACTTATCAAGCTTATCACCCCAGGTTTTAATTTCTTCTACTTTCGAACCGGACATGGTCATTTTGTCCGCCAGTTCTTTTGTATCAACGTTAACAGTTACGTATTCCTGTAACCATTTCATAGGTACCAGCATGGTTATTCCTCCATTCAATCAGTTTTCGTTGGCTGTGCTTAAAATTGGGACAGAAAACGCAGGTCGTTTTCATATAACAGGCGTATGTCATCAATGCCGTATTTTTGCATGGCAATTCGGTCTATGCCCATACCAAAAGCCCAACCACTGTAAATTTCAGGGTCAATGCCGCAGTTGCGCAGTACATTGGGGTGAACCATACCAGCTCCCAATAATTCAATCCAGCCGCTGCCCTTACACATACTGCAACCATCACCACCACATTTAAAACAGGTCACATCCACTTCAGCACTGGGTTCTGTAAAGGGGAAATAATGTGGCCGAAATTTAATCTGTGTGTGTTCTCCAAAAAGGTGTCTGGCAAAGATTTCAAGGCTTCCTTTTAAATCACCAAGGGTGCTTCCTTTGTCCACCACCAGACCTTCCAACTGGTTAAACATAGGGGAGTGAGTGGCGTCCGGCGTGTCGTTTCGGAAACATCGGCCGGGAGAGATCACCCGAATGGGGGGTTTCGTGTTCATCATGGTGCGTACCTGAACCGGTGAAGTTTGTGTGCGTAAAATCACTTTTTCATTGATGTAGAATGTATCGGACATCTCCCGGGAGGGATGGTTTTTTGGGGCATTCAGCATATCAAAGTTATTGACCACCGTTTCCACTTCAGGTCCTTCCACCACACTGAAACCCATGCCGATAAAAACTGACTTCAACTCGTCCAGTGCCTGGGTCAGTGGATGCTTGGTACCATGGCCAAAAGATTCGCCCGGCATGGTGATATCAATGGTTTCATTGGCGATACGCGCATCCATCTCCAAGCGACCAATACGTTTTCTGGCTTCGTTCATGGCACTTTCAACCTGCTCCCGCACCTGGTTGGCCACCTGTCCCATATGAGGTCGTTCTTCTTTAGGCAGGCTGCCCATACTGCGCAACAGTTCGGTTAGCGCTCCTTTTTTACCCAGGTATTTTACCCGGAGGTTATCCAGTTCCTTGACATCCTTTGCTTCTGCCAGGGCTTCTGTCGCCTCTTTGCCTAATAAGTGAAGCTTTTCTTCCATTACCTTCGACTCCTTCCCATTTAACATCTAAAATTTGCAATAAAAAAACCCTTCGTCTCGAAAGGGACGAAAGGTATTCCGCGGTACCACCCTTATAACTGGCCAATGTATGCTTTCTAGCAAGGTTGACCAATCTCTTAAATGCCTTAACGCGGCTTATCGGCACAACCTACTCTCTCATTTCTGACAGTGCAGAATCTGATGTCAGTTGTGCAGCTCCTGAGTGAACTTCCACTATGTTTTGGTCCAGATGCTTCCAGCCAAGGCATCTCTCTCTTGAAGACCAGCTTATAGTGTACTCTCTCATTCTTTGCTGATAAGATGTTTGATTAAACTTGATTATATCATAGGAAAACAGAGATAACAACCCCACACACCATGATGCTGAAGCACATCATCTTTTGGAACACCCAATGGACTCTGCGATGTGAAACATTAAAATACTGCCGGCAATGGCAGCGTTTAATGACTGCAACTGTCCTCTCATGGGGATTGTTACACGGGTTTCCATTTTATTCAACAGCGATTGATCAATGCCATTGGCTTCATTACCAATCACCAATGCCAAGGGCAGCTGGTATGGAATTTTTGCATAACTTCGTCCCTGTTCCAGGGCTGCTGCCACCAGGTGAACATTGGCATCGAGTAAAAACTGACAGTCTGATTCCTCTGTTGACAGCTCAATAACCGGCAGGTGCAACACAGCCCCTGTGGCAGCTCTCAAAGCCTTGCTGTTGTAAGGATCAGTTGAACCTTTCGTCAGAAAAACACCCGATACCCCTGCTGCTTCTGCGGATCTGATCAACGTCCCCAAGTTTCCAGGATCCTGGATGCGGTCCAATACCAGCCAAAACCCTTTAACTTGTTGAATTATTGTTTCCACCTCATGAACGGGTTGGGAAAATACCGCTAATAATCCCTGGGGCGTTTCCGTTTCTGCCAATTTTTTCATCAGTCCATCTGGTACCTGGTAACCGCTCACATTCAGTTGAAGCATATCTGTTATTGTATCATCATCGTCGCTCTGATTTAAAAAGTGGTCACTCACGACAAACAAGTCCGGGACCCACCCAGCATCCAGTGCATCTTTAACACCCCTTACACCTTCCAGCACAAACAACCCTGTGGCTTTTCTATTTTTTCGCTGTTGCAGGGATATAATCTGTTTGCACACACTATTTGATTGACTGGTGACAAATTGTAATGACATACTCATTACTCCTCATATATAGTTGTAGTCAGTGGCGCTATTTATCATCTAGTCATGTCAGTTTTTCTTTGCGTGGATAGTTATACCTTCTCCTGAACACGCTGTAAATCATCATTGGACCCCACCACTACCAGTACATCGCCCCTGTGTATGACAGTGTTTGCCTCAGGGGCAACATTGATATCTTCGCCATGCTTGATCGCCATGACACTGATACCAAATTTTGCACGAATGTTGATGTCCATGAGCGAGCGGTCCTGCCACTTTTCTGGTGCTGTGATTTCCATGATGCTATAATCTGCCGCCAGTTCAATATAATCCAATATATTCGTAGATGTTAAATTGTAGGCTAACCTCACGCCCATATCTCTTTCAGGAAAGATGACCCGGTCAGCACCGATTTTATACAGCACCTTGGCATGAAGTTCGTCCTGGGCTTTCGCCACCACATATTTAACACCCAGTTCCTTCACCACCAGTGTGGCCATAATAGACGCTTTGATTTCAGACCCAATGGCCACAATGGCCACATCAATGTTTCTCATTCCCACCGCACGTAAGGCAGCTTCATCTTTCACATCAATGCTTGCCGAATGGGTAACAAATTCGGAGATATGTTGCACAATGTCAGGATCTTCATCGATGGCCAAGACATCGTAACCATTTTTATAGAGGGTTTTTGCCACTGCCGAACCGAACCGACCACAACCAATCACAGCGAATTGTTTCATTGTAACGCTCCCTTCTTAAAACAACTAACAATTTATCCAACAATCACTTTTTCTTCTGGATACTGAACAAGATTTTTGTAATTTTGCTGTCTGTTTGCCAGTGCAAAGGCAATGGTTAAGGTGCCCACACGACCAGTAAACATAGTGAAAATGAGTAGTAACTTACCTGGATTACTCAGTTGCGAAGTGACCCCGGTGGACAGTCCCACAGTGCCCAATGCAGAGGCAACCTCAAAAAGAATGTCCATAAATTCAAATTGTGATTCAATGGCTGTCATGGCCGTGGTGATAATAATAAGAAGGATCATGGCAAAAACTGCTATCGTGATAGCACGGTTAACAATACTGTATGATATGTCACGTTTAAAAATGCCCACACGGTCTTTGCCCTGAATAACCGTTAATGCCATGATGAGGATAATACCGAAAGTCACAGTCTTAATACCTCCTGCAGTGGAAGCTGGTGAACCACCAATGAACATGAAAATAATCGTTAATAATTTAGAAGCATTTGTTAGTCCAGCCGTATCCACCGTGTTGAAACCAGCCGTTCGTGTGGTTAACGACTGAAAAAAGCTGGCCATTACTTTATTGGGCATTGACAGCCCACCTAATGTTGCTGCGTTGTTCCATTCGAAGAATAGAAAAAGCATGGTTCCAGTGGTCAGTAAAAAGAGCGTCATGGTCAACACAATTTTAGTGTGTAGGGTAAAACGTTTCTTTTTGTGATTACTAACCACATCCACTATAACGGCAAATCCAATACCACCAAGTATGACCAGTGTCCCAACGGTAAGTGTAACCAGTGGGTCTGTAACATAGGGGGTAAGGCTCCTGCCATTTCCTATCAAGTCAAATCCAGCGTTACAAAAGGCGGAGACAGAATGAAAGATTGAATAACCAATCCCTGTTAACACACCATACTCAGGTATGAACCGAAAGGATAATAACAGTGCTCCAATAGACTCCAGAAAAAAAGTTAACCCCAACATGTACAGCGAAAACTTCACAACACCAGACAGAGTGTTTTGGTTAACAGCCTGCTGAATGATCAATCGTTCTTTCAGTGAGATCCTTTTACCCAGAATAACCGCAAACAACGTTGCCATACTCATAAAACCTATGCCACCGATTTGAATTAAAAACAAGATCACCGTTTTACCAAACAACGTCCAGTGGGTACCTGTGTCCACCACAACAAGTCCCGTCACACAAACGGCAGAAGTCGCCGTAAACAAGGCATTGACAAAACCAACAGACTGGTTATCCAGTGAAGCGGCTGGCATTACTAATAACATTGTTCCAATGAGTATGACAGCGGCAAAACCAAATACCAAAATGCGGGGCGGGCTCATTAAGTTATCTTTTGAAAGGATTGATGTAATGTTTGTTTTCAGATCTTTTAGATTCATCGCCAAACTTCCTTTGTCGTAAAATATATGATATGTCTCTGCACATTCCAAGTTCACTATACCAGAATTTCCAATGGATGCATAGTGTGAAATGTCCATTGTACAGTAACAACGAAAATCGGCCTTTTCATACAGGTGACTGCATGAAAAGGCCGCTTCTGTTCTGTATATGGTTTTTACGCGTTGAGTTTTTGCTTGGCCACATCAACCAACTGGGTGAAGCCTTCTTTGTCATAAATGGCCATTTCTGACAACATTTTACGGTTCATTTCTATGCCAGCTAACTTCAAACCGTTCATGAAACGCGAATATGAAATACCGTTCATGCGTGCAGCTGCATTGATTCGTGTGATCCACAGTTTTCTGTAATCACGTTTCTTCAATTTTCTGCCTTTGTATGCATGGCTCAATGCTTTTATCACTGTTTGGTTTGCAGTTTTAAACAGTTTGCTGCGGGCACCCCGAAAGCCTTTCGCCAGTTTTAATATTTTCTTATGCTTTTTTTTGGCATTTACTGCCTTCTTTACTCTTGCCATTGTGTGTTAATCCTCCTCTATCGACTTTCTGTCTTCGCTTATTGAATCATATGACGGATGGCTTTCATTTCGCCTTTAAATACCGTGGTGGCTTTGCGCAAGTTACGTTTACGCTTAGCGGATTTTTTGGTCAGGATATGCTTTTTAAATGCTTTTGCACGCTTGATAAATCCTGATTTAGTTTTCTTGAAACGCTTAGCAGCGCCACGGTGAGTCTTCATTTTTGGCATTGGGTTTTCCTCCTTGTGTTCGTGTTCAATTCAATTGTGCTTATGCCTTGGGGGTCATAAACATGATCAGTTGACGGCCTTCCATTTTGGATGCCTTTTCCACGTTCCCCGCTTCATCCAGCATTTCTTTAAACTTATCCATCACTTTTTGACCCAAACCAATGTTGGCTAACTGCCGGCCTCTGAAACGAAGGGTTACCTTCACCTTGTCTCCCGCCTTCAGAAACTTAATGGCCTGGCTGGCTTTTACCTGCATGTCGTGTTCCTCAATGTTGGGACTAAGCCGAATTTCTTTGACATTCACCACTTTTTGGTTCTTCTTTGCCTCTTTTTCACGTTTGGCCTGTTCGTATTTATATTTTCCGTAGTCCATGATGCGGCAAACCGGTGGTTTTGCTGTGGGGGCAATTTTAACTAAGTCAAGATTTTTTTCAATTGCCATCTGCTGGGCTTCCTTACCGGAAACAACACCCAGTTGTTCTCCTTCAGCGTCAATGAGCCTTACTTCTTTGTCTCTGATTTCTTCGTTAATTTGCAATTCTTTAATCGTATGACACCTCCCTGAATATGGTTGAATGTGCGACAATAAAAAAGCGGATAAGTCATAGACCTATCCGCTTCTGTTTTCTCATAAACCTGTTACCATTTTCATAAAACGCAACTACCTCTTGGGCATGGTTTATCAAAATGACCAGTCATGAACCCTGTCGAGTCGCTGCCGCAGGGTGAGAAACGGATCGTTCTACTTTTTGTTCCTGACAATTAAATAGTATAACAGGTCACAGCACTGCTGTCAAGGGATCTTTTGGGGTTAAACCTGAGGTATGGCTTCTTCTGGAAGGGCTTTGGAGTTGATTTCTTCCTTCAGTTGTCCCACTAATTCACCAATGGCCACAGCCCCCATTTCCCCAAGGTCACGGCTTCTCACATTCACTTTGTTTTCTTCAATTTCCCGGTCACCCATGATCAGCATGTAGGGCACTTTCTGCACCTGGGCTTCACGAATTTTATAACCCACTTTTTCGCTTCGGTCATCCAGTTCTACCCTGATCCCTTCAGCGGCCAGTTTGTCCCGCAGGGCTTCAGCTGCTTCAATGTGTTTCTCGGAGATGGGGAGGATACGCGCTTGCACAGGTGCTAACCATAAAGGAAACTTGCCGGCAAAGTGTTCAATCAATATACCAATGAACCTCTCTATACTGCCGAAAATCACACGGTGAATCATGATGGGCCGGTGCTTTTCACCATCTGCTCCCACGTAACTAATGTCAAAACGTTGTGGCATCTGGAAATCCAACTGTATAGTGCCACATTGCCAGGTACGTCCGATGCAGTCTTCCAGGTGGAAGTCAATCTTAGGGCCATAAAAGGCACCATCACCCTCGTTGATCTTGTAATCCACACCGCGGGACTCCAAAGCTTCTCGCAGGGCATCTGTCGCCAGGTCCCACTCTGCTTCTGTCCCCATGGAATCTTCCGGTCGTGTGGATAATTCCACATGGTATTTAAAGCCAAACTTTTTGTATACAAAATCAACGAAATCGATGACACCGATGATCTCTTCCTTAATTTGCTCCGGCAGCATGAAGATGTGGGCATCATCCTGTGTAAAGCAACGCACACGCATTAGTCCATGAAGTACGCCAGACATTTCGTGTCGATGAACCAATCCCAACTCTCCCATACGCAGGGGAAAATCACGGTAACTGTACATTTTTCGTTTATATACCAGAATGGACCCCGGGCAGTTCATGGGTTTGACAGCGTAGTTGCCCTCATCAATCTGCGTAAAGTACATGTTTTCCTTGTAGTGATCCCAATGACCTGATTGGTGCCACAAGTCCTCATTTAGAATAATGGGTGTTTTTATTTCATCGTAGCCGCGCTTCACATGTTCCTGACGCCAAAAATTTTCCAGTTCATTCCGAATGACCATGCCTTTGGGATGGAAGAAGGGAAAGCCCGGGCCTTCATCCTGGATGCTGAAGAGATCCATTTCTTTTCCTATTTTTCGGTGGTCCCGTTTCTTAGCTTCTTCCATTTTGTCCAAATAAGCCTGCAACTCCCCTTTTTTCTCAAAAGCTGTGCCATAAATCCGTTGCAGCATCTTGTTTTTTTCGCTGCCCCGCCAGTAAGCGCCGGCAACACTCATGAGTTTTACCGCCTTCACCCTTCCAGTAGAAGGGACGTGAGGGCCGGCACATAAATCAACGAACTCCCCCTGCTGATAAAAAGAGATATGAGCGTCTTCCGGAAGGTCTTCTATCAACTCCACCTTGTAGTCTTCTCCATGTTTCTTAACAAATTCAATGGCTTCATCCCTGGGTAGTTCAAATTTCGAAACCTTCAAATCCTCTTTAATGATTTTCTTCATTTCAGCTTCAATTTTTTCCAGGTCTTCAGGTGTAAAAGGATGATCTGTGTCAATGTCGTAATAAAAACCGTCCTTAATGGCTGGTCCAATGGCCAGTTTGGCCTCCGGGTATAAGCGTTTTACTGCCTGGGCTAAAATGTGGGATCCTGTGTGACGCAGAAATATTTTCCCATTTTCATCTTCAAATTTAACCAGGTTCAGGTCCACATCTTTTTCAATGGGTGTTAAATAGTCCGCCGGTTTTCCGTCAATTTCACCGCCCACTGCAGCTCTGGCCAACCCTGGGCTTATATCTTCAGCCACCTGTTGCACTGTAACTCCCTTGGGATATTCCCGTACTGTTCCGTCTTTCAATGTTACTTTAATTGTTGACATGAATAATTCCTCCTTACCATACCAATAATAATTATACCAAATATTAAATGCATCAAAAAACCCTTCTCTCCCTGGGATCAGGGCGAAAAGGGCTCGCGGTTCCACCTGAATTAACTGTGTAGCTTTTACTGCTATCAACAGCTATCTCATAACGATGATAACGGCATCACCGGCTTTCCATTTAAGAAAGCAGCTTGCCAGGTGGTATCGGCCATTTCCTTCTATAAAAACGCTCTCAGCCAAGGCGCTTTCTCTCTGAACAGAGGATCATGGTGATTTGTCCTGGATCATTGCATGTATTTGCGATTTGATTGAACTTCATTATACGCCTGTCTATGTAACCTGTCAAGTCTCCTGGATGCCTCATTTTATATCATTTCCTCTTTACGCCCGCTCTTTCCAAAAGTCTGGTGTCATAAGAATAAACACCGTAAATAACTCCAGCCTTCCCATTAACATCAGCACAGACATTAAACCCTTTGCCGGCATACTGAAATCAGCATAATTTTGGGTAGGTCCGACAAACCCAAAACCTGGTCCAATGTTGCCCAGAGTAGCCGCAACCGCACTAAATGCACTGATTATATCAATGTTTTCCAGCGTCAGAAGCATGGTACCGGCCGCCATGATCAGCAAATACAACACATAAAAGCTGGTGACACTTGCTATCACATCCGCTTCCAACAACCGTTTATGAATCTTAACAGGGAGCATGGCACGTGGATGTAGAATGTGCATGATTTCCCTCTTTACCAATTTTACAAGCACCAGTAATCTGATGACTTTAATGGACCCACCTGTTGAACCGGCACATCCTCCCACAAACATGAGAAAGAACAACACCGACTGGCTGAACACGGGCCATTGTTCGTAATCCACTGTGGCATAGCCTGTTGTTGTCATAATGGAAGCCACCTGGAAAAAAGAATGTCTTAGCGTTGTAAACACACTGCCATGAAAAACCCATTGTAGATCAAAGAATATCAGCATGGTGGCGGTAATGATAATCAGAAGATAGAAACGCAATTCTTCATTCTGGAAAACATCTGATAATCGTTTCCGATACGCTGCATAATAAAGGGAAAAATTCACACCGGAGGCCACCATAAAAATGGCAATCACCCACTGTACATAAGCACTGGAATAGCCACCGATGCTGCTATTAAGTGTTGAAAATCCTCCGGTTCCCACTGTGCCAAAAGTATGTACAAGGGCTTCATATAATGATAATCCGCCAAACATCAGCAAAACAGTTTCCAGCACTGTGATCCCAAAGTATGCAGTATAAAGAATGACAGCCGTGTGCTTCATTTTAGGCGCAAGTTTATCTGCCACAGGACCAGGGGTTTCTGCCTTAAAGATTTGAAACCCTCCCACACCCAGGGCCGGTAACACTGCCAGGGTTAGCACCAAAATGCCCATGCCACCAAGCCAGTGAGTAAAGGAACGCCAAAAAAGAATCCCTTTGTCCAGCGATTCAATATCATGTAAGATAGTGGCACCGGTCGTGGTTAACCCTGAAACTGTTTCAAAGAAGGCATCCATATAACTGGGAATTGCCCCTGACAAATAGAAGGGCAGGGCACCAAAGGCAGATACCGCCACCCATCCGCCTGCCACAATGATCAGGGCTTCCTTGGCCCTGATATCACGGGATGAGTGGGTAAAACGTGTCAAAATCCCTCCCACCACCAGTGTCAGCAGCATGACTCCCAAAAATACCAGGGAACTGGTTTCATCATAATAAACTCCAGCCATAAAAGCAGGCAGGAACATGGCTGCTTCAAAGATCAACAGACTTCCGATGACTTTAGCGATTATTCCATAGTTCACTGAGTAATCCTCTCCTGGGTGGTAAAAAATATTTTTCAACGTTTGACATTTCACTACTGAGCATGAACACAACAACCCGGTCTCCCGGCTGAATGTGTGTCATACCGTCGGGAATAAGTACATTTCCTTCACGTAATACCGCCCCAATAATGATGCCTTTCGGTAAATCAAGGTATTGCAGTTGGTCTCTGGTTACATAAGCTTCAGGCTGAATTATAAGTTCAAGGGCTTCGGCTGCACCCCCCAGCAGTAACGAGATGGAAGCCACCTTACCTCCCAGAACATACCTGAGAATCTCACCTGCAGTGATGGTGACAGGGTTTATCGCTACATCCACACCAAGCTTTTCAATGATGGGAATGTAATTGGGTCGACTGACTTTAGAGATAACATGTTGCATGCCAAACTGCTTTGCCAGTAGTGCCAATAACAGGTTTTCTTCGTCCAAGCCGGTTAAACAGACCAGGGCATCGGCATCAAAAACATTTTCTTCTTTAAGTAAACTCAGGTCAGTTCCGTCTCCATTGATGATCAAGGCGTTTCCAAAGTTTTCAGCCAAGTATTTACATCTTTCCCGGTTCTGCTCAATAATTTTAATACTGATCCCCAGGTCCGTCAAATATTCTGCCAGATAGTAACCCAGCCGCCCTCCACCTAATATGACAACACTGTTAATTTCCTTTTTCTCCATGGGTACGCCGCATCGGCCGGAGAAGCTGGCAACATCTTCACTTTCTCCAATGAGGTACAAAACGTCAGTTCCTTCAATCATCGTATCACCATAAGGAATGATCACTTCACCTTCACGGGCAATGGCGGCCACCAGCACCTTTTCCTGTATGTCCAGATCTTTTAACTTAATGCCCGCTATGTCACACATACTGTTAACGTGAACATCCGCCAATGAAATGCGCCCCTGGGCAAAATCTTCCATATGAATAACCATGTCCCGCATCAGGTAGTTTTTAATTTCAATGGCTGTGCTGTGTTCCGGGTTGACGATGAAATCAATCTCCATTTCCTTCTTAATAAAATCAGATTGGCGTGAGTATTCCGGATTTCTGACTCGGGCAATGGATCGGTTGCACCCCATACGTTTTGCTAAAAACGCAATGAGTATATTGGTTTCATCATCATCTGTCACCGCAATGGTTAAGTCCATTTCACCAATGCTGGCTTTGTTCAAACTGCTTAATTCCACACCATTGTGCTGATACGCCATAACATCCAATTGGTCAGTGGTCTTCTGAAGTGCCGTTTGTTTCTGGTCCATCACAGTCACGTCATTGTCTTTGATGGAAAAGGCGTCAGCCAATTGAAATCCCAATTTCCCCATGCCTATGATTAACACTTTCATTCCACTAATCTCCTCTATTCACTCATAATCCTATTGCTAAATCAGCGTTATTCTGTCTATGAATTTTATCATACCTGATTGCACAATCACAAGCAACTAAGCCAAAACTGGGAAGGACTTTTAGTCCTTCCCAGAAAATTACCGCAAACAGCACACCATCATTACATTAGTTTTTCAATCTCACTGGATTCCATCAGCTCATCCACATAAGCCATCATGGCTTCTTGTTGTTTTTCTTGCAACAGCTGTAAACGCAACTCTTCCTTGATCTCTTCATAGGGTGGCAGGGCCATGGCAGCTTTTTCCTCGTCTGTCAATTCTTCTCCGCCTTCTTCCATCATTTCCATTTGCGCCTGAAACTGTTCTTCATACGACGCGTACATTGTTTCAATGTCTTCTTCTCCCACTTCGATTTCTTCGACAACACTTTCCAACAAAGATTCGATGGTCATTTCTGTTTTTAAGGTTTCTTTTAACTCGGCTTCTGTAAACATGGTATTTTCTAATATTTCCTGAAATTCTTCCTCTGTGTCAAACTGACTCTTCAGTCCTTCAAATTCTGCATCAACTTCTTCGTCTGACACTGTCAGGTTTTGTGTTTCAGCTTCCTGGATTAGCACGGCCTGCTGAATCAGGTGATCCAATACACTTTCCTCCACCTGAAGACGAAGCTCATCTCCTTCTTCTCCGCTGAAATCCATTCCCTGCTGCTCATAAGACCACATCATACGTTCAATCACTTGCTGAAACTGTGTCTCATAAATGGGTTCGCCATTAACTGAAGCAACCGGTACTCCCATGTCAACTTCTTCCTCAGCAGGTTCTTCCGTTGAAGCTGGAGATCCGCATGCTGAAATAAGCAATATTGCTACCAGTAATAAAACCCATAGGCTTTTCTTGTTAATCATGTATTTCATGGTAAAACTCCTCTCGATATCACATTTAAATTTACCGGCTTATGGTATCATACAAACCTGTTTTTTGCAAATGAAAAGCACCTGTTACAAGGTGCCTTTAGACTTAACTGAGAAGCCTTCTTCACTTAGAAGCTCTTCCAGAACTTCCGCTGCCTCCATCACAATAACTTTACATTTTACCGGGTCTTCTTCCCTGAATTGTTCTTTAAGTATTTTGCAATTTGTGGTACCTTTTCGTTTTTCATACCTTCTTAAAAGATCTGCCACCGTCTCTTTCATTTTATCGTTTTCGTGGGCACGGTCTTGTACCAGCATGATCCCCAACACTAAAATGGCGCCTGTCAACGCACCGCAGGTTTCTTCCACAGCCATCCCACCTCCAAAACCGGCGCTGGCGTGTAATGTCTCCTTCGACAGGTTCAGTTGATACGCTTCATTGGCAGCATGCACAATGGTTTCTGCACAATTCAAATCATAATCTGGTGTATAATAGGAAGCAGCGATTTCATCCAACATTTATGTTTCCTCCCTTACTCTTGGGGTATAACCCTGAAATCATCGTGTCATATGTCAAAAAATAGAAAAGCCATTACAAAAATCTGCTTAATGTGATAACTTTTAGCTAAAGTTATATCCATTTATTTTGTGACAGATATGGTGACCGTCTATAAAGGCTTTGTATATTCTATGTGAAAGGTGGTATGAACATGAATTTTGTCATTATTTCCCCACATTTTCCCCCCAATTACCATCATTTTTGGGCTGCACTGAAAGCAAGAGGTGTCAAGACCCTGGGGATCGGTGAAGATTATTATGATACGCTTTCACAGGAAGTTCGCAGTTCACTTACAGAATACTATCAAGTGGACAGCATGATGGATTATGAACAAATGGTTCGTGCCTGTGGTCATTTTACCTATCGATACGGAAAAATCGATCGCATAGAGTCTCATAATGAGTTTTGGCTGGAAACCGATGCAAAACTTCGAACGGACTTTAATGTGCCCGGACTAAAAATTAACGAAATGTTTCCTTTGAAATATAAATCAGGCATGAAGCCAGTCTTTCAAAAAATCGGCATCCCCACCGCTCCAGGTATGTTGGTGAAAGACACGGCTAATGTCAACGCTTTTATTCGTGATCACGGGTATCCGGTGATTGCCAAACCGGACAACGGTGTTGGCGCTTATGCCACTTATAAGCTGCATGATGATAGTGAGTTGAACTTATTTTTAAAAAATAAACTGCCAGTAGATTACTTTATCGAATCATTTATTGAGGGAGTCATCCATTCCTTTGACGGAATGACAAACAGCGCAGGCCAAATCGTCTTATCATCAGGGTTGGTTTATGGTATCAATGTGATGGAATCTGTTAATGAAGATTTGGACATGTTTATATATATTCCCAGAGAATTATCTCCTAAAATCGTGGATGCTGGAGAAAAAACCATTGAGGCTTTTGGATTAAAAGAAAGGTTTTTTCATCTTGAATTTTTTGTCACAAAGCAAGGTGAAATTGTAGCGCTGGAACTGAATGCACGCCCTCCTGGCGGCATGATTGTCGACATGATTAACTATGCCAATGATATCAATGTCTATGAACTTTATGCTCAGATGATCACCGAAGGAACTGTTCAAACAGAAATACACCGGCCATACAACTGCTTCTATTTGGGCCGCAAGCACAAATTCCACTATGTTCTCACACCCGAAGAAGTGGCCGCCCAATACCCAGGCCAGGTCGTTTTTCATGGTCCCATATCAGATGCCTTTGCTGCAGCCATGGGAAATTATGCCATTATTTACCGGTCTCTTACAGAAAAGGAAGGGTTATTGATACAGCAGATAGCCATGGAAAAACGTTAATCAGAAGTCGCCTTTACCCTTATAAAACCATACAGCAGCATAATGATTCCCACACCGGCCATGATGACAACAGGCAATCCCATTTCTGGTGAATTCATTCGTTTATACAGAATGCCAACGAAGGTCCAAAGCAATACGCCAGCATAAATAACATCTCGCTTTATGATCAATACCAGTAATCCCAGGATCATTGCAACAAATACCATTGTGGATGCCCAGGCCACACCTAAGGTGGTCATGGCATCAAAACCCCGGTGAATTAAAAACACTGTGAGGTTGGCCAATGTTGCAGCTGTGATCCATCCCAAATATAGCCGGAAAGGAGCATGCATTGACCAGAAATCCAATAAGCTGGGGGCTCTTCTTCCAGCCAAATGACCATCCCGCAGACGTAAATAGATGATCACCAGACTGGCCAGTAACAATAACATGATGATAAAAGACAAGGTAATGTATAAAAAGTGCCAGGCTACGATCCATGCAATGTTCATTAAACATGAGAAGAAAAACAAATAACCAATTTTTTCTATTTCTACCGGCAGGCTCCTATAGCTGAAATAATAGGCAGTCTGCCTTAAAATGAAAAAGCCCAGGAACAGATAAATAGCCCCCCAAATGCCAAAGGTAAAGCCAGCAGGCGTAAAATAATTCGGGTATAGATCAGAAATATCCCCTGTGGTGATGCCGTTTAACGGCAAGGCATTGGCCAATCCATTGACAACAATGACCAATATGTAACCTAACATATTCAGCACAATTATATTACCGCCATATTTTTTCACACTGCCACCCCTTTGTATCATCTCTTCTATCCATTACATTGTAACGCATTGAGTCGATATTTCAAAGCGTTATATGGAGAAAACTATTTATTCTGTAAAATGGCCCGCACTGGTGCGGGCCATTTTACTATGTTACTTCTATTCTCTTTCATTTCACTGTTTCAAGATGTATGTGTTCATTTATTATAGATTTAGGCTTAACCAGTTTTCCTTCCCTCCAAATACCGCTTTCAACAGAACCATCCGGCCATATATAAATGCCTTCCCCGTGAAACCAATCATTTAGAAATTCTCCTTTATAACAATAGCCACCAGGTGATTTGAACGTACCTTTGCCGCACCTAACACCATTCTCCCAATTTCCTTCAGAAAAGGCACCGTGCTTCCACTTTTTAATGCCGTCGCCATGGGGTACATCGTCCTTGAACCCACCCTCATAGACATCACCATCAAACCAGTGGTATTCTCCTTTGCCATGCATAAATCCAAACTGGAAATCTCCTCTGTACCAGTCGCCGTTGCGGCGCTTCAGATGTCCTTTTCCGTGAGGCACTCCTTTGTTCAACTCACCAGTGTACACTCCGTCTTCCCAATCGATGGTGCCATAAGCATTCTCTTTATTGCTCTTGTTGTGACCACTTTCCTGAATCTCCTGTCCATATTCGCTACGTGTTGTGACTTTCTGATGATCTTCAACTGATAAGGTTTCTTCTTTTTTCATGACCCTCACTCCTTTGAATACCATATCATCGCCAATTCCAAGTATTTATATGATGGAGGAGGCTGACGCCAACACCTCTCCCTATCTTTCCTGTTACCTTACTTTAACAGGATTAGAATGCGTTATCTTAAAATAGATGCCTCAAATGTACATTTGGTGGCAGGTACTTAGTTTGTTCATCCAGGGATGTAGCTCCGCTTATCTCCTTTTTGAAGAAGAGAGAACCCTCGGGGTGATAGTTATCAGATAAATAGAATAATGTAAATATACCCAATTGAAAATGATTCTAACTATCAAAGTCCTGGAATTTTCAGAATATTCCAGGACTTTTGTCTTATTATTCGATTACGATTATAATTCATGATTTAAATACAATTTCCATGTTATCCGGACTAACCAGGTAGTTTTCGCAGGATCCTCCAAAATCAAAAATCACCATCTCAGTTATGGCTGCCATGGCTTCAACGAGGGAATCCTCTGGGTCCTCTGCCATGCCCACCAGTTGAAAGATGATATGGTGACTGTCGAGAGTTGTTTTCCCCAGTTCACTTTGCCGCCAAATCCACTTTCTTGTCTGCACCTGGTTGCCACTGGTAAACACCAGCTCTCCCTCTTCCACCTTCTCTTCCTCCGTCTGGCCAAAAGGCAGGAATATCTCATTTCCTGTGCTGAACTGAACGGACAAATCTTCTTGAATATCCCCAAGATCATGGGCCCCCAGGGTAATCAAATACTCCAGAGATACTGCGTTACACAGGTCTACCAAAGCGTTAATCACCGGTAGTTGATCACCTTTAAGAACACGTTTTACCATTGATTCAACAGAAACCGGAAATCGATTAGGATTAATGCCCGCCTTTTTCATGGTATCACGGTACAACGCAATGTTACTAATATCCCTTAATTCTTCTGGCTTTATTTTTCCACGAACATTTTCTTCTGCCCTACGTAATCGCATCTCATCCTCCTTGGTCGAAGAGCGATTTTTAATATCCTTGCCGATGATAATGCCAAACCGCAGCCTGGGATCCAGTGCAAACACCTCTGGTGATACTGAATATTTCATGCGAACACCTCTCCTTTTACTCGAAACTTTCCAGGGTCAGCATCTTATACGTATAGCCGTAAGATCTGTTTCTGCCCTGTTCCTTGCCCCAATATAGCGCCGTATCTGCTTTACGTATGTAGTCATCTAATTCAAGGGATTTATGATCGTACGCAGCAGCTCCTACTGTGATGGTCAGCCGGTGATCTGTCACTCCATCATTAAAATCATGTTGTTCCACCATGATTCTTATTTTTTCTGCCATTATCAATGTTCCCCTCATGTCGGTGTCTGGCAGTAATAAAATAAATTCTTCGCCACCCCATCTGGCAGCGGTGTCTTGTTCTCGTTTGATTTTCAGCAGTAATTCTGCCAATGCCTGTAGCACATAATCACCACACTGGTGACCATATTTGTCGTTGAATTTCTTAAAATGATCCACGTCTAAAAGAATGATTCCAAAAGATCGCTGGCTTCTATTTGCCAGTTTAAGCTGATATTTCATTTTTTCTGTAATGTCGCGACGGTTAGGTAAATTTGTCAACACATCGTATCGAGATAAGTACTCCAGTTCTACATTGGCTTTCTTCAGTGCTTCTGCCATTTTTGTCACGCGTTTTCGTTCAGCAACATAAGTATGAGTAAACACCATAAAGAGTACGATGACCCCTATGGTAGACCCTATTAATCCGTATAAATTACTATAATTCAACAGTTTTGCGTCAGTAATGGCTATAATCTGGGTACTTTCAGAAAGATCCAGGGTAATCATCCATAGGGTTGAAGCAGATAGCAAAGCCAGAAACAACCATCTTAAAAGTCCCTGGTGAAGGGCCATGAGCACAACAGCTAAAAAAGGAATAAAAAAAGGGAAACCACCAAACAGTCCACCATGTGCCGTCCATATGTAGGGTACAACGCCCAGGCAGGTAAAAAAAGAAGCCAGCAAAATAGAACCTTTAAACCGTCCGTATTGAACTGAATACCAGAAAAGCACCGCCAATACCATTAGAATGAAAAGAGGCGGCATGATTCTCTGAAGAGGCGACCTTAAGTATATATTTGCCAAACCCGATATTAAGGTAATCAACATGCCAATGAGTAGCAACGCCAGAAAAATTCTCTGTTCCAACGTGTTATCACCTTGCCTGATTTGTTGACTGTTTTTGAACGGCTTTTTACTTAAGTTACCTTTGCCTGATAAAGTTTGTTTTTTCATCAGCTGTCTCCCTGGTTGTTGACTTAACATTGGCCAACCCTCACTTGAACGATTCACACATTCCGGTTTAACACATACACAACGCCAGTTCTTATTAATAGTTATTCGATAAAAAAAACAATAATCCTTCTTTTCTGCGTAAATCATAAAAACCCTTTTCCAGACAAAATAATGCCCAATAAAACAGAGTTGCTGTTTTGCTGGGCGATGGTTTGTGACAATTTCCTTTATTAACTTATTCCTGACATCGAATGATTTCCTTAATCATGTCCGGCTTTATTTCCCAGATATTGGCCTGCACACGAAAAACATCCCACCGGTCAATGTCAAAAATACGCACCCAGCTGTCAATAATTTGTTTCCGTTCCTGGGGATAAAAATGTGCTGTTCTTTTTTCGAAAAAGGAGTAAATGTCTTTATGTCCCCGACGTTTCATTTCTTCCCTGTACGCACCATCATCAGCTTCATCTGTTGGTATATATAAATGATTCAGTACATAATCCCATTTAACACTGTCAAAGTAAATAATCTCCGACTCATCCACTTCGACCACATACACCACTGTTTCTTCAGTCGGCCGGAGCATGTTTTCTTCACTGACAGAGCACCAAATAGGGTATTCCACACCCTCCGGTTTCGGGACACGTTGAGATGCTGCTTTGACAAACCACTGGTACAGTTCAGAGATGTATTCAGATATGATGTCAAATTTTTCGGTTATATGGTCCTGTGTGATCCGAATGACACCGTTCTTATTCAGTTCATCCAGGCTTTTCAGGTCTTGCCTGGTCCAGAGTGTCACTTTCTTTTGAGTCATATCAATCTTCTCCTTCTGTTTCTGTTCTTCACTAGAAACCCATCAGATGCTTTACCTTGTTACAGTTTTCACTGCTTGTCAGTTTTTCCAATAACAGAAACGCCACCTCCATGGCTGTGGAGGGATTAAAGGAAGTGATGACATTCTTATCCACCACAACGGACTGATCTCCCAACACATTCACCCCATAAGAGGCCAGCTGGTGCTGCCGCTTGCGGTTGTTCAGATTGTATGTGGTTCCGTTGCGCCCCATCAAAACACCGCTGCGTCCCAACAATAGCGATGCCACACAAACGGTGGCGATGAGCTTACCCTGTTGATCAAACTCGCGGATAAATGCCATCACTTCTTCCCTAAACCCATCTTCATAAAAACCAGCCTCTTCAAAGCCACCAGGGATGGCAAGGGCGTCAAAGTCTTCCACCCGTACTTGTTCCAGCCGTTTCTCCGGGATCACAGTAAAATTCCAAGTACATTTCAGTTGTTCCCTGGTGCCAACCGTCACCAAGTCTGTAGAGCCATCTCCTTCAAAAAGGTTCCATCCCAACACATCGGTAAACACACTGGCTTCCAGAGCTTCAAAACCGTTTATCAACAACAGGCACACCTTTTTCACATCCATCGCCCCCGATTCTATTCAGTCTCTTTTCCCTGATCTTTTGAAGCACTTCCAGGGCCCCTAAAGATACCTGTAAACATGTTTTTACCATGATGGTACATATTGCCTGCTCCTTTTTTGGAAAGGTTCATGGCCGCCCGTCGAATGTAACCAGCGTTTTCTGACACAATAGTCCCTAGCAACCTTGCCGCCTGCAGAGAAGCAGAGCGTTTAATGCGTCTACGCTCGACTCGCACCAGACTTCCCATGTATTGCTGGGCAATAAAACCGACCCGTAATGTTAAAAAAGCATTGGCCGTTCCCTGTATGGCTGAGTTCACTAAAATATTAACCGCTGCATTCACCCCTGGCACAAAGGACCCCAACATAGATCCAAAGAGGGTTGTAATCATGGGTTCCATTTGTTCATCCAACACGTCCAAATCTTCGATTTCCCTGGCCAGCAGCACTGTGGCGGCCACATTGATGTATAACCTGATGAAATCTTTTGGATTAGGCCTTTGATGGTAGATAGTGGCGATTTGCCACACCATCTTTGTGGCGCTGACCATAACAAAAAGGCCATCCAGGCTTCCGTTTTGAGACACGGCAGTGGTTAAAAAAACCTGGGAAGCAGTCCGTTTGGTCAACTTCTCAGTCTCCTTGTTCAATTCCCCCAGTTTATCCAATAACAAAGCCTCATCAGCGTCTGCTGGGATGGGTAATAACCCTTTTTCCTCCAGAATTTTGTTCCTGTTCAGATGTAGGATTAGATGCTGCTGATACTTTTTCTGAGCTTCTTCATCTTCTTCTGGGGGCAGTGCCATTGCCCTGGGCAGTTTGATGTACATAAACACAGGATACCCAATGGTATAACCAGCCACCGCCAACACTGCCAACACAAAGATCCAACCCACCCAAGGGTGGACCAGGTTGATCCGTTGTTGCAGCGACAGTACCTGGCTGATGAAAATAATGACTGTCAGAAACAATAAGCCAACACCAAATAATTTTAATGACCGCAGGGTTTTATCCGTCATCAACAGGCTCCTTTCATGTTACGTCTCCCCTTTATCCGATGACTACCACCGCTAAGACTCCCTCTTCTGCAAGAGGAAGATAAGCGGTGCTACGTCCCTGGATAACGCATTCTTAGCTTCTGATGGAGTTAAAACTCCACCAGAAGCTAAGAATCCTTTTTATAACCTTCATCCTCCGGTAAATTGTCCTGACTGGCCGCCAGTTTTACCAACTCATCGCATCGTTCATTTTCTGGATGACCACTGTGACCCTTCACCCACAAAAATGCTATGTCATGTGGTTCAATCAGCTTAAGCAGTTTTTCCCACAAATCAATGTTTTCTGCCATGTCTTTTTTGTTGCGTTTCCATCCATTGCTTTTCCACCGTTTCGCCCAACCTTTTGTCACACCGTCCACCAGATATTTTGAATCGCTGTATAATGTAATTTCGCAGGGATACTTTAGCATTTCCAACGCCGTTATACAGGCTGTCATCTCCATTCTGTTGTTGGTGGTATGCTGGTATCCGCCGGAAATTTCTTTTTTGTGACCGCCATGGACCAAAATGGCAGCGTAGCCTCCCCGACCAGGGTTACCAAGGGCGCCTCCGTCTGTGTATATTTCGACTTTTTTCAAGTTGTCTTCCCCACTTTCCATGTTTAGTCCTCCCTACAAAAAAGCCCCGCTCATCAGTAGAATTTCCACCAATGAGACAGAGCTCATTTCAGGAACTGGTTGTCTACAATTCCTAGTATACCATGATTTCTTTTCCGCGACAGCCTTTGTCAACATATCTTTCCAGGTATTAACGCTGCTGATTTGCTTAACACTGCTATGGATGCTGTTCAAACAGAATGGTGCTTGAATGGTAATCCCAATCAACGGTGGCACCAATGCATTCCGCCATAAAACTGGCTGTTACCATGGTTCTGCCCCGTACTATGGTGGCAGGTAAATCCATAGGGCTCAACTGACCATTCACACTGGCATTTGTCTCACCAATGTCAACAATAATTTCGTTATCCTGGTAATTCATTTTCACCAACCTGGCTTCAGAATCCCAAATAACCTCTGCCCCAACTTGTCTGCCTACAGCGCTTAATGGCACCACAAACCATCCATTCATCAACAAGGGCGCCACATCGGATGAAACAGTTTCTCCATTAATGGTCATTCTTTCAACCCTGGCAGATGCTGTGTTTGCCATCAGCAAAACCAGTAATAAAGTGATGGATATAATTCGTTTTATCATTTCCTGCTCCTCATCTCAATAGTTCCAAAGGTGTCAGGTTTCCATTATCTTCCACATTCACCGAATGACTTAACTGGTTCAGCCTATCAATAATCCTTTGACTTTTTCCGTCTTCCAACAGTGAATATACTTTCCCGAATTTAATCCTGCCAAAATGCAACCGGGCTTCATGAATTTTTTCTCTGTTCATTACTATTTCCAATGCGGCTGTATCATTGGCCACTGGTGTGTGGCTTGTGGTGAAAACAAAATTTCCCATGGAGTGAGCTGTAAACTGCTTTTCTCCATCCCATTCAATAGCTTGCAGTACATGGGGATGAGTGCCTATCACCAAATTGACCCCCAGGTTTCTTAATTCTTTTTCCAGTACTCTTTGGCTGCTTGTGGGGTGATCGGCCAGTTCTTCTCCCCAGTGAATCTTGGAAATAGTGTAATCCACTTTGTTAACCCAGGGTTCTATGTAACTCATCAGCTTATCAATGTTGTATGCTTCTGCCATGCCTGGCTTATTTTTACCCGCTCGCCAGTCTGTCGTAGGCATTACCTGAGAAGCACCAAAAATGGCTAAGGAAACACCGTTTATCTCGATTACATGAGGTGCATATGCCTGTTCAATGTTTTCCCCCACACCTACATAGGCATATCCTAGTTCATCCAGGGCTTGCATGGTTTCAGATAGAGGAGCGTCCATACCATGGTTGTTGGCAAGAGAAAATACAATTTTGTCACTGTAGGGTTCAAACAGGGATAAATAGATGGGGTCTGATTGAAAAGGAAAGGTTTTATCCATTAAAATTCTGCTGGTACCAATGGACGTTTCAAGGTTGGCAACAATCAAATCAGCCTTTTTCAACAATGAATCGAAATCTTCCAGTGTATATTCCATGCCGTGCTTGTCCAAAGCGCGGGCCATGTTGTCTGCCATCATACAATCTCCAAGAAACACAACCCTGACAGTGTTTGCCTCTTCATTTTCCAGCTGGTGGGATCCATCCTCATCCATTTTTTCAGGAGAAGGTCGATCTTCTGGTTCAACATTCGTATCATCTAGCTCGACATCAGGCTCTTCAATCACTTCGCCAGTATTTTCAGGCTCTGCATCTAAATCTTCTGACCTTTCATGGTATACACTTTCCTGGACTGTCATGTCTTCTGAATAGCTTTGATAACTATCCAATAGATTAGTCCATGCAACGCTGGCTTTTTGTGACATAAACAAAATGACCTGAATCGTCATAAGGTTCACCAACAGTATAACTGTCATCAATAACATACTCAGCAATTTTCTTTTTTCAAAATATTTCATAGGTCACCTCTCTACAACCATGATGCTAAACTATTCATTAGTATATATGAAATCATTCACTTATGCCAGTATTGGCCTTCTAATGACAATCATTTCCCCGTTGAACCGTTTGCTGCATACCTCCACCGGGTATATCTGAAATACAAATGAAAGGATGATCCTATGAAAAACTATCATGAAATATCATATACTCACGCAACACATGTGCAATTAAAAGTTCTTTATTTGGAAGAAACGAGTGTTTTTTATCAAAATATCATTGGTTTACAAATACTGAACAAGAAAGATGATCACATTCAGCTAAGCGCTGATGGGACAAATGTTTTAATAACCCTGGTTCATAAAGACAACTTCATCGCCAAGCCAAGTGGCCACACTGGTTTATACCACATGGCATTACTGATGCCAGACAGACTACGGCTAGGGCTCTTTCTTAAGAATCTGCAAAGGGCATCGTATCCACTGATCGGTGCCTCACATCATGGTGTCAGCGAAGCCTTGTATCTGGAGGATCCCGAAGGAAATGGCATTGAAGTCTACGCCGATACCCCGGACAAAACCTGGGCCCGGCATGAAGATGATCACCAGCAACTGGAAATGGTGACTCGACAACTGGACCTGGATTCTCTTATTGAGGTGGCCAAAAAAGCTGAATGGACAGGTGCTCCACCAGAAATGATCCTAGGCCACATTCATCTTCATGTTGCCGATTTAAAGAAATCAGAAGCATTTTACGGAGCCTTGGGTTTTTCCATGATACAAACCATTCCAGGCCAGGCAACCTTTGTTTCCACTGGTGGTTATCACCATCACATTGGTTTTAATGTATGGAATGGAAAAGGAGCTCCTGCTCCACCTAAAAATGCGGCAGGCATGGATTTCTTCACACTCCTGTTTTCTGACAAGGAAATGTTGGATGCTGCTATAAAAAATGCAACCGCATTAGGGTATGAGGCGTATCATAACAATGAAGATATATACCTCTATGACCCTTCAATGAACCTAATCCAGTGTCATATCGCTTCCAAATAAGAAAAGCAGACCCATTAAAAAGGCCTGCTTTAATGTGTAGACAAATGTAAAGAAAATAAACGTGATTACAGTAGTCCAATAATCTCCATGACAGCACGAAGCTCTTCAGTTCTGATGTCATCGATGGGTTCCATCACGACTTTGCAGTCGTCATGCTCAATCACGCCCATCCACTTCAGAGCCCGTTTGTAACACTGTGGGTATTGCAATACATTGGCAAATGCAATGGCATTCAGTGGTGCTACTTTATCATGAAAAATCTTGCGGGCCGACTCCACATTGCCTTGTTGTAAGAACTCAAACATATCGCTCTGCTCCCTGGGAAGCACACAACTGGCAGCGGAAGTCATTCCTTTAGCACCATAACGCAGCATCAAATAGTTCATCTGGTCATGACCAGCCCAAGCTTGGACCCTTCCATCAGTTGCTCCCTCGTACATGGCTATTTTGGCTGGATATGGTAAAAATAGTTTTGCACAATGCAGCGTTGGCAGATGATCCGCCAGTTTTTTCAGTAGAGGCAACGAAATTTCGATACCTGCACCGCCATCGTATACCATCAGTGGTAAATCTGTGGCATTTCCAATGTACTTGATATGCCTAAAAATACCTTCTGCACCATGAGGATGATAGTAAGGCCCAGTGGTAAAGATATAGTCTGCTCCCACGCTTTCCGCATGTTTGGCCAACAGTGAACTCACATCACTGGCCGAGTCGTTGACGCCTACCCCTACCGGTACGCGGCCGGCGGTTTGATCCACCACAATTTCCACAAATTGTTTTCTTTCTGCTTCTGTCATGGCGAAGACTTCCCCGGTGCTTCCAAGGGTCAGGATGCCATGTACTCCTTTATCGATGACAAAGTCCACCAGGCTCCGGGTAGAGGCTTCATCAATGCTGCCGTCCGGTTTCATGGGCGTGATTGTCAGTACGTGATTTCCAAATAATTTTGCTTTCTTTTCCTGAAGTGTTTCCACACTCATCCCTCCATTTTCATTTGTAAGGTAGTTCTTCGACATTATTATTTTTTTCCTTCCGCCATTAGCACGGCCTGGGGCAACCTGTTAAGCAACATCATGGCGATGGGTACCAGCAAGGCTCCTGCTCCAAGCATGGCAAAGGGCAGCCCCCAGTGAACTGCCATGGTAGGGTCAGTAAGCCCTGGATTAATCACTTCCAGTAGTTTTCCAAAAATTGTTGGTGATAAAATAGTCATGAAATAACCAAAAGCAGACTGGACTCCCAATGCAGTGGCTCGAATGGAAACATCCGTCATTTCCGTTAATCCCGCTTTAAAGATACCAGAATCAGCAACGACCCAGAACCCAATCCATAAACCCACTATTGTAACAAGTGAGAGGGGTTTCCCATAGAGATTTCCCAAAATGAACTGACCAACCAGGCTGAAGAAAGCGCACACTGTGATGGTTTTGATTCGTCCGATTTTGTCTGCAACGATGCCGAATAAGTAGACGGCTGGTGCCCCCAGCATAATGATCATGGCTGCCAGTCTTCCACCCAGGGCAACAGCCTCCATCTGGGGCATGCCTGTTGCTAAAGCACTGGCCACCATAAAGGGACCGATCCATCCCCAAAAGGCATAAAGTTCCCACATATGACCCATATAACCCAGGGTAATAATCGCTGGGCCTTTATAACCCCCGCCTGGAGAAGGTATAGCCCGGTTTGTGTTCATCTGTAATGTTTCTTTCGTTTCTTTTTCTTTTGGAGTTGTTGCAATTTGTTGATCAGCAGCTGGTTTTTCCTCCACTAAAGTAAACATTACCCAAGCAGCCAGAAATGCCGGCAAAGAGGTGGCCATCATGCCTGTCTTCCACCCATAGGTTGAAGCCAGAGGAGCTGCCACAAAATACCCCCCTGCATAAGCCAAGGTTAACGCTGCAGTGTAACCTCCAATGACCCGACCACGTCTTCCTGGTGGAAACCAGTTGGCCAAAATGGCCATACCAGGCACATAAATGGCACCTGCCGACAAACCGGTAAGCAACCTGAGCAACAGGATACTGGTAAAACCCTGGGCCAGCCAAACAAAAAGAGTGGCAGAAACAGCTGTTAACAACGTAGCCCAGGCAGCCACTTTTTTAGGTCCGATGATATCTGCCAGTTTTCCTGTGATCAACACCACCACCACGTATCCTGTCTGGAAAGCAGAAAGTATATAACCAGTTTGGCTGGAGGTCAGGTCAAATTCCCGGGCCAAATAGGGTAGCACCGCTGAAAAATTGTACCAGGGCAGGTACCCCAGGATCATTGCAAAAACCAACAGCCCGAATATTCGTTTTTCTCCCTTCATTTTTCCAGAAAGTAGCTCTTTCGTTTAATGGCGCTGTCAATACGCTGTTGTGCCAGCTTCATGGCCGCTTCCTGTGTGGTGATGTTTCCGGCAGCTGCCATTCGGAACACCTGGGTAATGGAGTTGCCAATTCCGGCTACCTGACCATAGGCTCTCTCCCGATGATACCCAATGAATTGATGAGAATTATTGATGACACCGCCGGCACTCATGATAAAATCGACAGCGTAGGCGATACCAGCTTCTTTCAACATGGCTGCATGACGCTCTTCATCTGCCAGCTGGTTATTGGCAGAACCTGCCACCAATTTGCATTTTAGCCGTGGAATGGTGTCATCATTCAAGATACCGCCCAGTGCACATGGTGAAAAGATATCTACGTCTTGGTCATAAATATCATCCGGTTTGACAACTTCCACGGGCAATTTATTGCTCAATGCTTTTACAGCATCTTCATTCACATCGGAGATAATCACCTGGACTCCTTCGTCCACCAGGTATTTGGCTAAAACAGAGCCGATGTTGCCGATACCCTGGATGGATACTTTTTTTCCTTTCAGAGACGCATCTTCAAAAACCTCCCGAACAGATGCCTTGATTCCTTCAAAACATCCAAAAGCTGTTGCTGCAGAAGTGCTTCCACCCCCGCCATAAGATTCCGGTAAAGCTACGTTGTATTTTGTTTCCTTGTGAACAATGATCATGTCATTCTCATCAGTGCCAATGTCTACACCTGTGACATACCGGCCTGCCAAACCTTCCACCATTCGGCCAAAAGCGCGAAGCAGGTCTTCTGTCTTCTCCGTCTTGGCATCACCAATGATCACTGCTTTGCCACCACCAAAATCAATGCCACAGGCAGCGTTTTTCCAAGTCATGGCTTTGCCCAGTTTCATCACATCCTGCATGGCATCTTCCTCTGTTGCATAGGGCATCATGCGGGTACCACCAAAGGCTGGTCCAAGGGCCGTGTTGTGAATTGAGATCAGCGCTTTCATACCCGAATTCTTGTCGTATCCGTAGACGATTTGTTCAAATTCATCTGCCTTCATAATGTCAAAAATAGGTTTCATTGGCAAACATCTCCTTTTTCTTGTACTCATTGATCGATGGAATTATCCTCCTCCTCTATTCGATGCAATTCCTGTGCCAATCTATGGCCCTTGAAAACACACGATGATGAATCGTTTTTCATTTTATTTTGGAATGTTTCCGAACCACAATTCCGTTGATATTCCGTAAACCAGTGGTAAAGCCACGGATGAACGGATTAATTTTATTCCATTTGGTTTGATTTTATTCCATATTTTTTCATGCGATTAAGTAACAGTGTATGGGTAACCCCCAAAGCCTTTGCTGTCTTCCGTATACTTCGACGGCTGGACAAAGCCTCACCAATCAGTTCACGCTCTGTTTCTTCCATTGTTTCCTTCAGCGTCCTTCCAGCGAGTCGTACCTGTTGCTTTCCAGGCAACAAATTATACTGTATGTGTTCCTGCTGAATTGTATGTCCCTCAGTAATAGCAATAGCTCTTTCAATCACGTTTTGAAGTTCACGCACATTACCAGGCCAGTGGTATGCTTCAAAACTAGTAAGCACATCATGGTGCACCATCAAGTTGTTTTTACCATACTTCTTTCCATAATTCTTAACAAAAGCATCCACCAACACCCTTATATCTTCAGAACGTTCCCGCAAGGGTGGAATAACAAGGGTGAATACATTGATTCGATAGAAGAGATCCAGTCGAAACTGACCGGCGGCTACCATGTTGGTCAAATCCCTGTTGGTGGCAGTCATAATGCGCACATTAATGGAGATCTCTTTTCCACTGCCCAATTTTCTGATTTTGTTTTCCTGGAGAACCCTCAATAATTTTGCCTGCAAGTGGGGCGGCATCTCTCCAATTTCATCCAAAAACACCGTGCCACCATTGGCAATTTCCAAAAGACCAGTTTTTCCACTCTTCTTTCCTCCGGTAAACGCACCTTCTTCATAACCAAAAAGTTCGCTTTCCAGTAATTGATCTGGGATAGCCGCACAGTTTAAAGCTACAAAAAGTTTTGACGTTCGTGAACTGGCATTATGCATGGCCCTGGCAAACAACTCTTTGCCAGTGCCGCTCTCACCCAGAATCAAGATAGGCGAATCTGATTGTGAATAGGCCATGGCCTGGCTTATGGTGGCTTTTAATTCATTGCTTACCCCATAGATATCATCAAAGGTAATGGGGTTATCATACCGCTTCACATTGAAGAGCTCACCAATACGGCTCATATCTTCAAACGTAATCATATACGAAGATAATTTTTCATCATCGCTGATGATGGGAGTTGTACTGACCAGGAAATTTTTTCCCCTTATCATCATCTCTTCCCTGGGTGGATCGCTTCGGTCGTCCCAGGATTCCATTAAACGTTGAATGGTCTTTGTCTTATCAAGAAAATCCAATGGTTTTCCAATGACTTCGCTCATTTTGGCTTGCAAAATCTGTTCAGCTGTATACTGATTCACATATTTAATACTGCCTGTTTTATCAATAATCACAATGCCCTGGGAAATACTATCCAACACAGCCCTAACTTCAAGCTCCTTCTCTTCCAAAACAATAAAATCAACTTCTTTCACTTCTTTCACACCAGAAATACACAAAAGTTCTTTTTTCATTTGTTGCCACAGGACAGCCGGCTGCTGCAGAAATTTCACATAAATCACATAGGTGTAAGCTTCCATCCAAATGATGTTAATGTCATGCTTTACGAAAACAGATGTTACATCGTGGGTCATTTTAGGTCTGTCTACGGTAAGTATTTTAATCCTTGATACTTCCAATGCTGTCGCCTCCCGTTGTTACTCCTTTGTGGTTGTTGTTTCCATTATAATGCAAAAAGAGTGATTCTTATAGTGCAAATAAAAGAAAGACCCCAACGCAATAAACGTTGAGATCTTTATTCTTATGTGTTAAATCCTATTCCTGCTGTTGTCATTTTTATTCAATTCATCTAATTATTCCTCATTTTCAAGATCTTCTATCAGTTTCTTCATTTCATCAATTTCTTTCCGTTGCGCCTCAATGATGGCATCGGCAAGCTCTCGAACCCGTGGATCTGATAGATTAGCGCGTTCACTGGTTAAAATAGCGATAGAATGATGTGGTATCATGGCTTTCATGTAAGAAGTATCATCTATGGTCGTTTGGCTGCGCACCAAGAATAAGGATAGTGCAAAGACAACGATGCTTGCTACTACGATTCCTATGTTAATTCGACGATTCTTCAACATATGCAGCATAAACCCCAACATAATGAGAGCCATGGACGCTCCCATTAAAAATGCCATATACATCCTTGTCTCACTAAAAGTTGCGTGATCAGCCACATACGTGTTTAAATACGTAAAAATGAACATAACAACCGTTGATGTTGCAATCATTCCACCAAATTTTGCATAATTTTTCATTCGAAACTCTCCTTTGATCTTTTTTAAGTCTGTGTTTTTTTATCTAACGTACGATCTTTTATCAAGCCTACTAATCGTATACCCTATTTAATTGAGGATATTCTATAGAAAAAACCTCCGGATTATCTCCAGAGGCCTTAATCTTAAAAATCCTGTTTATTTTTTAAAAACGTATTGATCAAGCAAACGACTTGTTTCATCGGCCACTTCCTGCGTATCCGCCTGCCAGTGCCGTGCACTGACCAGTTCATACGTCCACCAGCCATCATAGCCTGTGGCTTTTACTGCTGATACCCACTCCGGCACCGGAATATCACCATCGCCGACATAGTGGCCGCGCAAGTCTGTTTCATCACAAACTGTGCCAGGATTATTTTTCTTACCATCTCCAAAATGGATGTGATAAATCAGATCTTTATTCATGTTGGCCACATCATCAGGAGTTGTTTTGCCTCCATACCACAAATGCCAGAAATCAATGACCATGCCAAAGTTGTCACGGCCAACCTCTTCAATCAGTTCAAGGCTTTGGGAAAGAGAGTGGATGGGCGACCAAGCCACCGGTTCCAACTGGAATTTAACACCATAGCGGGAGCCTACATCGGCAATACGTCGTATGTTTTGACCGGTCAAAGCCCTTATTTCTTCCCAAGGGCGGCCTTCCAAGGCGCAGAGAGGTACCAGCTGTATGCAGTCACAACCAACCTGCTGTGCAAAGGTTGCCAGGGTTTCTGTCTGTGCCAGCATGCGGCGTATGGATTCATCATCTGTCTGCTCAACATAAGCAACATCATTGATACTGATCATTTTCATATTATATTTTGCCATCGTTTCTTTGACTTTATCAACCGACATGCCCGCAGCCAGGTAATCATGCACCTTGTCACCAGCCATTTCCACTGCATCAAAGCCAGCTTGGCGGGCAATCCGAATATCAGAAATCAGGTTGCTTTTCCAGATTGATTTGGTATGAAGTGCCTTTTTGTTCATCTGATCACCCTTTTCAATATTTTCTCAATGATTTAACAGCGGACATCATTTCTTCGTGGGCCTCTTTCACAGTGTCTTTATGAGCACTGCCTGCAGTTCCCACTCTCCAAAAGTTTTCATAACCCTCTGTCATGGTTCCTGGTAACACATCAATTTGAATCAGGGTAGAAATTTGGTCTTGTCTGCTTTGCTCCAGGACTTCTTTCAGTTGCGATAAGTTGCTCACCCTGTAGGCTTTAGCACCGTAACCCTCCGCCACCTTGGTAAAATCGATGGGCAGGCATTCGCCGGACCATCCGTGTTCACCCGGTTCGCGGAATCTAAACTCTGTACCATACGTATCAATGCCTTTACCATTCTGGAGCTGGCGAATGCATTGGTGACCACTGTTGTTAAAGAGCAACACATTGATTTTTTTTCGTTCCTGAAGGCTGGTCACCAAATTAGAGTGCGTCATTAAAAAAGCACCGTCACCAACAAAAGCATACACCTCTGCCTCTGGTTCCGCCAGTTTAACACCGAAAGCACCTGCAGTTTCATAGCCCATGCATGAGAATCCATATTCCAGATGATAAGTGCCTGGGTTTTTCACAGACCAAATACGTTCCAGGTCTGATGGCAAACTGCCAGAAGCGGAAACAACAATGTCTGATGGAAGGAATAGCTGGTTCAACTCCATCAGTACTCGGGTTTGCGACATTCCCTCTTCAGGGTCAATTTGCATTAACCTCCCCAGTTCTGTGTTCCAAGCTTCCTGTGCTTTGTTTATTTCATCACTGAAATCAGTCTGATAGACTGCGTTTTCAAGCACTTCAGTCAATGCTGCAATACCTTCTCTGGCATCAGCTGTTATTGAAAGTGCATCCATTTTCATGGCATCCATGCGGCTCACATTAATTGAGACCAAAGGCACCTGATTATGCTGAAATCCTCCCTTGGAATGGGTGACAAAATCATTCAGTTTTGTTCCCACCGCAATAATCACATCTGCCTCTTTCATCAACCGGTTGGCAGACAAGGTGCCGCAAATGCCTGCACAGCCGGTGTAATAGGGGTGATCCCCATTTATTTCTCCTTTTCCAGCCTGTGTTTCTGCCACAGGTATCCCAAATTTCTTCGAAAAAGCTGCCACTGCTTCGCCAGCATCACTGTACCGTACGCCACCACCAGAGATAATAAAAGGTTTTTTCTTTCCAGCTATGAGCTTTGATGCACGCTGAACAGCATCCATGGAAGGTGGCATTCTGTCCATATACCACATTCTTTTGGCAAAAAAGTCCTCCGGATAATCATATGCTTCTCCCTGAACATCCTGGGGCAGACAAAGGGTAACGGCCCCGGTGCGCTCCGGATCTGTCAACACCCGCATAGCGTTTAGGCAGGCAGTCATAAGTTGTTCAGGTCTGGTGATGCGGTCCCAGTATTTACTCACAGGTTTAAACGCATCGTTAACACTGACGGTATAATCAGACTCTACCTCTACCTGTTGCAAAACAGGGTCTGGCTGCCGGTCTGCAAAAGTATCTGAAGGTAGTAATAACAAAGGAATTCTATTCACCGTAGCTGTGCCAGCCGCCGTCACCAGGTTTAGGGAGCCTGGACCAATAGAAGCAGTGCAGGCGTAGATAGCCCTTCTTCGTTTTTGTTTAGCATAGGCCATGCAAGCGTGGGCAATGTCCTGTTCATTTTTACCCTGTATAAAGGTTACCTGATCTTTGTATTGTTCCAGCGCCTGTCCTAACCCAACCACATTACCATGACCAAAAATACCCATAAAACCGTGAACAAAAGGGGTTTCTTCACCTTCGCAACTCAAATACTGGTTTTTCAAGAATTGTACAAGTGCCTGAGCCATGGTTAATCTCACTGTTTGTCCCATCGTTTCCCTCTTTTCTTTATAAACTGAGCCTTAACTAAACGATCACTTTTCAGGCCAAATTTTAGCATCAGGTTGTTCAACCCATACATGTTCATCTTCAAAGGTTGGTGCCAAATAAGGGTTGTTTTCCAAATGGCGAATCATCCAAAGAAAATACATGGCATAACCGGGGGCCGCCACCTGGGGATGTACCAGATTAGGTGCTATTTTAACGGTATCGTTGTTTTCAAGTAAAACGGCTTCATCGCCAAGTTTCATGAGCCCAAATCCATTTTCCGGTTGCAGTTTGTAAAAATAGATTTCCGGTTGTTGGTGATGATGCGAGGGAAACCCTGCCCATTTACCAGGGTAGTGCACATCTTCCCCAAACATGATGTTTGAATCCGGTGACAGATCAACGTTCTGAACAGTTCGAACAATCCGTGTGCCAGTTTCGTTCATGGTACCTTCGCCGCGCACTTCTTTAATGACTGAGTCTTTTGTTCTGGCAACAGAAGTGAACACTTTGTCATTTTCTGTCCGGACAACAGCCAATTCACTGTCCTCTGCAATACCAACAATTTTTACCGTTACATCTTTCGGCACGTTTAAACACCAAACATTGTCGTCTAAAAAACTTTCCCGGGATACCCGTTCATTACGACCTTCCCAATAAACGTCAATTTGTCCTGATAAAATCAGAAATATTCTTTCATACGGTAAGTTATCAACATAATGTTCATCCGGCATCAATTTTAAAATGCCAAAATCCATCATCATGTCACTGTGTTCACCATCCATGGATGTGATGGCGTTGTAGCCAGCCTCAAAAGGTTTGTCCCGATGAATTCTCATTAACAGCACCTCTTTCTTATTTACAATCATTTTATTTATAGAGCAACAACTTATTCTTTTAATTGACAGATCAATGCATACGCTTTTTCTTCGTAAAGATTCATAGGGTTTTTCAACAGTGTAATACGGTCAAAAACTTCAGGAGAAGCCAGCATCTCACGGCGAAGAGATTGTCCAAACACTTGCCGCAAAGCTGTTCCAATGTTGACTTTTGCGACCTTTGATTTCTTAAGTTGTTCCATGTCCTCATCCCGGATGCCTGATGCTCCGTGAATCACAAGGGGTACCTTCGTCGCATTTTCAATGGCCTGTAATGCCTGAAAGTCGATGGTTGATTTTCTGTCAGTCAACCGGTGAATATTTCCCACGGAAACTGCCAGCCAGTCCAACCCAGATTCTTCTACCAGACGTTTGGCTTCCTCCGGTGTGGTGAAATCTCCCAGTTTCTCTCCTAAGTCGTCATAAGGAACACTCCCTACTTCACCTTCCACCGCCACATCCCGGGAAGCCGCATACTTAACAACAAAACGGCTGTTCCTGATGTTTTCATCAAGGGATAATTTGGAGCCATCATACATCACAGAAGTAAAACCGCTTTCAATGGCTTCCTGAATTAAGTCCAAGTCGGTGCAATGATCAAGGTGAACACCAATGGGTACTTCAGCCATTTTTACTATGGAAGAAAAGAGAGCTCCCCAGTGTTTAATGGCCATGGCTTGTCTGGCACTCCTGTTCACCATAAGAAGCACTGGTGTAGCCGCTCTTTCTGCTGCTTTAACCACTGCCAAAGCTTCTTCATGTCCAAAAATATTAAAGCCTGGAACGATCATATTCCGAGAGGACGCCTCATTAATCATTTGATTAATTTCTTTCATTAGTCTTCATCCTCTCTATCATCATACGCCTTCAGTGGATGCTTGCGCAAGTGTTCTTGGGCTTCATCCAGCGTTGGTAACGCTCCGGCACAGCTGTCTCCTGCCAGCACAATGGATGCACAGGCAGAACCCAATTCCATGGCATCTTCCAATGGCCACTGGCGGAACAGTCCGTAAAGCAATCCTGCCGCATAGGCATCACCTGACCCAAAGGTCTTTTTGATGTTAGTGGGAATCACGCCCTTTTTGATCACTTTTCCCTCTGGTAAATAGGCACTTGATCCTTTGGCGCCATCCTTGGCAATGACCAGCTTCACTCCTTTGGAAAACAAAGCCTCAGCTGAACGCTTGTCATCCCTGTTCTCCGGCATGGACAAATACTCCATGGCATTGAATTCTTCCCGGTTGCCGATCACCACGTCACAATACTCCGTTGCCAGGGAATAGTAGAGGGCTGTTTCTTCATGATTTCGCCATCCATAAGGCCGATAATCCAAGTCAAGCATCACCCTCGTTCCATGACGTCTGGCAAAGGTCATCAGGATAAGCATGGCTTCCCTGGAGGGGCTCTCTGAAAAAGCCGTACCAGAAAGTAAAACAGCAGCTGAACGTTTAACGTAGGCTTCACTGATTTCTGCAGGCTCCAATAATAAATCAGCTGTATTTTCACGATAGAGATATGATCCGCTGTTGGTGGGGCTGAGAATCTCTGTAATGGCCAGACAGTTGCGCGCACCTGTCTTGTCAGCCATGACCCCCTCCACATTAATACCAGCTTTCTTAAATGTTTGGAAAATATAATCACCCATGCCGTCTCCAGATACTTTGCCAATAAAACCTGTTTTAAGTCCAAGTTTTGATGTGCCCTGGGCAATGTTGGCAGGCGATCCCCCCACGGTTTTGGTAAAGGAAGGTACTTCTGCAAAGGGACTATTATACCGGTCTGTATTCAAATCGATGCCTGCGCGACCCGCCAGAATTATGTCCATGTCGCGTCCTGTTGGAAAATTCATCCTCATCACCTCCTTGGTTTCGTTTGTTTCGTTTTATTTCCGTTGTTGTTATATTTATAGAATAAACCTTTCACTGTGAATTGTCAACTCGTATAACCATTCTCACACTTTCAATTGACAGATCTTAAGCCTTTCGTTTATAATCAGAGTGAAAGATTTTTGTTCTTTTATGATGCGAGGAGATGTCTTTATGTCTGTTAAACGTATAGAAGAAATCAAAGCAATGCTCCAGCAACAAGGCAAAGTAATGGTCAATGACCTGAGCCAACAGTTTCGCGTTAGTACTGTGTCCATTCGTAAAGATTTAGCTTCCCTTGAAAAAGAGGGGTTGGCAAAGCGTTTTTATGGCGGCGCCCAGAGAGTGGAATCTCAAAAAAATAATCAACCACAAATACCTGATTTTTACCAGGATTCCCAACGGCAAGCCCTGGCGGAGAAAGCCTGCGAGGAAATCGAAGAGGGAGATTGTATTTTCTTAGGCTCTGGACGAACCTGTTGCATTCTCGCCAGAAAACTGGAACGTTTTCATCATTTGACTGTCGTGACCAATAACATTACTGCCCTTCAGGACTTGCTCCACAGTGTTTCAAAAGTCTACCTGATTGGCGGCGAAGTCACGTCCACTGACGAGATTACTCTTTTTTCCAGCTGGGAGCAACCTCAAAAATTCACTGAATCCATTTATGTGAACAAAGCCTTCACCAGTATTTCCGGCATTGATGTCAAAGCAGGGTTAACAGTGAATTCCGTCATCAGTACTTATGTCTTTCGCCATATTTCCACCATGGCTCACCAGTGGATTCTTATGGCAGATCGCTCAAAATATGATCGCATTGCCATTTACCCGGTGGCGGAGCTTAATAAGGTTCACACTGTCATATCCAATGATTTCCCCAGTCTTTATGCAGACTATTTCCGGCACCATCAAATCAGAACCGTCCTGACTAACTCGGAAGAAAACTAAAACCTTACAGCTTCATTTCGTAAAAAAATAAGCACAAGCATATGAAAACACCGCTTGTGCTTACTCATTATTTCACTACATATTATCCTGATGGTATCTTATCCGATTTCTTCCTTCTTTTTTCGCTTTATACAATGCTTTGTCTGCCTGTGATATCAATTCGGACGCCGCATCTTCCCTTGCCGGCACCCGGCTGACAACACCCATACTTATATTAATCAGTTGCCTGTACTCCCTGTTTTCATGTTTCAGCACAATCGCCTCAGCTGCTTCTTTAATGTTTTTTGCCACTTTTGAAGCTCCCGTAAGATCCGTGTCGTACAATACCACCACATACTCGTCACCACCAAATCTGGCAATGAAGTCTGTTGACCTGGGAAGGGTGGCAGCCGCTGCTGCCCCCACATGAATCAACACTTCATCTCCTGCCATATGCCCATAATGGTCGTTAATGTCCTTAAAGCGGTCAATATCAAACATCACGACGGAAATGGGTCGTTGACTTCTTTTGGCCAGCAGAAAATGTTCTTCAAACACAGTATTGAAGTACCTGCGGTTATAAAGCCCTGTTAAGGGGTCACTGGTAGACAATGCTTCCAACTGCTGATTGGCATCTTCCAGTTTTAAATTGACAGCCTCCAGCACAGCATTCTGCCTGCTGATAAGCTGTCCTTCCCGTACCTTTAGCAACATGACAATGGCCAGTACAACGACTGCCATGTATAACAAATACGCAACATTGCTTTGATACCAGGGGGTGGCAATGGTAAATGACACTTCAGCTGCTTCTGATTGAATGCCTTTGGCTGTCTCAGCCTTGACCATAAAACGATAATCCCCCGACGGCAGGTTGGAGTAGGTGGCGTAATCTCTGGTACCCGCATAAATCCACCCACTGTCAAAACCCTCTAAATAATAGGAGTATCTTGTTTTTTCTGGTGCATCATAATCCAGTGCCACAAAGTTAAAACTTAAAAAGTTTTCTTTGGCACCCAATTCCAGGCTCTCATTATTGAACACCATTCTGTGTGTCATCAATGGTTCCTGAAACAACTCTATCCCCTTAATATACATTTGTGGCGGTTCCAGGTAATCATCAGAGGTTAACCCAGGGATCATAGTGATGCCATGAATACCTCCAAACAGTAAAGTACCATTATCATCCTGATAATACCCACTATTAAACTCCCACCCTCCAATACCGTCATCAGGTGTCAGGTTAATAATTTCACCAGTTTCCGGGTCAAGGATGGAAAGACCATTGTGGGTGGCAGCCCAAATTTGTTTATTGGGACCTTCCAATAAACCGGTAACCACATTGCTGGCCATGCCGTCCTCTTCGGTGTAACTGTTAAACGTATCCGTCTCATCATCGTACTGACTGATCCCGCCGCCAACCAGTCCAAACCAGATATTTCCCCGGCTGTCTTCCAGGATGGTACGTATGGTATTGCTGGCCAATTGGGAATAGTCCCCTGCTTTTCGATGATAGAAAGCAAAAGCATCTTCGCCCTTTCTCATTACATTAAGGCCATTGTTGGTGCCCACCCAAAGATTTCCATTGGAATCAGCCTCAATGTCATATACCAGGTTATCTGACAGTGTGCTCCTGCCATCGCTGCCATGCTTGTATTGCCTTAATTCTCCTGTTTCAACATTGTACCGGTATACACCCTGGGTATAAGTGCCAATCCATAAATAATGGTCTTGTTGCTCAAGGGCATAAACAATGGACTCTTCTGGCAGTATATCCAGCGTGGTAAACCTGTCCAGTTCTTTTTCATATACCACTACACCAGCACCAGTGCCAAAATACAACGTACCATCATCTCCTAAATACAATGTGGCCACATTGTCCGAGGGCAAGGAACCTTCCACCTGGGAATCAAATCTGTATTTTGTGATGGTTTCTGTTTCCGGGTCGTATTTGTCAACACCCACATTATACACAGCAGTCCATAAATACCCTTCATCATCACGCAAAATGGCGTTAATCTTGCCTGCACTTAAACTGTTATCTTCTTCCGGGTCATGGGATAACCTGACGTAATTGCTTTTCCGGGGATTCACCTTACATAGTCCACCCCCATTGGTTCCAATCCACACGATTCCTGAGTGATCTTCCAGCAATGAGTAAACCACGGGATGAGGCAATGAACCATCCTTTCCGTCTCCCGGTTCATGATCTCTTGTTCCGTCAGGTTGGTCAATAAACAACCCGCCTCCCCAGGTACCCACCCATCGAGTACCATCCTCGGTTTCATGTATGGCATAGACCCTGTTGTCTACATAGCTACTCGTATCCACTCTTCCTGTGACCAGGTCAACATCAGCCACCCCACCATCCCACAAGCCTAGTGTTAGCACACCAGGAGCAGGTTCTTTAATCACCATTACATAGGGCGATGGTAAGTCCAAATCAATTTTTTCAACGGTATTTGTCACTTCATTATAAAACAGTACTCCTTCGTAACTTCCAATATAAAGCTTGCCTTCATCATCCACATGCAAAGCCCGCACCACTTGGCCAGGAATTTCATACTGCGTTATTTCCCCCGTTGTGGTGTCCAGTCGGTTTAACCCATTCATGGTACCCATCCAAACATATCCTGATGCATCAATGACAATGGCAATGACCACCGGATTCGTCAGGCCATCCTGATCCACTGTGTAATTGATAAATGTGTTTTCGTCTATGAGCAGCCGGGAAACCCCTTGATAAGTACCAATCCATAATTCGTGGCTTTGCTCATCGTAATACATGGTCTGGATCAGGTTATGCACCAAGCCCTGGTCATCAAATGGGTTATGGCGAATTACATGCATGTTCCGACCATCATACCGGTTTAACCCACCTTGCGTTCCAAACCACAGAAAGCCATTGCGGTCTTGTATCATTGAGGAAACTGACAGGTTTGATAATCCACTGGCCCGGTCTATCACCTCAAAAGAAGGTACACTATCATCCCTCCAGAGTGCATTAACCTGCAGACTCCCTGAACAAAACACCAGTAATGTACAAAGTACGACAATATAATACAAGCTTGTTTTCCACTTTGTTGTTTTGCTATCCTTCAATGCCTTCAGCTCCCAGTTTCTGTCATCACGTCATTCCTTTTATTATAATGCAAAACTACCCAATAACCTACCCTTTAATAATGACCTTTCGCATTTAACTCAGGGAATGAAAGCCTGGCATAATTTTGTCTTTCGCTGGGTATAGGATACGCATTGCATGCTGTAATGATGGAAACATCCCAATAATTACCTTGACTGAGGGCATTAAACCCCTCATAATAAAAGGACTGATTTCATTATCAATCGTCATTAATTCAACTAACCATAATTCTTTTTCTAAAGGAGGAACAAATGTTTACACTCACCCTAATAATTATTCTAACTGTTTTCCTGATAGACCTGATTTTGTCCACTTTAAATTTCAAACACCGTAACCAGCCTATCCCTTCGAATGTGGCAGATGTCTACGACCAAAGCGCCTACGACAAATGGTTAAACTATACAATGGAAAATCACCGGATATCCATCGTCGAAAAAGTATTGGACACAGTATTGCTTATACTGTTTTTATCTTTTGGATTATTCCCTGCTCTTGCAGAACTGGCTGATGGAATTACCCAGGAACCTGTTCTTCAGACCCTTTTGTTTCTGGGCTTTTATGGTACCATCAGCTTTGTTCTGGGCATTGGCTTTCAGTGGTACCGCACTTTCAGCATTGAAGAACGCTATGGTTTTAATCAAGCCACAGTCAAAACCTTTCTGCTGGATCAGTTGAAATCCATTATTTTGGCAATCTTACTGGGCGGAGGTATTCTCTACACACTGCTTACATTGTACCTTCGTATGGGAAATCGCTTTATCCTCTACGCGTGGCTGCTGATGGTCAGTGTCGCTTTGCTGATCAACCTCCTGTATACCAAAGTATTTGTACGTCTTTTTAACAAATTGACCCCCTTACCTCCCAGTGAATTATATGACAAGATCCACGACCTGGCCATTTCAACGGGTTATGAGGTAAAAAAAATAAGCGTAATGGATGCCTCCAAACGTTCATCCAAATTAAACGCATATTTCTCTGGTTTTGGTAAATTTAAGCAGATCGTTCTTTTTGACACATTACTTGAAAAATGCAGCTCAGATGAAATTGTCAGTGTACTGGCCCACGAAATAGGGCACGCCAAGCACAAGGATGTGCTGCGGCAATTTGTAATCTCTATGATCCATATGAGTGTGGTGCTGGTGCTGTTGACCTTTTTTCTCTCTTCTGATTCCCTGTCACAGGCATTTGGCTTTGGCGTTGCCCACATGGGGTTTGCCCTGATTCTTTTTGGCATTCTCATGGAGCCCGTGGGTATTGTGGTGGGCATTCCATTATCCCATATTTCCAGAAAAGCTGAATATCGTGCTGATGCCTTTGCCGCTGACTCAGGATATCGTGACGCCATGATCAGTGCTTTAAAGGTGTTGGCCAGAGAAAACTTTGCCAACCTGACACCCCATCCATTGGTGGTGAAAATGACATATTCCCATCCACCCATCAGCCAAAGGGTTGAGGCTTTGACCATTAAATGAGTTGATCCCAAACGAAAGGAAGAATACTATGTTTCAGTTGAAAAATATACGTCTCCATAAGATTCTTCACATACCAGACCTAATCATCGAGGGCAACCGGATCACTTGCATCACCGGGGAAAGTGGCGGAGGCAAAACCACGTTGTTGAAGCTGTTAAACCGTATGAAAACCCCAGATGCAGGAACAATCACTTATCTTGGCCAGCCCCTGGAAAGCTATGATCCGGTACAACTGCGCCGCCAGGTGGTGATGATGGCCCAGGATTCTTTGGTTTTCCCGGGAAGCATCAGAGAAAACCTGTTGATAGGCCTTCGCTTTTCAGAAAAGCCCGGGGTTTCTGACGATGTTTTGAAATCAATGATGGAAATGGTTAAACTGCGAAAAACACTGGATGAAGACCCTTCCAACCTCTCCGGCGGAGAGAAACAAAGATTGGCCCTTGGAAGGGTGCTGTTAATGTACCCTGAAGTGCTGTTGCTGGACGAACCCTCTTCTTCCCTGGATGAGGAAACGGAGTCTCTGGTGATCAGCCGCATAACTGATTATGTGCATAAAAGAGGAAAAACCCTGGTCATGGTCACCCACTCTAAAGCCTTGGCAGAATCCATTGGCGGCGATCACATCACTTTTGAAAATGGAAGTCCTAAACCAATGCCAGGAGGTGCCTAAGTGTCAGAGATCATTGAACTGAGCTTTTCGCAGCTGGCGGCTGCTTATGTCTTTGTAATAGTATTGATCGTCATCGTTAAGGCCAAGGGAATCCCCCGGGAAAAGGACATATTACTGGCCAGTGTCAGAATGACCCTTCAGCTGATGCTGACAGGCTATGTACTGGTACTTGTTTTTGAGAACCCCCACCCTGCCATCACATTGCTGGCGATCCTTTTGATGCAAACTTTCGCCGTCTTTAACATCTACAAACGGATTAAGTCACCCTTAAGCACAGCCATGAAGCAAATCATTGCCTTCGCCATGATCAGTGGTACAGCTTTGAGTTTGTTTTTTTTCATTCTGGTAGTCATCCGGCTGAACCCCTGGTACCATCCTCAGTATTTCATCCCTTTGGGTGGCATGATCATTGGCAACTCCATGACCGGTATTGCCCTGGGAGCCAGCAATCTGGTGGATGGCATCCATAAGCAGCGTCATATAATTGAAGGTTCCCTGATGCTGGGTGCCACACCTCAGGAAGCGGTTCGCTCCCTGGCCAATGGTGCCTTTGATGCGGCTATTCTACCAACCATCAACTCAATGCTTGGCATGGGCATCGTTTTTCTTCCGGGAATGATGACAGGCCAGATTTTATCAGGTGTTTCTCCCACCACCGCCATAGAATACCAAATCGCTATCATGCTGGGGATTGCCGGCAGCGTTACCCTGACGGTATTTCTTATGGTGCACCTAGGCGCAAAAAGTTTTTTTAATCAGCAGAAACAGTTAACACTTTAAATGAAAAGCCTCCAGGCAGTTTTTAACAGACTGAAGGCATTTTACTTTCAATATCATCCCTTATGACAGATGCGTTCCCAGCTCTCTCGCTTGTCTGGGATAATCAGTGTTCTCAAGATCTTCCGGGACTCCGGCTCCCAGAGCCAGCACACCTTCTTGATAATCCCAGTTCAGGTAGCGACACATGGTCTTCATATGAGCTGTGATGCCATCCATAGCCCAGTCATCCACATCCGCCCCGGCTGCCAGTAAGTAGGCTTTGGTTGGATTTTCTCTTAGCTTAAGGTTAATGGCATAAAACCTGTCAATGGCACTTTTTAACTGGGCTGTGACTCCAAAATAGTACAGGGGAGAGACAAAAACCACAACTTCCGCTTCTTTCATTTTAGGATAAACCTGCAACATATCGTCCTTAAAAATACATGTTTCTTCCACTTTTTTACACTGATCACACCCAGTGCAGGGGTGAATTTGCATTTGTGCGGTGTCAAAGCGCACCACTTCATGGCCAGCTTTCTGAGCAGCTGCCACAAATTCATCCGCCAATACAGATGTCGTCCCTTTTAGATGAGGACTACCCGTCAACACAACGATTTTCATCTCCTTCATCCTTTCCATGATCCTGGTTACTTTGGATGTGTCCAATGACTAAGTAGAAGTCTTTACTTTGAACGAAGGGTAAACATCGTTATTTCAGGAGAGCAGTTAATTCTCATTGGTACCAAACTCATTCCGATTCCTCTATTTACATACAACCTGTTAGAGTTGTCTTCCTGTTCTGGTTCAATCCATCCATCAACACGAATTTCCTTTTCTGACGTTAAATCCAAATAAGAATAAGTAGAAGAAAAGGGTACTCTGAATTGTCCTCCATGAGTATGTCCCGCTACTGCTATGGGAGCGGTATCTGGAGGGAGCAGTGTAAACGATTTTGGATTGTGAATCATTACAAATCTTGGGGCTTCTGTAGGGAAACTATTGAACGTCTTTTCTACATCCATTTCATTTGCCCAATAAGAACCTAACCCTGCTATATACAAAGTATTATTCGCATTTTTATCATCGCTGACATTTCCATCTATCAAAGAAAGAGCTGCTGATTCATTATTCAACACGTCAATCCCAATTTCCTCTAACTTGGAAGTAACGCGCTGGGCAGTTTCCCTGTTTATGGGGTCATCCTTCTTGGCTAAAGAATAATCGTGGTTTCCTAACACAGCATACACTTTAAAATTATTTTCAGTTAAAGGCCTTATGTGATCAATCGCTGTTTCCATCTGCGTCTTATGATCGTTAGCAGAGTGATATACAAAATCACCTAAGATGAGAACTACTTTTGGTTCCATTTCAATCATTCTATCAACGACTCTGGGTATTACTGAGTCATTATCCATCCACATACCTATTTGAAAATCTGTAACGACTGCTATTCTTTCTCCTTCCCAATCTTCTGGGAGATTAGGGATCACAGCTTGCTCTTCTTCTACACTGAAGGTATAAGGCTCAATTAAACCCCACACCAGTAGGATAACTAGAAATACAGCTAATCCTATAAATAATATTTTAATTTTTTTCATTTCATATGCCTCCTGCATTTACTACTTTAACTGATTATATCTTTCAATCAAGTTCCCGATTAATTTAAGGGGCTGAAAATCATTACGCCTTTTTATCTTTACGACTTCTAAAGAGATGATGCAGGCCAATAGCCATGCGAGTCCACCTGCCTGTCCAGCGATCACGTCGCTTGGGAAATGAGCGTTTAAATAAACCCTGGAAATTGCTATAAGAATTATCAGTGAAATTAACACAGCAGAATAACTTATTTTTTTAGCCTTAGATAACTTGCTTCTTATTATGAGATAGACGATGAAACCATAGAGAATTAATGAACCCATAGCATGTCCACTGGGAAAACTATATCCTATTGCATCAATTTGTTCATTTATAGACGGCCGCTCTATTTGATAGTAGCGCTTTAACGCCATAATAATTAAGCCACCACCACCAACTGATAGTGTTAAGAACAAAATTCCCCATTTATCTCTTTTTTTAAACCAGAGAACCAAAGCAATAAAAAGACCAACTACAGCTATAAACCATACTGACCCCAGTTCAGTAATAAAAATCATCACGTCATCGAATTGCGGAGAAAAAGTATATTGAAAAAAATCTATCACAAAATTATTAAACACGTTTATTTGTTGGTTTAACACATTTTCTGAAATTTCCCAAAATAACGCGATTGAAAGAGATATAACACCAAAACCCATCAGTATAAGTAGAAAGGGCAAGGCCACATTTTTCATTGTCTTTTTATTCATATCAACTACACTCCGTTCAGACTTATCAAACGATATTATTAGATTACCCGATTATGGCACCGGGTTAACCGTATAACAAAGATAAATGAAATTAGTTCTGATAATTTGTTAATTATTTAACTAATTTTTTCTTTTTGATTCCAATTCAAATAGCTTCTTGTTTACGTCGCAGCGTTAAAAACAAGCAAAAATTCTGTTTATTCGATGTCTACCACCGCTAAGAATCCTGTTTATCCAGGTTTTTTCCGAAACTGAAACTTTTGATGAATTGATACATCCCAAAGGGAATGAGTAATACCCCTACAATGGAAACAATCAAGCCAACCCAGAATAACTGGTGTAACAACCCTTCTACCTCAGGGTGTTTGAGTGCAAATTCAAAGCCTGTCAGGGAAAGGGCAAAAAACAGGCCCATGACCATGACCAGTAAACTTTTCCATTTACCGATCCCTCCTTCTTTTAGAACCTTTCTTTGCATGGTTGTATAACCCGCATTTTTCGAATCTTTTCCTTCAAATTCCCTTAATTCATTGGCTTTATCAAACAAACCCATTTTTGTCCCTCCCAGGTTTTCATTCTTCGCTTTTATAGGGTTTTCGATTTCAAGATATATTATTCCCTGTTCTCCAGCTTTATATACGTAGAAGCTTGTCTCCTTACGTAACATTTTACACTATTATGATCAGATATTCTTTGTCCATGTACAATTTAGTCTTAAACATATACAACGGCATATATGTTTAAAATACATTTTATTCGGTTATGTAATAAATAGTATGGCTAAACTCATAAGGGAGGTGAGGGCTGCAATTTCGACCTAAAGACACAATTCGCCACAACGAGACATTTTTTAGGAGGGAAATTACATGAAAAAAATGATAAGAATGATTGCATTGGTATTGATCGCTGTTATGCTTGCTACACCACTGGCAGGATGTGAAAGACCTGATACGATTCCTGAACCAGAGGCGCCCGAAGAACAAATTCCATCCGACGACTGATCCTTCTCATAACTGGTTTCTCCCTACAGGAAACCAGTTCTTTTATTTAATGTTGTCATGTTTCGGTGGAACACACGGTGGTACTAATAGAACATGATGTTATCTATTTTGCTAAGGAATGGAGCTGGAAACGATGTATGGTTTTGACCTGAAAAACAGCTACACACTTCTGCCGGACATTTTTTATACACACATTCAACCCACACCGGTCTCTTCTCCTAAAATAGTTGTTTTTAACCGTCCTTTATCGCAGGCATTAGGGTTAAACACAGATGAACTGGAAGGCAGTATTGGTGCTGAAATTTTTTCTGGTAATAAGCCTCCGGAAGAACTGAAAACCATTGCTCAGGCCTACGCCGGCCATCAGTTTGGTTATTTTACCATTCTGGGTGATGGCCGTGCACTGCTGCTGGGAGAGCAAATCACCCCCCATGGCAACCGGTTTGATCTACAACTAAAAGGTTCCGGACCCACCCCTTATTCCCGTGGTGGCGACGGCCGGGCAGCTCTGGGTCCAATGCTGAGGGAGTACATCATCAGTGAAGCCATGTTTGCTCTGGGAATTCCCACCACCCGCAGCCTGGCAGTGGTGGTCACCGCTGATCCTGTTTTTCGAGAAACACCCCTGACCGGCGCCATCCTCACCCGGGTTGCCGCCAGTCATCTTCGGGTAGGCACCTTTCAATTCGCTGCTCAAAAAGGAGACATTACGGCTTTACAAGCATTGGCAGATTATGCCATCAGTAGGCATTTCCCACATATTGAGTTATCCGAAAGTGATAGAGAACATGGAATCGACACTGTTAACACCCAGGCATATCTGATGCTGCTTAGAGAAGTCATTCAACGCCAAGCGTCATTGATTTCAAAATGGCAGCTGGTGGGGTTTATTCACGGCGTCATGAACACAGATAACATGACAATCAGCGGCGAAACCATTGACTACGGTCCCTGCGCTTTCATGGACACATACCATCCTCAAACGGTTTTTAGTTCAATCGATAGACAGGGTCGCTACGCCTATGGCAACCAACCCACCATCGGTGGCTGGAACCTCTCCCGTTTTGCGGAGACCCTGGTTCCGTTACTCCATTCAGAACAACCTATCGCCATTAAAATGGCCCAGGAAGAACTAAACAAATATACTGGTCTTTACCACCAGCATTGGCTTCAGGGAATGCGGTCTAAGTTGGGGCTTTTTAATCAGGACCCTGAAGATGAAACGATGATCAAAGATTTGTTGCATTTAATGGAAGACCACCAACTTGATTTTACCAATACATTCATTCAATTAATGAATGAAACCTGTCCTGATGTTGATGGCTTTCATGATTGGCGACAACGGTGGCAACAAAGGACACAGAAACAGCCACAGTTGAAGGGTGAAGTTTTATCACTGATGAAGCAATCGAACCCTGCTGTGATTCCCCGAAATCATCAAGTGGAAGCAGCTCTGGGATCAGCCGTAAACCAAAGTGATCTTGCACCGTTACATGCCTTGATGGAGGCCCTGGCAACACCTTATGACCATTCATCGAATAAAGAGCCTTATACCGCTCCGCCTCCACCATCAAATGTGCCGTACCGTACCTATTGCGGCACCTAAAAACACCGCCTGGTTGGCGGTGTTTCTGTTTGTTGCATCCTTATTCTTCAATCACATAAGAAATCCCATTCGCTTCAATCATTTCTTCAATGGTTGTAAAAAGGGTATAATTGGCTTCTTCGTCCACCAATACGATCAAGATATTTTCTTGCAAAGAGACCAGGTACGCATCAAAGCCTTCCAGGGTAAACGGCATTTCATCCACCTGAATGGCATTGCCTGTTACCAATACCTTCACTTCCCTGTAAGCATCGCTGTCTTCAACGCTTGTGTCTTCAATTGTTTCCTCTTCCTGAGAAGGTGTCTCCTGCCTGCTAAACAGCCTCAATAAATCTCCCTGCCCTATGCCCCACTGCTCTCCAAACAAAAGTACCAGCAAGATCAACAGTATCACAATAAGCAGTGCCAGCCGAAAATAGCGTCCGCCTTTTCTTTTCTTTTTGTCTCGGTTTAGCAACATGGCTTTTCACCCTTTCAATAGTTTTAACCTACCATCGATGTTTTCGTATCTGTGCTATTAGCGAATCTGTAATACGTATGATGCTGGAAGCGGTCGCTCACGCACCCATTCCTGGGCAGCTTCCTGCATGATCAGGTAAGCGTAGCGATAGACTTGTTCATCGGTGTCCAGTGTGACCAGTAACAGGGTGCCCTTTCCACTTTGTCGCTGGAATTCCCGCACCAATTCCTGCTTAATTCTGCTTTTCTGGTTTTCCCGTCGTTCCTCGTTGTTCACCAGATAGATGGATGTGGGCTCTTCGTTAATCCATAACCTGTTTAACGTAGTTTTGATTTCCAGGTCGATGACAATAGCCTGTTCCTTCAAAAATTGATATTTAACCTGATCATCAAATCTATTAAGTGCACCTGAAGATTCCTGTTCTTCCAATTGTCTCAGAGCAATATGAAGTTGGTTGTTTTGCCCAATTAAAGCTTCCACTTCAGCCGCATAGGTATTTTCCAGTTGATTTTCACTGATCTGCCTGTTGATCAACAGCACAAAGAGCAGTATCAGAAAAACATCCAGTAAGGGGGTAAAATCAAGCCATCTATTCCGTTCCACGGGAAATCCTCCCATCGCTGTACAAATCAACCCTTTCAAGGAGCATTTTCAGGTTTTCCCTGTTTTGTTCCACCATGGGGTATAACGTGGCATCTACGGCCTTAAAGGCCAGTGCAAAAACCAGTCCCCAAAAAGTTGATGTGAGAGCTACTGTGAAATTTAAAGTCACTGTCTGCTGAGACATTTCCACCATGCGCAGCAGCGAAAGAATGGTTCCAAGCATGCCCATCATTGGAAAGGCACTGTTGATAGCGGAAAAAATACTGTAATAATGAATCTCATCTGCTCGCATCCCTATCAATGCATTCAGGTCCAATTTGTATTCATCCCGGCCCTTCACTCGGTCAATCAGCAAACTGACTGGTACATAAATTTTGGGTTGAAGCTGGTTTTTCAACAGAATACTGTATTGTTTAGTCCTTGGGTACACCACTGCTGCATTCACAACTGCCAGAAGGATAATCAGCAGGTCATACCCCATGATGTTACGCAATAATATTCTTATCATAGTCTGCCTCCATGGTTTATACTTTTATAACCTAGTTTGTAGATCTACTATATCACTTTAAGGTATATCCTCAACCATACCCAACTTCCAATTGATTAATTGCCCTGCAGTGATTTTCTTGTTAAGATGAGGGGGAGATGTTGGATAGAGGGGAGATTTTATCATGAAAGAATTTCCAAGTATCGACCAGGTGCATGAAATGCTGGAAACCATATCAGATGAAATACCTCATGATTTCTACAAAGAGTTAAGTGGCGGTGTGGTATTGGTGGAACATGCCAAGAAACACGTTGAAACCAAGCCTGACTATCCGCTTTATATCATGGGGGAATACCAACGCAGCGCCATGGGACGACAGATCATTCTTTATTATGGTTCCTTCAAGAAGGCTTATGGCAACCTGTCAGAAAAACGTTTGTATGAAAGGCTGAAAGAAACCTTGCTTCATGAGTTTACCCATCACCTTGAAAACCTTGCCGGTGAAAGGGGCTTGGAAAAGAAAGACGCCGAAAGAATTAACTCATATCGACGGGTCCGTTCATCCAAAGATAGCCGTTAGCTGTTTCCATCCACTCAGTCTTCACTGGCGGCCCTTTGGGCCACTTCCACAGTCCATTCGGCCAAGCCCGTAATGGACATTTTTTTCATGCTTCTCACATAAGTATCCAGGCCATCGCCAATGGGTTCCCTCCACTTGTTGCCGATGGCATCAAGGCCTCTTGCAATGCCCAACATGGTGGCAATCTGTGCCGCGTTACAATCCACATCCTGTCCGGCCAGGGCAACGATGTTCATTGTCTCATTAAAATCATTCTCTCCGAACCACAAGGCCACCACCTGGGCAGCTGCGTTGGGGTAGACGTGAATCCAATTGTATCGCTTGTATTTTTCCTCACAGGACCGCCAGGCCACTTCCCAGTCATTTGATCGTTGACACTGGTTAAGTGCAAACTTGACCACGGTGGTATACTCTGCGTCCTGGGGCATCATATCCACCACTTCCTCCAACAGCAGCCGCATGTCTGAAGTGACAAAAGCTCTGGCGGTGAGCACAGCGTTAAACACCTCTCCCAAGATGCCGTTGTTGGCGTGGGATATACTGCCATCCAACCATGCCAGTCGCGCTGCTTCCATGGCATTGCCAGGTACCACCATACCGCAAACAGCCCCTCTCATCTGGGCACCAATCCATTCAGAGAAAGGATTGTGAAGTCTGCCACTATCGGGAGGGTAAATGCCCAACTTCAAATTTCTCAGGGCAATGTCCTCAGCAGACCAGCCGAAGGGAATAAGTGCCAACCACTGGTCAGCGATGTCCTCAGCTGCCACTTTCAGCCCTTTTTCTTCAAAGGCCTTTAAAAATGCCAGTTCATATGTAATGTCATCGTTAAAGGTGTTGGGAGGCCTCACATAGTCATCCACCTTCCCGAAAGTTTCCTTCAGCTTCTCCGTAGTATACCCCTCCATGGCTGTGCCAATGGCACCCCCGATGATCTGGGCAAGCCAACCTGCATAGACCTGCTCTGCATAACGTGGCGAAGTCAGGTCAACAGGTTTTGGTTCAGGAAAAGCAGCAGCTTCTTTTAGCTGTAACCAGCTTGTGTATCCTTTGTATTGCCAATAAAGAGATGATTCATCGATTTCAGCCCGGTTCATCAGGTTAAAAATTTGCCCTGAAATGCGATGAAGAACTGGCATGTCATTCTCATTAAAGGCTTTTAACCCAGGTTCAATCAATTTTTCTGCTTCCTCCACTTGGTAACCCCTGTTTTCCATGGATTGAATGGCTGCGATGATCAATCGTTCCGGCGCACCGGAACCTGGCACTTCACTGTACCACCAAAGTCTAATGCGTGCATCCTCCGCCTTCTCCAGAGGTTCAATCATGTTCCAGGTTTGCTCTTCTTCTGTCAATAACCTGGGAACTGCTTTTTCCATCAATTCCTTTTCCATTTTCCAGGCTTTCATGGCAAAGCTCCCTTCATAAACAGGATTATCTTACTGATTTCCCTCCATGGGCCTGCATAATCGAACCGTCCCAAAGTGCCAGTTGACCCTTGACCCACACTCCTTTGATACCCACAGGCAGCGCAAGGGAGTCTTTAAACGTGGCCTTGTCTTCAATAGCGTCAGGGTTAAAGAGGGTAATGTCGGCGTCAGCACCCTTTTCCAGAGTGCCTTTTTTGATGCCAAACCGCCTGGCTGGCATTGCGGTCATTTTGTTAATCGCCTGGTAGAGGGTCATTAGCCTTCGTTTCCTGACATATTCTCCCAACACCCTGGGAAAGGTGCCTGCAGCTCTTGGGTGACCCTGCCTTCCATTGATCAGACCGTCACTGGCAATCATAACCTCAGGATGCAGGATAGCCTTTTCAACGTCTTCACCCTTCATCACATGAGCAATGGTCAGAGTCTTCGGAGCAGTGTCTCTCAGAAAATGGTACAGTTCCTCCGTCAGTCGTTCTCCTCGGTATGGTCCTTCCGCCACTTCAATGGCTTCATATCCAACCTGATACCGTTCCAAAAATCCATCATCATAGGTGGCCGTACCAATAAAGGTGCTGAAAGCTTCGTAAGGGTAGCAGTCAGCAGCGACATCGAAGCCCTCCCGTGTTTGTTGATCCATCCACTGAAGAAACATTTCCATCTGACCAAAACCTGCCATACTGTTCATATGCGAAAACTGTACAGGCAGGTCTAATTCTCTGCCAATTTTCATTAACTCTTCTGCAGACTTCATCACATGGTCTGCATCGTTCCGCAAATGAGCCGCAATGATGGCACTGTATTTTTGTGCCGTCGAACTTATTTCCATTAATTCAAGTTCTGTAATACCTGGAATATATCGTATGCCAAAAGAGATTCCCAGACAGCCAGCCATCAGATAATCCGTAGCCAGGTATTTCATTTTTTCTATCTGAATCATCGAAGCAGTCTCATACCGGTTATCAACACCAGCCTGCAACCGAAGTGATTCATGGGGAACCAGCAATCCCACGTTCACTGGCAAACCTATCTGATCTGCTGCATCTAAATAAACTTTGGGATCCATGGTGCCAATACCGCAGTTACCGCCAATGGCCGTGGTGACACCCATTTGAAGTTCGCTCTCGAAAATTGATATTTGGAACTTTCCTTCATCTGCCACAAAAGGATCTTCGTGCATGTGCACATCAATAAAACCCGGAGATACTACCAGGCCTGATGCATCGATTTCCACATCCCCATCCAACGGATCCGTTGATATTTCTGCCACTTTTCCCTTCTCTATGGCAATATTCCATTTCGCATGAACTCCATTTCCAGGATCAATGAGGAAGCCATGATTGATGACTGTTCGCACCTGTAACCATCTCCCATTAGCAAGTGATAAACGTTAACTCCATCAGATTAACAAAAAAATGACCCTACCTTAACATAATGTATACGTTGCATGAGGCTATTGCTGATAAACTGTCAATGTAATCACATAAAAACATAAAAAAAGAGGGTATGAACATGAAAAAAACCGTCATAGTTACCGCATCCATTGGTGCTGGACACAATCAAGTGGCTTATGCCTTAAAAGAATCTCTTCTTGGCTTAAACAAAGAACAGGAAGTGAGCATCATCGATCTGCTTGAAGAAAAATATATTTATCAAATGGCAAACTCCCTCTATTTGAAAACAATAACGAGGATGCCAAGCGTTTTCTCTAAAGCATATGATTTCACGCAACACCTGCAACATGACACAAATGTTACCTCCCTGTTGAACTATCACTGTTATAAGTATCTTCAACAAATTCAGCTTCGTTTAAACCCTGATTTATTCTTATTTACCCATCCCTTTCCTGCTGCCGCATATAAAAATAATTTAAACACACCTGCCTATGCTGTTCTAACAGATTTTGGCTACCATTCCTTTTGGCTTAACCCTCATTTGACAGGTTACTTTATATCACGACATCGTCAAAAAAAGTCTTTGGTATCACGTGGTATTCCATCCAACCAAATAAAAATCACAGGCATTCCTATCAGGAAGGAATTTATGACCAATACAACAGCTTCACATAAAACCAGGCAATTCCCCGACCAGCCACAGGTATTATTAATGGGCGGCGGTTTAGGTATTGGCCCTATGTTACACCTGGTAAATGCCATTATTGATGCTGGTATAGAGTCGCGATTTGTGATGGTCGCCGGCAACAATCAAACGTTGTATAAGGAAGTTGTCGGGAAGACAAAAGACCTTAAAAACTGGGAAGTACACGGTTTTACACATGATGTTCCCAAACTCATGCACTCTTCTACTCTTTTGGTTACCAAGGCCGGTGCTGTTACTTTGTCAGAAGCTTCCACATCAGGGCTCCCCACAATCATTCTTAACCCGCTCCCAGGACATGAGGTTGAAAACGCAGGAATAGCCGTAGCTGAAGGCTGGGCATCGTCTACAAATTCAGTCGAGAAAACAGTTTATTCTTTAGGTGAACTCCTTTCCAACTCAGATCAACTATCTAAGATGCGAGACAATGCAATAGATTCATCTCATCCTGAGGCATCAAAGAGAGTTATATCCTGTCTCGAAAATAAGTTCACACTGGAAAGGAGGCAACAGGTTTGCTGAAAATACGCCCCAAAGCCATGTTTGTGTTCCCCGTCATTCATAAAACCAGTACAGAACACTCATTGCATCTATTATCCCTTTCCGGAAAATTGAAAACAGCTTTTTTTCTCAAAAAGTTCATGCCATTTATGCATCAAGGCAGCCACTGCACAGACCAAGGCCTTAAAAATCTGAGTCATTTTTATAACCCCATTACGAAAAAGGGGTTGCATGGTGCAAGGCATGCTTTAGACGAATTTCAATTAACTTATAAGCAAATGCAAAAGGCTTATCAATGTAATAATATTCCCCGCTATTTTCATTGTTTAGGCATATTATTGCATCTGATTCAGGATCTTTGTGTACCACACCACGTATTCGGTTGTCTTTTGCAAGGTCATCATACATATGAAGCATGGGCTAATGAACACCACCATGATTATGTGGCCCAGGAACCATTGTTCATAAATTGCCAAGACCCCATTGCCCTTCTGAATCGAAATGCCCATATCTCAATGGGTTATGAAGAATTATTATGCCAACCTTCCGAAAATCAGATGCATGAAGCAACTGCAACATTATTACCTTTGGCCCAACAGACAAGTGCACTGTTTCTATCCACTCTCGAAGAGCAGATATTTGTTTTACATCAGATTTATGAAACTCGAACCAACCATGCTTACCCAGTATTGAAGCAAGCTTAACAATGTTCTTTCTATACGTTATTTGCCCAATATGACCAATCATACCATCTTATTTAAACAAACTGGTGAACTCCGGGTATCCTTCATCCGCCAGATCTTCCGCAGGAATAAATCGGAGTGACGCAGAGTTAATGCAGTAACGGCGTCCCGACGGTGTTGGCCCATCGTCAAACAGATGCCCCAAATGGGAGTTTCCATAAAAGCTCCTGACTTCAATGCGCACCATCCAATGGCTTTTGTCTTCATGCTCAATAATAAGTTTCGGCAATAAAGGTTTTGAGAAGCTGGGCCATCCACTTCCTGATTCGAATTTGTCCAGAGAACTAAACAAAGGTTCTCCTGAAACTACGTCCACATATATGCCCGGCTCTTTATTATAATAGTATTCATTTTGGAAAGGCTTTTCAGTTCCATTTTCCTGTGTCACCTTGTATTGCAGGGGTGTTAACCGCTCACGCAAGGTTTCTTCATCCAGTTTCTTATAGTTTTTCCAAAAGCCTTCTTCTTTGGATCGTTTCTCATCTTTGCTCATTTAGTAACCTCCCTATCCGAACCCTAAACACAACAGCTTTCATGTATTAGATACCCGAAATAAACTTTAACAAATCCTGTTTATTTTTCCAGAAAAAATTCTGCCCAATCAAGCATAAGTATGGGGCTTCAAACTGATTACAGCATCTTCCACACTGAACCCGGCTCCTTTCCTCTTTTGAAGGTTTCAAACCTTCTACACAGTGGATAACATATGATCACTCCCAGCAGCCACATCGGAAGCATCTTTGGCAGTGTTAAGCTGTTAAACCCTGCAAACATCATGATGATATAAACAAAGTGGTGCACTATGTAAAAAAACAATGGATTTCTGCCAAAGATCAGCAATGGATGAAAAAATGGAAACCAGGACGCCGGTAGACTTTCCAATGCATACAACAACGCCAGATTAACACTCATCATCAACAAGGCAAAGGTCATGCTGGGTGGGTATTTGGTTAATTGTAAAAAGGCCATCCACCCCTTTTCTTCCATGGGTCTCAGATTCCCAAACCCATTGCCTAAACGAAGTGCCAGAAATAGCCCCAAGGTAATGATGCTGACCAGCGGTAGCTTATGAATCGTTTTTTTATTGTCATAGCGCATATACCGTCCAAAGATCAGGCCAGCCAAGGTAAGTCCAAACCATGAGAGAAATGTATAGTAGACCATACTTCCACCCATTGGCCCTGGAACTGTGATCATTTGCAGCACTGGATTGATGGATTGACCATACACCATGGGCCCCTTTAATAATAACTCTGGTATAAGAAAAGAAATAAAAACTAGGGAGGCCAACACTGGGATGGGATATGACAGCAACCATCCTCCGACTATCATGGACAGTCCAAGTATAAATAATACATTGAACACAATACCCCACTGCCCCTGGATCATTTCAGGCACAGCAAAGAGAAAACTGAGGGCAAAATGAATGATGATAATAAAGAACCCCCGCCGCAGAAACACGGCCTGTATCTGCTTGTCGCTCCAACCTTTTTCCTTTCTGGAATGACTGAAATAGACCATTCCCACCCCCATGAGAAAAAAGAAACCCGGTGCACATAAATGGGTGACATACCGGACCCAAAATGCATCTAGGCCGGTAAAGCGGGGGAGTGGGCCACCCCAGAATTCACCGGAGGATCCATTGGAGAGGATCATGTTGGCATGGTCCAATGCCATGAAAATCATGATTAATCCCCGGAGAGCATCGATTGACACAATCCGATGATGCTGTTGCTTTTCTGGTTTTGTGATGGTATGTTGTGTTACCGACGACGTCACACGACAGCCTCCTTTCCGTCAACTGAGTTGATTCATAATTGATACTGTTCTACCAAGTGCTGCATTTTTCCACAATGAATGATAAACTAGGTGTGTGTATAATGAACCCCAGCACCTTTTCCTTTCCTTCCGGCCACACTGCTTCTTCATTTGGAGCGACCACAACCCTATACCGTTATCATATACCAGGTTTATCCAGAAAAACTTTAAAATCCATTATCTATTTTGTTGCTGGGACCATCGCCTTTTCCCGTTTGTACCTCGGCCTTCATTATTTCACCGACCTTATGGGTGGTGCATCACTTGGAATTCTTTGCAGTTTATGGGTGATGCAAAAAGTAAAGCCCGTTCTGGAAAATAAATGACCAGTACAGGCTTACTTCTATGATCGTGATTATCCCCGTTCCACCAATCCTTTAAACAAATCCACTGCTGTTTCAATGATGCTGTCGGGGAAATCATACTCATTGGTGTGAATTTGGGGGGAATTTTCCCCGTTGCCAATGTAGCACATGGCTCCTTTGGTTTCTTTCAGATAGTGACCAAAATCTTCGGAACCACGAACGCCTTGTTCCATTTCCATAAGCTGGAAGCCTTTGTTCTGGCATACTTGTCTTATTTTATCTGTGCTTTCTTTGTGATTGGACGTAACAGGAAACACATCATGGTACTCAAAACTGACATCGATGCCGTCAGCCTGGCCTTTTTCAAGGGCCAGGTTTTCCAGGTTTTCCTGCAGCTGATCCAATTCCTCTTCAAATTCAGCACGAATGGTCAGGAGTAAATCTCCCTTGCTGGCAGCCACACCAAAGGCCCGTTCTCCCAGATCTATTTGGATCACAGTGCAGAGTACCAGCCCTTTGTTCTTATCTTCAGAAGTGTAACCTGGAATGGCATTGATTACCTGAGCAATGGCATAGGCCGGGTTTTTACCGTATTCCGGCATACTGGCATGTGTAGGAGAACCTTCCATGTGAATCACCATTCCCCGGGAAGCGAACATGAGGGTGCCGTCTTTGACAATTACTGCTTTTTCAGGCCATTCACTCATGTTATGGTAAGCAAAGATCTCGTGTATGTTATTTTCTTTGATAAACACTGCTGCTTCAGCTCCACCATCGCCAGTTTCCTCTGCATGCTGGAATAAAAAGAACACATTCTCATCGGCACCCTCCTGGTCAATTTCAAGGGCAAAGCCAACCAGACTGGCAGAATGGCCATCGTGGCCACATTTATGTGAAACCCCCGGATTTTGTGACACATAGGGCAGATCTGTTTTTTCATTTAATAGAATGGCATCAAAATCTGCTCTGAAAGCAATGTTTCTTTTTCCTTCACCGGACCGGTAGACTGCATAGAACCATTTGCCACGGTCCACAATCTCAAGACTGGTGTGCTCCTTCAAAAATTCAATCAATCGTTTCTTCGTCCACACTTCCTTATTTGAAGGCTCAGGATGTTTGTGGAGTTCATGACGCAACGCCGTTACCAGCGCCAAATTTTCTTTTTTCATCAGCTCATCCCCCTTGTATCTATATGATTGGTATTCGTTTACCACTTTATTGTATCATAAACAGGACTGCGAAAACGAAAAACTCATCACCCTGTTAAGGGCAATGAGTTCTGTGTTTAACTTTTTCCTTATCCTACTTCATCAGCTGACACATCTTATTGGTCAGGTCTACCGGGTCATCCACAGACAGTCCCTCAATAAGGCGTGCCTGTTGATACAAAATTTCAGTATAGAGCTTAAATTTCTCCTGGTCATCCTGGAAGGCCTGTTGAAGTGATGTGAACACATCGTGATGGGTGTTCACTTCCAGTACCTTATCTGCCTTCACTTCTTCCTCTTGGGGCATGCTGTTCAATACTTTTTCCATTTCAATGGATATATCTCCTTCGTTCACCAGGCAAACGGGATGATGCTTCAGACGCTTGGAAGCTCTGACTTCCTTAATTTGGCCAGACAACACTTCTTTCATCTGGGTGAACAGGTCTTTGTTTTCCTTCTCTGCTTCCTCAGTTTCCTTGGCGACTTCTTCATCCAAATCCAGGTCACCACTGGAGACAGATTTAAACTCTTTCCCCTTATATTCCCGCAACATTTTAATGGCAAATTCATCCACGTCATCAGTGAAATACAGAATTTCATAGCCCTTTTCCTTTACCATTTCTGTTTGAGGCATTTTTTCGATGCGGTCAACAGAGTCACCAGTGGCATAATATATAACCTTTTGGTCCTCTGGCATCCCTTCAGCGTATTCTGCCAGACTCAGCAGTTTGTTTTCCTTGGAGGAATGGAAAAGTATCAGGTCTTGCAGATCGTCCCTGTGGCTGCCAAAATCACTGTATAACCCATATTTTAATTGGCGTCCAAAAGCTTTATAAAAAGTTTCATAGGCTTCCCTGTCAATTTCCATAGCGTCCAGCAGTTCTTTCTGAATTTTGCTTTTGATGCTCTTGGCAATCACCTTCAACTGGCGGTCCTGCTGTAGTACTTCTCGGGAAATGTTCAGGGAAAGGTCTTCCGAATCCACCACACCTTTAACAAAGCTAAAGTAATCTGGCAACAGGTCCGGGCATTTGTCCATGATCAGAACACCGTTGGAATATAATTCCAGGCCCTTTTCGTAATCCTTGGTGTAAAAGTCGTAGGGAGCTTTTTCTGGAATAAAGAGCACGGCCTTATAGGAAACGGTACCTTCTGTGGTAATGTGCATGTGACGCAAAGGTTTATCAAAGCCAAAATGTTTTTCAAAATAGAATTCCTGGTAATCTTCGTCCTTCAGTTCATTTTTGTTCTTCTTCCAGATGGGCACCATGCTGTTGATGGTTTGCTCTTCCACCACTTCTTCGTATTCGTCTTCAGTACCTTCCTTTTTCTGTGAACGGGTGATGTCCATTTTAATGGGGTAGCGGATAAAGTCAGAATACTTTTTAATCAGAGAGCGTAGTTTGTATTCTTCCAGATACTGGTCGTAATCATCATCTTCAGTACTTTCCTTTATGGTTAGAATGATTTCAGTCCCAGTTTCCGCTTTCTCGCAGGGTTCTATGGTATAACCATCAGCCCCTTGGGATTGCCAACGATGGGCCTGGTCACTACCGAAGGCTTTGCTAATGATGGTCACTTCATCCGACACCATAAAAGCAGAATAGAAACCTACACCAAATTGACCAATGATGTCGTGGCCGTCTTTCAGTTCATTTTCGCTTTTAAACGTCAGAGAACCACTCTTGGCGATGGTGCCGATGTGTTCTTGCAGTTCCTCTGCAGTCATCCCAATGCCTGTGTCAGCGACGACCAACTGACGCTTTTCTTTATCTGCGCTCACTTTAATGTAATAGTCATCCTGGTTGAAGACGATGGCATTGTCTGTCAAGGCCTTGTAGTACACCTTGTCAATGGCATCACTGGCATTTGAAATCAGTTCCCGTAAAAAAATGTCTTTGTTGGTATAGATGGAATTGATGACAATTTCCAGCAGTCTTTTTGTTTCAGCCTGAAATTCCTTCGTTTGCATCGATGAATCCTCCTTCGACATACGATTTATGACTTTCTTTAACCTTTACCACTAAAGTTATACCAAAACTTTTTTACTGTGTCAACCCAACAAACCTATTGCAAAATGGAGTTTACACATAGGAATTGTCCTGTAACAGAATTAGGGTTTCTTTTTATTGTAAGGGGAGTTCCTGTTGCAATCACCCGGCCTCCGTGAATTCCTCCACCTGGGCCCAAGTCAACAATCCAATCAGAAGCTTCAATTATCTGCTGGTTATGTTCAATAACAATCACCGTATTCCCGGCATCCACCATGCGGTGTAATAGTTTAAGAAAGTGTTCTACGTCCAAAGGGTGAAGTCCTGTGGTAGGTTCATCGATCAGGTAAAGATTCTGACGGCTGCTGCTTGTCAGCAGTTCTTTGGCTAATTTCAACCGCTGTCCTTCTCCACCTGAGAGGGTGGTTAATGTTTGTCCCAGTTCCAGGTACCCAAGGCCTACATCTAACAATAATTGCAGGATTTTCACAATTTTTTGTTGTTCTTTGAACACCTCTAAGGCCGCATCCACCGAAAGGCTTAGTACTTCTTTAATTGAATACCCTCGGTAGTCAACAGATAACACCAAGTCATCGAACTGCTTTCCACCACAGACAGGGCACAACACGTCTACGTTTTCAAAAAAGAGCATGTTGCTGGTAACATAGCCCAAGCCTTCACAGTGTTCACAACGTCCTCCTTTTGTGTTGAAGGAAAAATGCCGTGTCGTTAGTTTTTTACGTTTAGCCTCAGGAAGATTTCCAAATATTTTACGAATTTCTGCATACATGCCAGAATAAGTGGCCACATTGGAACGCTTCATTCTGGTGAGAGGCGACTGCTCCACGGTAATCACCTGATGGAACACCTCTGTACCCAGCACCTGGTTACATCCCTGGTACTCCGCCTCTCCCAACTTGGCCAATATGTCAAGCACCAAAGTGGATTTTCCTGATCCTGAAACACCAGTGACACTGGTGAGACACCCAACAGGAAAGGCTACATCTGTGTGTTTCAAGTTATGCATTGTGGCATTTTTTATCCAAATTTTCTTGTCGGAGACTTTCCGGTAGTTCCTGCTCTGCCTGAACGGCGCTTTTAGATAAGCCCCTGTTACAGAAAATGCCATGTTCATCAGCTGATCCAGTGATCCTTCTCCAATAACCTGGCCACCAAATTTTCCGGATCCCGGTCCTATATCGATGATGTGGTCAGCTTGTCGCATTACGTCAGTGTCATGTTCAATCACCAGTATAGTGTTACCCAGATCCCGCAAATCTTTCAGAATTTTGATGATTCCATGGGTATCCTTGGGGTGAAGGCCGATGGTGGGTTCATCCAGAATATAAAGGATACCCGTTAAAGTGGAATCCAGGGTTGCTGCCAGCTTAATACGTTGGGCTTCCCCACCGGACAGGGTCATTGTTTGTCTGTCCAGGGTCAAATACCCTAATCCAAGCTTGACGATCCGGTGAATTTTTGTTTTCACGTCTAATACATAGGGTGTCACCATGACCTGCTTTGGCCCTTCCAGGGATGATTCCAACGCTGTCATCCAGTCCAGTAGTTCTTCCAGGGATAACAGCACCAGTTCCGGAAGCCGTGTTTCCTGTACAACAACGCTTCGGCTCAATTGATTAAGCCGCTCACCCTGGCAGGCAGGGCATTTTTCCGATACGAAATAGTCTTCCAGCTGTTTGGTAATGCCCCCTTTTTCAGAAAGCCTCCGCCATAAGGTGGCGTATACTCCTTCAAATCGCCCTGAAGCCACCATTTTAGGAGGCACCACATCTGGAAAAAGATTCTTCACTTCTGCACTGTCAAACCCATGGAGCAACATGGCTCGCTGCTCCCGGTTAAAATCCTTAACAGGTTTACCCGGTTCATAGTCAATCCTGTAATGGGTAAAGGTTTTATACAAAATGCCAATCTGATAATCTTTGTAAGCATGATCCCAATAAGCCACAGCCCCCTCTTCCAGGGACAGCGTTTCATCAATCACCTCCACTGGGTTAATGTTCAGCACTTCCCCCAACCCCTGGCAGGTTGAGCAGGCACCTTCACGGGTATTAGCGGAAAAATGAGAGCGTGTCAATTTATCCATTTTATGCCCGCAGTGGGGGCAGTGTTGAAACACCTTGAACTGCCCCTCAGCTTTTTCCACTTCTTCCCTGCAGTCTGCCGCCACAATCTCCTCATGACAATTGGGACAACTTCGCAGGCTAAGCTTTTCATAAATCATTCGTAAATCCGTGTAGATGTCAGTGACAGTCCCCACAGAAGACCTGGCATTTTTGGCATAGGCTGTCTGGGTAATGATGATGGCTGGCGACACATGCTGGATTGTGTCTACCTCCGGTTTTTGGATTCCCTGATACCCCATGGCTTCCAGGTATTGCCGCTGGCATTCCTGGTACAATACATCCTTTGCTAAAGTGGATTTTCCTGAGCCGGAAACACCTGTCAACACCACCAGCTGATTCCTGGGTATTTCAAGTGAAACATTCTTTAAATTTCCTTCCCTCGCCCCTGTTATGATGATGTTGTTCATGATCCAGCTCCTTTTCATGTTTATTGCTACAGCACTTTCCCCAGCATGTGATCCCGCAGTGCTTCGTAAGACAAGGCACCTGTAGTATGGCCCTTTTCAATGGTTTCCACCTCAAGGCCTGCGTAGGAATCACGTTGAACTTCAAACCTTATAATAGCATCGTGCCTGCCAAGCAACGGAAATACATTGTTGTGCTGATGACCACTCTGTTCAAAGGCTGGCTGGAAATCAAAAAGCTTCGTCATCAGCTCTGGCTGAGATTTGGGAAACTGGTCCACGGCTTTACGATACACCGAATTAAGGAAAGTGTCATGCATGGCCAATCCTGCCAACAGCGGGGTATACACATCTGCTGTGTTAAAGTGTATGTGATGCAGGTTAGTGATATACCCTCCCAGACTGGTCCCACCCATTAGAATTTTTTCATCGGATTTGGACCGAATTTGCCCGATGACCTGGTCGATGACATGAGTCGACACTGCCATCATGGCCAGCCAGTTTTCAGTGGCCACCATGCCCTTCATGAAAGACTTCCGCTGTGTATGAAAAGGGGCCCTGATTAAAAACAGGTTCACTGGCACTTCCATTTTATCCACTGGAAATATATTTTTAAATCCATAATCATAAGGTATTTCCATGGCGCCATGATGGTAGATTACCGTCGGATAATCTTCTCCCTTCCATTGGGCCATTCTAACGGCTGCATCAAGTTCGCCCACCAGGGTTGAGGCAGTAACGTTATATTCCTTTTCTTCTTTCAACTCCGGCACATTTACTGAAACACCCTGAAGATGTTCTTCGAAAGAAGCGCTCTCCACCTTATTTCTGAAATATCCCGGGAAAAACAAAGCCCCTGCACTGATGGCCACTGTATCAATCAGTTTATGACGATTTATTCCACTCATTTTACACGCCTCCCATTCATCTTTATCAACTCATGCCCTTAATAAGGAAATCAACGATTTTTACCAATGCAGATAAGGCATCATCACCCTCGCTGTAATCAAAATGTTCCAGACTGCTTATACTCATAACTGTTACATAAGCGCCTATATTGCTATCCAGTCCTTTTTGAAACTCCCCCTTTTCAACGTACGCTTCAATTACTTTCTTAAAGGTGTTCATAGACTTAGGCATTTCTGTTTTCAAAATTTGTTTTTTGATTTCCTGGGGGCATTCATTGAGGAATTCGTGTTTCAGCTTCGTCATCTGGTCATCGGAGGCACCCAGTTTTTTCAGTTCTCCAATATAATGCATCATGTATTCTTTGAAAGTCAGCTGGGGGATCAGTTCCCATAGACTGTTAAATAATTCGATCTTAGAATCACTCACCTGGGTGAACAGGTGAATGTATACATCATCTTTGTTCTCAAAATACTGGTAGAAACTTCCCTTTGGAATGTCAGCCCGTTTAATAATGCCATTAATGGACACCTGGCTGTAATGTCGCTGCGAGAACTCATCAACCGCTGCTCTAATAATCCGTTGTTGCTTTACATGAGGCAAGTTGAAAAATGTTTCTTTTGGCATGTGTTTACACCTTCCTTAATGTGACCATCGGTCATATGACTGTTGGTCACATTATCTCACCTTACACTAAATTTGTCAATCATTTCACAAAAATAATTTTAAGGATCTTTTCAACCATTTTCACCACACAAAAACCCTGCCAGAGGATATTTCTGACAGGGTGAATCTGCAAGTAAACTTTACTACGCTAATGATGCATGTTAAGAGGCCTGCTTATTCATCGATGTGGAGTCCCATGCACAGTACATCATGAAATTCACCATCCACATAATATTCCCTGGACATTCTGCCTTCTTGAAAAAAACCATATTTCTCATACAAGTGGATAGCGCTTAGGTTGTCGGCTCTCACTTTTAGGTTCACCTTCCGGATGGATTTCTGTTGCCGAATCCACTCAAGTAAAACATCCATCATAGCCGTACCCAACCCCTTCCCCCAGTGTGCTTTAAGAATACTGATCCCGAATTCACCTGCGTGTCTGGTACGTGGCAAGGTTCCTGCCATAAAATGGGTAGTACCAACAAGCTCATCCTTCTCATTCAATGCCACCAGAAAGATGGCACCTTCTTTACTGGCCATACTTTCCAGAAAGGTTTCCTCCTGTTCCAGCGTTAGAGGCATTTCCCCAGGCCCAAAGGTCAGGTTGTTAGTTTCAGCACAAACCTTATCCAAAAACCCCAGTAGCGGTTTGGCGTCATCTTTTATTGCTTCCCTGATCATTACCTTCTCCCCATTTTTGAGTGTGCTGGTTGCCATGAGCAACTACTCTCCTTTCCAATAATCCGCTTTTATTCATCTTCATTCCATCGAGAGGGTCTCTCCAGGTAATCGGGCAGTTTTGTTGAATCGTCACCCAGTGCTGCATTGATTTGCGCCTGTGTCAGAAAAAGGCTTTGTGAAAGATTGGCGCCTTTAATGATTGTATCCCTCATATCGGCTCCTATCACATCAGCTCCAGACAAATCTGAACCCTGGAGGTTGGCTGCAATTAATAGCGCACCCCGAAGATTGGCGCCTTTCAATTCAACGTTACGCAAGTCTTTTCCAGCCAGGTCAGCTCCCCTTTTTGGCAGTTTTATTTGCCTCTTCCCAAATGTTTGTTTTCTCACAGCTTCTTGTCGCACCAATTCACTGATTTGGAGCAAAACCTCATTCACTTTCATGCGGTATTCATCCATGTTGATGCTGAGAATGGATTCGGGTTGGCTGTTGGTCAGGGCCAGTGTTTCATTGATGCTGTTCACAATCAGTTCATCCTTTGGCTGTGTAACGGAATGTACCCTGGCGGTGAACAGGTACCACAGCAGTTCGTGGAACTGTCGCATCACCTGAAAAACTTGAAACATCTGTTGTGCCTTTTCCTTTGTATCACGCCAGCTTTTTCCATCAAACGTAATGGCAGATACCTGTTGTCCGGCACCAAAGCAGTCAAAAATTAAGCATCCCGAATAGCCAAGCTTCTTTAACTGTAGGTATTTTTCACATCTGAAATCCTGCTGAAGGTGTATACAAGGATCAGAAGCTTCTTTATCCATGGGAAAACCATCTCGCTTAAAAAAGTGTAAGGCAACACAACACAGTCCAAAGCAGTTTTGACAGTCAATTTTCAGGTGTTCTGTTGTCATGTCTGATGCATTGGTGATTTTCTTTTTTATGACCATTCTGATCGCTCCAATTCCACATTCTATAGATTCTCTTTACTCATTTATGATTTTCTTTTATATGGTACCTTTTAGAAATTTTTCCCGCAACGTGGGTTCAAATTTTTCGATGGCATAGCGCAACATAGTTCGCGGCATGCAATGGTAGTGCTTGTTGAGAAAAGCCAGCTCACTGTCCAGGTTGCGATTCCCCACTTCACGCAACATCCATCCAACAGCCTTGTGGATCAGATCGTGAGGATGATGTAGAAGGGATTCTGCCAAGGCCAGGGTGTCATCAAAGTCATGTTTGCGAATAAAATAGAGGGTAGAGATAATAGCAATACGCTGCCGCCAAAGCTCATTAGATGAAGCCAGCTCATAAAGCACCTCTCTGTTACGGTGCTCCAGGTATGGGCCCAACAGCTTGTAAGCTGATGAATCCACCAAATCCCAGTTGTTCACATAGTCCAAATTATTCAGGTAAAGGTCTATCATAGCCTGTTTCTTTGTTTCGTCTTTGGAACGCTCATATAGGTTCACCATCATGAACAAAGCCGTGAGCCTGCATTCATGGAATGGGTCCTGCAATAACGTTGGCAGTTCATTCAGGGACACTTGTCTGTAAAACTGTTTAGCCACCTTCCGCTGGTTTGGCACGGTTATACCTAAGAAAAGATCGCCCTCACCGTAACCTCCTGGGACTGCATTGAAAAATTTTGGAAGGTATTCAGCTTTTTCATCATCAATATGTACTGAAAGCTCTTTTTTGACTTGTTCAACCAGGTTCATAGGTTGCCTCCTTGAATAGTATTTAACAGCAAATACTTGACGTCACTCTGTCGTAATTTACTTGAATGATTGCTGTAAATAGGATTCTTAGCTTCTGGTAGAGTTTTACTTCCATCAGAAGGGAAGAATGCGTTATCCAAAAGCAGATGACCCAAATGTATCATTTGATGGCAGATACTTAGTTTGTTCACCCAGGGACGTAACAGACTCCCTACACATATTATATAGGTTTTTGATTGTAGCCACCATATCCTCTTCCTCGTTTAAAGAAATCTATGATTCTTACAATATGTAACGAATGTACTTGATCGAAATCTTCCATGTCTTTAGCCTTACTATTATATACTAATAAAAAGCCAAGGTTTGAGAATATCCATTCTCAAACCTTGGCTAAATATTTAATGCAACTTTGTGATTTTTCTGTTTGCATAAAGCAAAGAGAACCGGGCCCTGTGAACTTACATACATTCATTGACCATACCTTCATTCCAACCTGAAGTGAAAATATATAAATGAGCCCATGTTCTCTTTCCTATCAACATAGTATAGCGTTTATCTTTGTGTGATTTCGTCAAAGAGTTCTGCACCATAATCGTCTTTGATTTCAGGCCAAACTTCTGCTCGAACCTTGTCAGCCATGGCTTGGTATTCTTCATCTGTGAATTCAATGATCACTGCGCCATTTTCTTCCAGCAGATTTTCATAGTATTCTTCTTCATCAGGCGCAACTTCCCATCGGGCATCTTCAAAGTTCTTGGCAGCTGCTTCCACCACTGCTTTTTCATCAGGGGATAAATCATTCCATACATCCATACTCATTTGGATCCACCAGATTTCAAACTGTGAATTTACTGGCAGGTAGTACTCAGTCACATCACGAAAACTGTTCCAGTAACCTTCACCACCAGATCCTATGGCTCCATCCACGATCCCTGTCTGGATTGACGTAAAAGCTTCGGAAAACGCAATGGGGGTGGCCTGATATCCCAATGCTTGTGCGGTCAGCTCAAAGGATTTGATACCTGGAACCCTTATTTTGAGGCCCTTTGAAACATTGGGATCGCCAGGTGCCTCAGGTTCTTTTGTGGTAATAATGCTGCCAAAATACTTAGGATAACCCGCCAACATCTTTATATTTTCTTCGGCAAACATATCGGATATAGCGTTATAAAGTTGGCCATCTCGGGCGAAAACAACCTTGGCTTCATCCCAGGTGCTGGCCAGGTAGGGTGCGCTCGGCAGTACGATAGCTTCATTCATATTGGGGGCTGCTGGTGCCAGTTGCATTTCTACGTCACCAATACCAATTCGCTCCTGAACAAGTGAATAATCGCCAAGCTGACTGTTAGGATACACTTCGAAGGTAAAATTGCCGTCGGTGTTTTGTGTTATTTCGTCAATAAAAGCTTTCGTGTCTTCATCTGTAGAGGTTCCTTCAGGTCGTACATGGCCGATTTTAATGTTTCGTTCACTAAATCCGCCACCAGTGGCTGGTTCCTCAGCGTCACCGGAAGGTTCAGCTGGTGCAGGATCTTCTCCCCCGCCGCATCCAGTCAATACTGCTGTCAACAAGAGAGCAAGAACCAATAACATCGATAGATTTCTTCTGGTCATTTTTTTCATTTTGAATCCTCCTTTGTTTTATTTCATGGTTTTATGTTTTATTTCATTGATGTTTAGTCTAATTCCATAGCTATTTGACAAATCCCATCAAAGTGGGCAAGAACATGGAGAGGGGTGCCCAAAAGGTGGTAAGAAACACAACTGGCAGGTATCCCAACAGGAGAAAAATCATGGTTGGTTTCAGGATCTCGGAAAATTCGCACTTACCAATCCGCATACCCAAGTAGAGAATGCTGGCATAAGGAGGTGTCACACCACCCATGGCCAGGTTGACGCCCATAATTGCCGCAAAATGGATGGGACTGATTCCCAATTCTGTGACCAGTGGCAGTAAAAGCGGTGCGATGAGAATCATTCCAGTCACATCATTTACAATCATCCCTACCAGGAACAGGAATATATTGATCACAATCAGAAGTAAAATTCTATTAGTTGAAATATTAAAAACTATTTCAATAAGTGCCTGTGGTACCCGTAATAATACATAGGTCTGGCTCAGCATCAAGGTGAACATGATCATGGTCATGATGGCACCAATAGATACTGAAGATTCATTAACAACTTTTAGAAAGCTTCCAAATGTCATCTCACGGTAAATCCAAAACCCGATGGGCACCGACACAACAGCTGCCACCGCAGCGGCTTCAGAAGGGGTAAAGACCCCACCGTAGATACCGCCAAGAATGATCACAGGAAGTGAGAGACCCGGCAATGCCCGTATCGAACGCTGAATGTTCTGTTTTCTCATTTCGATGGCAGGCAGTTTTTCTTCCAACACAATGTTGGGCATTCTTCGTACCCATATCATGTTAATCACCGAAAAAGAGATCACGATGGTCAGTCCTGGACCAACGGTGGAAAGAAAGGCTGCCAGTATGGATGTCTCCGTTACCCATCCATAAATTATCATAATAACACTGGGTGGAATCAGAAGTCCCAACACAGAAGACACTGTCACTAGGGCAGTTGCATATCCCCGTGGATAACCCTTCTCCACCATTCGCGGAATAAGGACCGGTCCTGTCGCTGCCACACCAGTGAAGCCACTTCCTGAAATCGCACCGATAATGGCACAGGTGGTCACTGCCACCACGCCGATACCGCCTTTAATGCGGCCAACAAAGATATCGGCAAAGTTGAGAAGGTGTTTGGCCACACCACTATTTGCCATGATCATACCGGCCAAAATAAACAAGGGACTGGCCAGCAAAATAGGGCTGATCATCTGGGTGAATCCCCAGAGCATCATGCTGCGCATGGAAGCGCCTCCGGCGATGGCCATGAAGGCAAGTGCTCCTCCGAAACAGTATGGCAGTGGAATGCTGAACATCAAGAGTAAGACCAACAGAATGACATCAATAAGTACGATGGTGAGCATATCCATTACAGCACCTCCTGTTTAGGTTCTTTAAATGTGTCAAAAGATTTTCTATACACTTCCACCAGTTCAATAAGCGTGTAAAACGTCATCAATACCAATCCGATAAAAACCATCATTTCTGCGAAAAACATGGGGTAACGCAGCAATGGACTTAGTTTCCAGGAACGAAGTGAATACGTAAAGTACCAGTAAGCCCAGTATGTCAACCAGCAGCTGACCACAAAAGAAATGGTGATTCTGATGATGTTGAAAAGTGCTCTGCTGCGACCACGCTTAATGTAGAGAGTCAGAATACCACACTCAATATGGGCGCGGGTGCGTGACGCGTTGGCCCCTCCGATCATGTACAGCCAGATGATGGGAAACAACATTAATTCCTCAATTCCCATTAACGGCATCTGGAACACATAACGGAGCAGAACCTGAACGAATACCAGTACCGGAAGTGCGATGGCCAGTAACATGGTGATAATCTCCTGCGTTTTTGCCAGAAATGACAAGGCCCTTTTCCAGGGTGAACCGCCTTTCATATTTCCACCTCCATCAATAATAGGTACTCTCATAATTTTCGATAGGTAAAGATTTCCTAGGACAAGCCTGTTTAATTTTATTACTGTCCAGCTGTACTACAACCATACTACCATACTTTTAACTGAATTGCACGTTTTTTTTGATGAATTCCAAAAAAACAAAAAACGGCCAGTTTGAATCTTTCAACCAGTGATTCTGACCGTGAAATCACTGGTTTGTGACTGATGCCTGTGAAAAACATTGATATGCCTTTCTCAATAATCCGGAATCAGCTCCGTGATTACATGTCGCTTTCAATTTTGTCACTTTCCTTGATCAGGTTCAGTGAATTTTCAATATGACGCTGCATTAAATTCTTCGCCAGCACTGCATCCTTGCGGCGAATGCACTCCAGCATTGTCATATGTTCGTCCAGCTCGGAATTAACAATATACTCGCTCAAATGCTGAAAAAAAACAGTACCCCGTGTGACAATCAGGCTGCCGGTGATGCTGTCCAGCAAATTGATCAAAATTCGGTTACGGGACATGGCAAAGATTTTTTTATGGAATTCAAACCCCATATCAAAGGTGTAATTTTTATCGATCAGTGCCTGTTTACCTTTACGAATGATACTTTCCAACTCTACCATGTCTTCTTCCGTAGCATACTTCACAGCCAGATAAGTTAATCCCGGCTCAACAATGAGCCGTGTTTCCATCAATTCCACCAGAGTGCTTTCTTCATCAATCAGGTTAGATAACAGCATACTGTTGATATTTAAAAGCGCCTGATCGGATACAAAAGTACCGATGCCTGTTCGCGACTCCAGTATTCCAACTAACTCCAGCGCTTTTATGGATTCACGGATAGAGTTGCGACTTACCTGAAACTGCCGGGAAAGCTCCAGTTCACCCATAATTCTCTCACCGGGCTTCCATTGTCCACTGCTGATCATCTCAATAATCTGCCTGGATACTTCTTCGTACAAATTTTGTTTTTTAGCCGGCGTAATCATGCACCCACCACCTCTCATTAACTGATTAGATGTCTAATTGTACCACATTTATACAAGTTTGTGAATAAAAAGATAATCTGGTGGACAACAGCTTATCTTTTAGACTCTCGATGATGGCAATGCGCCGGCATTTTCATCCGTCCATTTCTATCAATCTTTCTGTCGCCATTTCCCTGTTTCCGCATAGGCAACTATTTCATCTGCCGTTAACCCTTCAAATCCGAGTTTTTTCATGGTGCGGCCTCCACTGATCAAATCTTGGTCCAACACGAAACTACCCATTTTACAAATGCTTTCCATCATTTCATAAGGTGATCCCAACTGCTTTGCAAGTGAGACAAAGGGTACCAGACTCATTGGGACATCTTCCAACACATACCTGGTGTCAACACGCTTTTGCCCCATCACTTCTTCATAAGCCATGGTCTGCTTCACGGCATCCGTCAGATTCTCTGCTTTTGCATCGTATAAGATTTCGTACATTTTCAATACTGGTTGCACTTCGAGACCCAGTAAAGCCCCCAGCGCAATTCTCTCCTTGTCCATGTTTACAATAAACCGGCCGATACTGGGGGTTATTCCATCCCAGTAATAGCGCCAATCATAGGGAGATTCAATCATCGATACATTTAAAATCGTGGGGCCCGGGTGCATCACAGCATTCAGATTTCCCAAACTGGTATCCAATACGTTTTTACCTGCGATCATGCCCGGGAAGGCTTCCTGAAGTTTTTCAACTACTTCTGCTGTCTTGTTGGCAGGGATTGCCGCCACCATTAAATTGTTTTTCACGCCCTTAATGGAGGCATACCCTGGTTTATTGAGTCGGCATGCATAGAGTAGAGATTGGGCTTCCGCAACCACAACCTTTTCAGCATATCCTTCTTCCCGGAATACTTGTTTGAATTCAAAGGCACCAAAAGTAGCACCTGGATGAATGAAGACAATCTGGTCTTCTTTGAGATGTGGTGCCAAATTTTTAGCCACACTGCGATGATAAAGAGCCGGCAAAATCACCATGATGATTTCAGCGTTTTCAATGGCTTTTGAAATATCGGTAGTAGCCAGCTCCACTTTTCCAAAGCCTTTCACCGCACCGTCCACATGAATACCCCCCTGGTGGTTAATGGCATCCACAGTTTCCTGCATCACATCATAAAGAGTGACCGGAAATCCCATTATTCCAAGATGTCCGGCAGCGGACTGACCACCATTTCCTCCGCCTATAACTGCCCATCGTCGCTTGTTTGCTACTTCATCAATCATGTTATACCCTCCTTAATATAATTTGTTCATATATTCTAATGTACAGCTGTCCTACAATCATAATACAACGACTTTTCTGATAAATCAATGTTTATTTGAAAACCAATCTAGATTAACCTCATAAAAATCTCACTTTCCTTGAAAACAGAACTATAAAAAGAAAAAACACCACTTCCCGTATTTGGGTAGCAGTGCTAAAACAGATTTATTCTTTTATTGTTCTAAGAATTTAAAACTGAAATTTCATCGAAATTTCTTCTGTTACTGCCTTAACCATCGCCACAATTCGTTCCCTATCGCCCAGCCGGAAGGTGGGAACCGAGACACTCACGGCGGCAATGCAGTTGCCCAGGTGATCAAAAATGGGGGCACCGATACAAGTTAGCCCTTCTTCCACTTCTTCCTTGTCAGTGGCATAACCCTGTTTTCGTATTACTTCCAAGGTTTGTAGCACAACTGATTTATCTGTAATAGTGTTTTTTGTGTAAGCATGCAAGGACCCCTGAAAACTGACAAACTGGTCAAAGCATCCGTTGTTATTAAATGCCAGCAAACATTTACCTACAGAAGTGGCATGAAGGTGGCCTTTATCCCCCACATGTGGTACCGCCGAAAACTGTCGGTCCGAATCTGCCTTTAACACGGTCACAGAAAACAACCCCTGGGCAACGGATACATTCACACTTTCATTCAGCGTCTGTGATAATTTCTTGATTGGTGCCTGGGCTTGCTTTTTCAACAGGCTCACAATCTTTGTCCTGCTACCGATCAGATAGGTTTTGATGGTCAGGAAATATTTCTTCGACTCATGGTCACGGTATAAATACCCTGCTTCTTCGAGGGTCATCACCAGTCTGTGGGTGGTACTTGTGGGATACCCAAGCTCCTTGCTAATTTCAGTTAAACTCCAACCCGGTTCCTCTGCAAAAAGTTCCAATACCTGCAGGGCTTTCAAAACAGATTGTATACTGCCGTCGCTCATGCCAACACCTCATTTCAAAAAGTCCCCCTCCCAGATCGGGAGAGGGATTATGATTCAGATTGTTACAAATTTGCGCCCATTTTACTCCAAAGGCTTTAATTTTGCTGTAAAGTGACGCAAAATAGCAGGTTCCCAGGTTACCTTATACCCTTTTAAACCGGATGCACGCTCTTTAATAGCTTTCAGTGCCTCCACAATCACGTCCAGGTGAGACTGGGTATACACCCGGCGAGGCACTGCCAGTCGTGTGAACTCGAATTCTGACTCAATCTGCTCTCCTGTGTCAGGGTTATTGCCCATCATGTAGGAACCGATGTCGCAGGAACGTATGCCCGCTTCAATATAAAGCTCCAGGGCCAGGGTTTGGGCTGGGAACTCGTAATAAGGAACATGGGGTAACATCTTCTTGGCGTCAATGAACAGAGCGTGGCCTCCTGCTGGAGACTGGAAAGCAATACCAGCTTCTTCCAGTTTCGCTGCCAGGTATTCAATCTGACCAACACGGTATTGAAGGTAATCAAAATCTGTTCCTTCCTGCAGCCCTATTCCCATGGCCTCAATGTCTCTGCCCGCTAATCCGCCATAGGAGATAAAACCTTCCAGCGGAATTGTTCTGGCTTTAACCGTTTCAAAAAGATCTGCGTCGTTCTTCACGCCAATCAGGCCACCCATGTTGATGATGGCGTCTTTTTTAGCACTCATGGTAAACATGTCGGCATAACTGAACATTTCACTGGCAATTTCTTTGATGGATTTATCTTCATATCCCGCTTCACGCTTCTTAATGAAATAAGCATTTTCAGCGTAACGCGCTGCGTCAATGCACACTGGAATATTGTATGATTTGGCAATTTCCCGGGTTTTTTTGATGTTTTCCATGGAAACTGGCTGACCGCCGGCACTGTTGTTGGTGACAGTGATGATGATCAATCCAACATTTTTAGGGCCATGTTCTTCGATAAGCTTTACCAGGCGTTCGTTATCCATGTTGCCCTTGAATGGATGGTAATTGACAGTGTCCAGCGCTTCCCGTATCACACAATCAACAGCCCTTGCACCCGCCAGCTCCACATGAGCACGGGTGGTATCAAAATGCATGTTGGAAATGGCTACTTTGCCTTTCTCAAGAAAAATGGGCATTACCACTTTTTCAGCAGCACGGCCTTGGTGCACTGGTTGGAAATACTCATAACCAAAGATATCTTTTGCAGATTCAATCAGGTTTCTAAAACTACGCGAACCTGAATATGCCTCGTCGCCCACCATGATACCAGCCCATTGTTTGTCACTCATGGCGCCGGTGCCGCTGTCTGTGAGTAAATCGATGTACACGTCATCAGATTTAAGGCCAAACACGTTGTAATTGGCTTCTTTTATCTTTTCAATCCGCTCTTCCCTCGTCAACATTTTAATAGGTTCCACCATTTTGATTTTAAAAGGTTCTGCGTAATACTTTGTCATTTCTCCGCCTCCTGGTTCAATTTGGTTGATGATTATCTATTCTGTGTGGTACTTGAACTGTCGGTTTTCCCGCATTGTGGAAAAGCTTCCCACAATAAGGTCATTTAATTGCCGAAACGACGTCGGTCAGATTCCGTTTCGGTAACTAAATTTTATCGGATTACGCCACAAAGTGCAAGCAGATTTACAATTTTTTTTGAAGGTGTAACATATTTTTAAATTTCCTTCCTGAAAACAATGCAATTTCTCTTAATATTTCCTTACATTTCCCGATAGTGATATATAGCTAACGCTATTGATTGACATAAATCACATTCTGGTACTATAATATATTTTATTGCACGCAAAACTTGTCTATTCATATCGATAAGCAATTTAAATTAAGCAATTAATTTATGCGCCTATCAATATCAAGGGAGGAAACACATTGTCAATTAAACGAAAAATACCATTACTCATCATTGTCATCTTAATAGGAAGTATCCTATTACTCAGCCTGTTCACTTCACGAATGGTCAGGGGCTTTGTTACCGAAAACCAGGAAAACCTATCGGAAGGCTTTGCCACGTCAGTCGTTCTGGACATAAACGATTTTGTCACACAGCAAATGACCGAAGTAGACCAAATGGCAGCAGCTGTTAAAACACTGGAAGAAAACGGTATCGATCCACTTCCATACATTGAAGAAAGAACTGCCGAAAACCAGTTTGCTTCTTCCATATACCTTGGCTATGATGACAAATCAGCTTTTCTCGCAGGTGATGGCTGGGTTCCAGACGTTGGTTGGGACTGGACCGGGCGACCCTGGTACATCGAAGCCAGTCAAACTGAAGAAACCATCTTTACTTCTCCATACATTGATGCCACCACAGGTGGTATGGTTGTTACAGCCGCTAAAGCAGTGAGATCGTCCAACGGCAGCTTAATTGGTGTAATTGGCACTGACCTCTTAATTAACACCATTACTGAGATTGTTCAGGAAGCTAACCAGAATGATTATTCCACCATCTTTCTGGCTGAGTCCAATGGTTCTCTAGTCGCTCACCCAGATCCAACCCTGGTCACTACAGAACACATAACCCATGTGTCCGAACTATATGGCGAAGGGTTTGACCTGACATCCAATCAGGAAAACGGCCCTGCGACTGTTATTGAAAGCGGTGATGAGCGGTTTGTCCTGGTCAATGACGTAGCTCACATTGACTGGAACCTGGTGACCAGTGTCAGCCAGACTATCATCGCCAGCGAAGTTAATGCAGCAGTAATGAGCTTGATAGGCATCATTCTGGTAGTGTTGGCCATCTCTGTTATTATTGCACTCTTTGTGGGCAAATCGATTGCAACACCCATTGTGGAATTGTCTTCTATCATTGAACGACTGTCAAACTACGACCTTTCCTTTGATGAAAACAGCAAAGCTGTGTCTTACCTAAACAGAAAAGACGAAATTGGTGTCATCACCAAGTCACTGGCCACCATGCAGCAAAACTTCACAAAACTGATCAGTCATATATCAGAAAATGCCCAACTGGTAGCAGCTTCTTCCGAAGAACTAACTGCCACCAGCCTTCAATCTGCCACAGCGGCAAATGAAGTGGCCCGCACTATTGAAGAAATTGCCAAGGGGGCTACTGATCAGGCCAAAGAAACTGAAATCGGCGCAACGCGGATTAACGAAATGGGACGAATTATCGACCGTGATCAGGAATATGTGAAAGAGCTTACCAAGTCTGCCGATCAGATGAGCACTATGAAAGACGAAGGACTTGCTGCCCTAAACTATGCCATTGAAAAGTACCAGCAAAGCTCTGAAGCTGCAGAGGAAATTGCAGGAATCATTGTGGAAACCAATGAAAGCGCTCTAAATATTAAGAAAGCCAGCGAGATGATTAAAAGCATCGCTGAACAGACAAATTTGCTTGCTTTAAACGCAGCCATTGAATCTGCACGGGCTGGCGAAGCCGGCAAGGGGTTTGCCGTGGTGGCGGACGAAATCCGAAAACTCGCAGAGCAGTCCAGCCGCTTTACCGCAGAAATTGAATCAGTTATTGGTGAATTGAACAACAAAACCAATGGAGCAGTAAAAACCATGGACCAGGTAGCCGCCATTGATGAAGAACAGGCTAAAGGCATCAAAGAAACCGAGGAAAAATTCAACCGAATTAACCTGGCCATTCAGCAGGTGCAACGGGTCATCGAAAGCTTGAATGTATCCGGAAAAGAAATGGCAGAGAAGAAAGATGAAATCATCTCCGTCATAGAAAACCTGTCAGCCATCTCCCAGGAAAATGCCGCCGGTACTGAGGAAGCCTCTGCTTCTGTGGAAGAACAAACAGCAGCCATCGATGAAATTGCCCAGTCCAGCGATACCTTATCTTCTCTGGCTGAAGAAATGCAAAAGAGCGTCTCACAATTTAAATACTAACGCATCACAGCCACGTAACCTCACAACAATAACACAGCCCTGTTCCTCGGAACAGGGCTGTGTTACTAACTTGATTCCAAATTTACTTCTTATTCCATTACCGCTGTGATACCTCTTTGTGCCTGGGGCACATAATCTGTCAAAGGGCACACGCTTTTATAAGCGGGCCGCATGATTCTGTTATCACTGATGATCTGTTCAATACGGTGTGCACACCATCCGGCAATACGAGCTGTTGCAAACAAGGGTGTATACAATTCCTGGGGAATATTCATCAGTTCATACACGAACCCTGAATATAGGTCCACATTGGCACAAATTGTGAAATCAGGCCCTCTCATTTCTTTAAAGATCTCTTTTGTCAATCTTTCAATGTTGGCGTATAACTGAAACTTTTCTTCAGCATTTTTTTCCTTGGCCAGCTCAAGGGCTTTGTCCCTCAATAATTCTGCCCGGGGATCAGACAGGGTGTAGACTGCATGGCCCATGCCATAAATTAAACCTTCCCCGCTGAAAGCTTCTTTTTTCAAAATTTTCACCAAGTACTCCTTCAATTTTTCCGGGTTTTCCCAGTTTAAACAGTTCTCTTCAATGTCTTTCACCATGGCTCTCACTTTGATGTTGGCACCACCATGCTTGGGGCCTTTCAGAGATCCAACAGCTGCGGCAATGGCCGAATAGGTATCCGTTCCACTGGAGGACACAACCCGATTGGTAAAGGCTGAGTTGTTGCCGCCTCCATGCTCAGCATGGATCACCAAACATAGGTCAAGGATTTCTGCTTCAGTCTGGCTGTACTGGTTGTCTTTCCGGATCATATGAAGCACATTTTCTGCAGTGCCAATTCCTGGCTGTGGCGAATGAATGTACAGGCTTTTACCGTCATAATAATGAGCTTTTGCCTGATACCCATAGGAAATAACCGTGGGAAAACGGGCTATCAGTTCGATGCTTTGGCGAAGTACATTAAACACACTGGTATCATCCGGATTGTCATCGCAGGAATAGAAGGCCAGTATACTGCGTTGCAGCTTGTTCATAATGTCTTTGCTGGGAGATTTAAGAATCATGTTTTCAGTGAAATCCCTGGGCAGAGACCTGTTTACATCCAGTAGGTCACCGAAGGATTTCAATTGGTTTGCTGTAGGTAATTCACCAAAAAGAAGCAGATGTGTCGTTTCTTCAAAACCATGACGTCCCTCTTGCTGACAGTGTTTCATCAGTTCTGTCATGTCGATGCCCCGGTAGAATAACTGCCCTTCCACCGGCACCTTTTCATTGTCCAACATGGTATACCCATGCACATCAGCAATGTCGGTAAGGCCCACCAACACACCGGTTCCGTTACTATGCCTTAATCCCCTCATCACCTGGTAATCGTCGTAACAGCGAGGGTCAATCACGTTGTTTGACTCAGCTTTTGCAACCAGATCTTTAAAGATATCTGTTTCGTGAAAAACCGCCTCATTTTTTTTGTTTAGATGAATAACGGAACCAGCAGCAGTTTTTTTAGATTTATCTTCCACTGTTTCATCAACTGCCAAATTATAAAGCATGGATAACCACCTCCGTGAATGTGTGTGTGTTTGAATTGCCACCCAGATCGAGAGTCAATGACTCCTTCTTTTCCAGCACTTCCCAAATTGCCTTACGGATACGTTGGGCAGATTCTTTTTCGTCCAGGTAATCCAGCATCATGGCTGCACTGAGAATAAGGGCTGTTGGGTTGGCAATACCTTGTCCGGCAATGTCTGGAGCGCTGCCGTGGACCGCTTCAAAGATGGCGCAATCGTCGCCAATGTTTGCTCCCGGCACCAACCCCAATCCACCCACTAAACCAGCTGCCAGGTCTGACAGGATGTCTCCATAGAGGTTTTCAGTGACAATAACATCATATTTTTCTGGATACATAACCAATTGCATACACATGTTATCCACGATCACCTCTGAATAGTCAATGTCTTGGTAGTCTGTTGCCACTTCCCGGACTGTTTCAAGAAACAATCCATCCGCCTGTTTCATGATGTTGGCTTTATGAACAGCAGAAACCTTTTTCCTTCCCATTTGACGAGCGTAGGCGAAAGCTTCCTGAGCAATTCGTTTTGAAGCCTGTCGGGTAATCACTTTTATGCCATGCACCTCATTTTCAGAAATTCTGTTTTCCAGTCCGGCATACAGGTCTTCCGTGTTTTCTCTGAAAATCACCAAGTCTACATCGCTGTAGCGTCCAATACCCGGATAACTTTTTACAGGACGTACATTGGCAAATAGATTGTATTTTTGACGCAAGGCCACGTTAATGCTTTTGAATCCGGTACCCACCGGTGTTGTGATGGGGCCTTTCAGTGCAACGCCATGTCTTTCGATCGCATCATAAACACTACGTGGCACCAGTTCTCCAGTGGTTTCAAGCATATGAGCTCCCGCTTCTTCAACGATCCAGTCGACCTTTACTCCGGTTGCCTCCACAATGCGACGAGTGGCTTCCGCTACTTCCGGGCCTATACCGTCTCCTGGAATCAATACCACCTTATGATGCATCATTAACGTCTCCTTTCACCGCGTAATGTAAAGCTCCTCCAGCTTTCAACATAGCCACATCTCTGACAGAACCCTGGAAGTTCACTTGAAAACTTACTTTTGTATTGTTATTAACTACTGTAACCAATTCTTTATCATCCAAAGCTGAAAGGTTTTCAATGCGTAGTGAATCCCCTTCATTGACCATTCCATAGTCCTCATCTTTGACAAAGACCAAGGGTAAAATACCGGCATTGATCAAATTAGCCTGATGAATCCGTGCAAAAGATTTAGCAATCACAACTTTTACACCCAGGTAAAGAGGCACTAAGGCAGCATGTTCTCTGCTGGAGCCTTGCCCATAATTGTTACCACCTATTACAATCCCCTGACCAGCCCGAAGGGCACGGTCACTGAAATCATCGACGATTGTGCTAAAACAATGTTTGGACAGTTCTGGTATGTTTGATCGGAAGGGTAACAATGAAGCATTGGAGGGCATAATATCGTCCGTGGTGATGTTATCCTCTGTTTTAAGTAACACTTCAGCTTCCAATTCGTTTTCCATGAGAGTGCCCTGAGGCACAGGTTTGATGTTTGGTCCCATTTCAATTGTCATCTGGGGTTCAGGTGAATTAGCAATCCAATAGCCATCATCATTGGCATATACTTTCGGTTCTTCAATATTCATTGCCTCTCCCAGTGACCGGGGATCCGTCAGATAACCTGCTATCGCTGAGGCCGCTGCTGTCTCAGGACTGACGAGAAAGACATCCGCGTCCACCGTACCACAACGCCCTTTAAAGTTTCGGTTAAAGGTTCTCAGTGACACTGCACCACTTTTGGGTGCCTGTCCCATGCCAATGCAAGGACCACATCCCGCTTCCAGCAGCCTTGCCCCTGCGCCGATGAGATCGGCCATGGCACCATTCTCGGCCAACATCTTCAGCACATTGCTGCTGCCTGGGCTCAGGGTAAGGCTAACCCGCGGATGAACCTTTTTACCTTTTAAAATCCCAGCCACCTTCATAAAATCAGCATAGGACCCATTGGTACAACTGCCGATGTTCACCTGGTCTACATCGATAGCGCCGATATCTGCAATGGTTGCCACCTTGTCAGGACTGTGGGGCATAGCCGCACAAGGCTCCACTTCATCCAGGTAAATGATGATGGTTTCATCATAATCAGCCTCTTCATCTGCCGACAATGGTTTATAGGCTTCCCCACGACCCTGTCGTTTCAAAAAGTCATACGTGATTTCATCGCTGGGAAACAACGAGGTGGTTGCTCCCAGTTCAGCTCCCATGTTTGTAATGGTAGCTCGTTCAGGTACCGTTAACTGTTTCAACCCATCTCCCGAATATTCAAGGATAGCGTTAACGCCTCCCTTAACAGAGAGTTTCCCCAGGATGTGCAAAATGATGTCCTTGGCACTGACCCAGGGTTTTCGCTGCCCTGTCAGGCAGATATTCACGATCCGAGGCATTTTAAGATAATAGTTTCCTTTCGCCATGGCCACTGCCACGTCCAGGCCTCCCGCTCCAATGGCCAGCATACCCATACCCCCACTGGTGGGTGTGTGGCTGTCAGAGCCAATCAGCACATCCCCAGGCTTGGAAAAACGTTCCAAGTGCAGTTGATGACAGATCCCATTTCCTGGTTTGGAGAAAACAATACCGTATTTTGCTGCCACCGATTGAATAAAGGCATGGTCATCCGCGTTTTCAAAACCAGCTTGCAGCATGTTATGGTCTATGTAGGCAACAGAAAGATCTGTTTTCAATTCTTTAATGCCCATGGCTTCCAGTTGTAAGTAAACCATGGTACCCGTGGAATCCTGGGTAAGTGTTTGATTAACTTTAATGGCAATTTCGTGACCTTGTTGCAATTCACCTTCCAGCAAATGTGATTTCAGAATTTTGACAGTTAAATTTGTCGACATGGCAACCTCCATTGTTTTACCTTTACAGTAACGGACAAAATAGAAATAATTGCAATTTAATTTCGTAAACTTGCATTTTATATGTTTAAACCAGATTATATGCAAGTAGAGTCAATTTGTCAAGCATTTTGGAGGTTTTTATTGCGTTTTTATGCATATTTTTGCAATATTTTGCTACGTGTACGTCATTTTTATTTTTATAGTAATTGTGTCTGATTTCTTTTTGATGATATTATTCACCACTTCATTTGTTCAAGACAACGTTATTTCACAATGTCATTTAAGTGGTTTAAACCTTCCCATTTTAATGTTATAGTGAAATAGCGGTTAGTTAATTAAATCGCAAGCAACATTATAAAACCAGGGAGGTCATAAAATGAACAAAGAATCACTGGCTAAAATGGGCTTTGCCACACAAAGTATCCATGGCGGCCACAAAAAAAACGACATGGGCGCATTGGCAACACCTATTTACCAAACATCCACCTTCACTTTCGAAAACGCTGACCAGGGCGGTCATTGTTTTGCAGGCGAAGCGTCTGGCTATATTTATTCCCGCATTGGTAACCCATCCTGCACAGAAGTGGAAGAAAAGCTGGCTCTCCTTGAAGAAGGGGAAGCGGCTGTTGCCACAGCCTCTGGTATGGGCGCCATCACCTCTGCCATGTGGTCTATTGTTAAAGCAGGTGACCATATCGTCTCTTCCGAAACCATCTATGGGTGTACCTTTGCATTATTAAGCCACGGTGTCACACGTTTTGGCGTTGAAGTAACCTTTGTCGACCCGAAGGATCCTGAAAATGTACGAAAAGCCATGAAACCCAACACCAAGTTAGTCTATTTAGAAACTCCAGCTAATCCCACTCTTGACCTGACAGACCTGGAAGCCATTTCTAAGATCGCTCACGAACAGGAAGGCTGTCTGGTAATGGTGGACAACACTTTCTGCACACCCTATCTGCAAAAACCCCTGACCATGGGTGCAGACGTGGTGGTTCACTCAGCCACCAAATACCTGAATGGACACGGCGATGTGATTGCAGGATTTGTTGTGGGCACCCAGGAGCTAATGGATGAAGTGCGATTCTTTGGACTGAAAGACATGACAGGCGCTGCTCTAAGCCCTTTCAACGCTTTCCTTATCACTCGGGGCATGAAGACCCTTGATATCCGCATGGAACGACACTGTGCCAATGCTAAGGTGGTTGCCACGTTTTTAAGGGATCACCCTGCTGTGGAAAAAATGTACTACCCAGGGTTCGAAGATTTTCCTCAATATGAGCTGGCAAAACGTCAGATGAAATTACCTGGTGCCATGATCGCTTTTGAGGTAACCGGAGGGCTGGAAGGCGGCAAAAAAGTCATGGACAATGTACACCTGTGCAGTCTTGCCGTCAGTCTGGGTGATGCCGAAACTCTGATACAACATCCAGCCTCCATGACTCACTCCACCTATACACCTGAAGAACTGGCAGACGCCGGCATCAGCGAAGGCTTGGTACGTTTATCTGTGGGGTTGGAAGATCCGGAAGATATCATTGCAGACCTGAAACAAGTATTGGACGCTTTACTTTAATTGAAATAAAAGGATTGAACCAACATGTCCATCGATCAATACATGATTTTCACACTTATTTTTATCATGTTACTGTTTTTCATCTGGGGAAAATGGCGTTATGATCTGATAGCTCTGGTTACACTGCTCATCGCCACTTTCCTTGGACTTGTGCCTTTTGAAAAAGCCTTTGCAGGTTTTGGTCATCCGGCTGTTATTACTGTGGCCGCTGTTTTAGTGGTGAGTAAAGGGCTGATGAATGCAGGTATCGTTGATTTTATTGCAAAAAACATAATGAAAATGGGCGAACACACCATGGTCCAATTGACATTGCTGGTGTTGGCCGTGACTGTGAGTTCCGCTTTTATGAATAACATTGGGGCCCTGGCGCTTATGATGCCTGTTGCCATCAAAATGGCACGCAGGAGCAACAAATCACCTTCCTTATTTTTAATGCCCCTTGCTTTTGGTTCTCTTCTTGGAGGTATGATGACATTGGTGGGAACACCTCCCAATATAATCATCTCCACCTTTCGGGCTGACGCCCTGGATGGAGAACCATTTCGGATGTTTGATTTTGCCCCTGTGGGTGCTGCGGTTGCTTTTGCCGGGATTGTGTTTATCCTGTTGATTGGATGGCGCTTGATTCCCGAGCGCAAAGCAGGTGTTTCCCGGGAAGATTTATTTGAAATCAATGATTATATCAGCGAACTAATCATCCCAGAAGGTTCTTCTCTGGCCGGCAAAACCGTTGGAGAACTGGAAGCCTCCATTAAAGGAGAATTAAAAGTGCTGGGCCTGGTGAAAAATGACAAGAACTATCCAGCTCCTTCCGCTTTTCGCATTCTCAGCGAAGGAAACTCAGTTATTGTGGAAGCAGCAACAGATGAAATACAGGAACTGTTGGATGCAACAGACTTGGTGCTGGCAGATTCTGATAAGCTTTCGGAAAAAGACATTAGTTCAGAAGATGTGAGTATTGTTGAAGCAGTGATTATGAACAATTCATTCATCATTGGAAAGACCGCCAAATTTCTCCAGCTGCGCACCCGGTATGGTATTAATTTATTGGGAGTGGCACGAGAAGGCGTACGGATCAACGAAATTCCAGACAACGTCCGCTTTCAAATCGGCGATATACTTTTGCTTCAGGGTGATGCCAACACCATGACAGAATCACTGACTTCCCTGGGGTGTCTTCCCCTGGCTGAACGAGGTATCAGCCTTGGAAAACCCCGAAGACTGTTGCTAAGTGTTGCTATCTTTGTCACATCACTGGCCCTATCTGCAACAGGCGTCCTGCCTGTACAAGTGGCTTTTGCATCAGCAGCCGCTGTCATGGTGCTCACAAGGTTTATCACCTTAAAAGAGGTCTATGACAGTATTGACTGGCCAATCATCATTCTATTGGGAGCTATTATCCCCGTTAGTCAAGTGTTGGAAACTTCTGGAGGCGCACAGCTCATCGCAGGAAAAATACTTTTAGTAGCTGACCGCGTTCCCCCATGGGGAACAGTAGCAATGATCCTTATCACTGCGATGATGTTGTCAGATGTAGTCAATAATGCGGCTGCAGTACTGATCATGGCACCTATTGCCATTGAGATAGCCTTGGGACTGGCAATTTCACCTGATCCTCTCCTTATGAGTGTCGCCATCGGGGCTTCCTGCTCATTCCTAACACCCATAGGCCATCAATCCAATACACTGGTAATGGGACCAGGCGGCTATAGATTTGGTGATTACTGGAAACTGGGTTTGCCACTGGAAATCATTGTGGTGGCAGTGGCTGTACCATTAATTCTTATCGTGTGGCCTTTGTAGCATCTCATCCGTCGTAGATATACGCTTTCACCCAAACAACAGGCCCTATGCAGACTTTCTGCATAGGGCCTGTTGCTATTTAGTAGCCTGACGTTAAACCAAAATCAATGGATAAACAGGCTCCTGTTATTGCCTTCACTTTATTGGACGAAAGGAACATAATGGCCTCTGCCACCTCTTCCGGTTGGGTGAAACGGGCACTATTACCCTGAGGATAGTTTGCCAACAAGGATGCTTCATAAGCCTTTCGGTCATCAAATTCTGATTGAAGAAAAGCTTTGTCCAACATAGGTGTTTCCACATCTCCCGGACAAACAGCATTGACCCGAATGCCACGTTCTGCCAGCTCCACTGCCAGGGCTTTGGTCATCAGGGTCACTGCCCCTTTTGACGCACAATATATGGCAGCTTCCTTGTTACCAATCAATCCGGAATCAGAACTGACGTTTACAATTGCACCCTCACAAGCTTCCAGCAAGGGGATCGCAAAGCGGCACATGAAGAAGGTGCCTTTGGCATTAATATCCATGACTTCATCCCATATTTCCTCCGACATAGTATCACTTGGCCCGTCTCTCCAGATACCTGCAGCGTTTACCAGCACATCAAGTACATCACCCACCTCTTCCACCATTTGAATGATCCGTTGACACTCTGAAACCTCAGACACATCTCCAGGAAGTGAAATAGCCTTCCCCGGCAAATGTCGAAAACTCTCCAAGGCTTTGTTCAGCTTTTCTTCACTGCGGCCGACACAATATACTTTGCATCCCCTCTCCAAAAAAAGCTTTGCCGTTGAAAAACCAATGCCGCTGGAAGCGCCTGTCACTAACACTCTCCTCTGCTCATTGTTCATTTGTTAGCCTCCTATTCTAAGTTTTTAATACCCAGTATACAGTACACACTCCTTATCCTCTTCCACGGAATATTAAGATTTGTTTGGGGTATGATTTACTCATATTATACATGGAACAGGAGCAATGATCATGGCAACAATACAATTTGAAACAAAAATTCTTGACATAAACGGTTGGAAAATCATCCGATTCCCCCAAAATGCCAGCGAAGCCCTTTCTTCAAGGGGTATGGTCATGGTTAAGGGTGCCATGAATGAAATTGATTTCGAAACGATCCTTGAACCTGACGGTGCCGGGAGTCATTGGTTTCGTGTTAGTGATGGTTTATCTAAAGAGGCGCAGGCTGGCGCTGGTGATACGGTGACTTTGACAGTTAATCAGTCAGATGTCTGGATTGAACCCGACATTCCCCCTGATTTATTAAGCTCCCTTGCATCCTCTGATCTGCAAACTCAATGGGATCAACTGACAACTAAAGCCCGTTGGGAGTGGATTCGCTGGATTCGGTTTACCAAAAACCCTTCAACCCGCAATAAGAGGATTAAGGCTTTATGTTCAATGCTCAAAGCTGGAAAAAGAAGACCCTGTTGCTTTGACTACAGTCGTTGTACCGAAACAGCTGTGTCGAAAAGCGGTGTGCTGCTGGATAAACAGGAGTCTTAGCGGTGGTAACCATTGGATAAATAATTGTTTTATGAAAGGAGAACACCCATGTACCAGGCAAAAACAAAGGAAAATGAGCAGGACGTTTTAGCGCTTATCCAACAAGTGGAATCCGATAAAAAAAGAGAAGATGCCCTGACGCTGCTGAACATTTTCACAGAAACCTCAGGGCACCCTCCGAAGATGTGGGGTGACAGCATTATTGGATTTGGACATTATCATTACACATATGCCTCTGGTCATGAAGGCGATGCCCCATTGGTGGGATTTTCTCCCCGCAAGGCCAAAACCAGCCTTTACTTTGCCACTGGCGACTCTGAACGGGAAAAACTGTTGAAAAAACTGGGCAAACACACCTCTGGAAAAGCCTGTGTCTACATTAATAAGTTGGATGACATCGATGTTGATGTATTAAAACAGCTGATCACCCAGTCCATTAACTTTCTTAAAACCCTTTATCCAGAATAAACATTTCTTTAAGAAAAAAGCAAGGGCTTCATCCACCCTTGCTTTCGTCATGCTAACTGTTTATTGTTCAACCTCATAAGGCCAGTCGATGATTCCACCCAGGTCATACACTTGTGTATAGCCCAGTTCTACAAGTATATCTGCAGCTTCAAGGCTTCGGCTTCCACTTCGACAATAAACAAAGATGGGCACATCCTTGTCCGTCAATTGAAGGGGCGCTTCTTCCTCCAATGTCTGTAATGGGATTAACTGACTTCCAGGAATGTGACCCTCTGCATATTCTTCTGGTGTTCGCACATCCAATAGAATGATCTCCTCTTCACTTTCCAGCCGCTGCATTGCTTCTTCTGGTGCTATGCTTTGAAACCTGATGGCCTCCGGAGCTTCAACTGCATCACCACAACCTGCCAATATAATGACAATGGCACTCATGATTATGAATAACCATACTTTTCGCTTCATATTATCACCCTTTCCACCATTTCCTGACTTACATAATATGATTACCCATGATGAAAAGATTCTATCATTTGATTTTCATTCTCGAAAAAATTTCCACCTTATCCAGTAAGTCAGCATCCACCAATAAACTGTATCAGTTATTTTCCAGCCAGTCCATTGCCCCTTGAACTAACAGTGACGTTCCCGTGGCAAAAACGCTTTCATCCAACATAAAACGGCTGTTGTGGTGAGGGTATTGCACATCTTCCAGCTTCATAATCGACCCCAGGAAGAAATAGGTACCAGGCACTTGTTCCAAGAAATAAGCCATGTCTTCCCCACCCATGACCGGTATTTTCACTTCCACAATGTCCTCTTCCGCTACCACCTTTTTAGCAGACTGTAGGAACTCCCTGGTAAAATTCGGATCATTTACAAGTGGTGGGTACCCATAAAAGAATTCATATTCCACCTCACCCCGCATGCCATGGGCAATGCTTTCGGTTAGGTCTCCGATCCGCTTGGCCAGCCATTCACGCACCTGATAATCCGTTGACCTGACAGTACCCTCAAATTCCACCGCATCAGGGATGATGTTAAAGGCGGTACCCCCATGAATTTTACCCACTGTCACCACCGCCGGCTCCGTGGCCTGTAGCTCACGGCTCACCAATGTTTGCAAAGCGGTAATTATTTGCGCCGCCATTACGATGGGATCTACCCCTTTTTCCGGGTATGCTCCGTGACACCCTTTACCTATCACTTTAATCACAAAACGGTCCATAGCCGCCATCATTTTTCCGAAGCAAACACCCACCTGACCATTTTGAATATTGCCTCCCACAGCACCCGTGTGAAGCCCCAGCACAGCCTCCACTTTTGGGTTCTCAAAAGCTCCCTCTTCCAACATAAGCTTGGCGCCGCCGGGCCCTTCCTCTGCTGCCTGGAAAAGTAGTTTAACATTGCCCTTTAAGAGATGCTGGTTGTCCTTTAAAACTCTGGCAGCACCCAACAGCATGGCCGTATGGGCATCATGGCCACAGGCATGCATGTTTTCAGTGGTGGAAGCGTACGCCAGCTCTGTTTCTTCCCTAATGGCCAGCGCGTCCATATCTGCCCTGAGTGCAATGGTTTTGCCTGGTGTATTCCCTTCAATCAAGGCAACAATACCGCTGCCTCCCACATTTTCCCGATGGGGAATACCCATCATTTTCAATTCACCTGCCACATAAGCGGCGGTTTTAGGCAGGTACAGGCCCACTTCAGGTATCTGGTGCAAATCCCTGCGCCACCGAATGATTTGTTGTTCATATGCCTTTACCTGATCCCCTAGCTCCATGTTTTCATCACTCCCATCAAATAGTCTTTATCGTTAGTAAATACACATTATATTGACAATCATTCTCAGCCATGTTATGCTTTTATAAATTTTGGAGAGGATGTGTCTTATGCTTCTACAGCGGAATCGATCTTTGCTAATAATTTTTGCCCTTTTGGCAGTACTCATCTTCAGCGGATGTGCAAGCCAACAACCAACAGATGAAACATCTGCAGAACTTGAGAAAGTTCAAGAAGTTGAGGAAGTTGTCTCCCTCATCAGTGCATTCGAGGTTCTTCAATCTGATGATAGAGAATTGCTCACCTATGTTCATGGAGACCACTGGGACGGAGCCATGCCCTTCATACAGGAAGGGGATCATTTGGAAGTCAATGTACGGGTTGAAGACAGTGCCGGAAAAGTCATTTATCCTGATGACACCGCATTATCCCTGGACGTCCAAATCGTTGACGACGCAGAGGACATTGTCAGTTTTGATTTTACTGGAGACCATTTTCTGATTGAAGGTAATAAGCCTGGCGAAACCCGTATTCTCTTTTCTCTTCAGCAAGATGGCGAAGTTGTTTTCCAGACGCCTCCTCTTCCTGTACATGTTGCTGAAAAAGTTGCAGATGCAGAACCCGTTGAAGTGCCTGAGGTTTATTCCTACAATCTTGTTGACAGAAGTCAGGACAAGGTAACTGCCAATGTTCACGGCAACCATTGGGATGGTTCACTTCCTCCTGTTACGAACGGAGAATATATATCCGTCGGAGCTGAGATAAAAGATACCCAGGGACAAATTATTCTATTGGATGGCCAACCATTTTCAAGTGAAGCCCGGATTTCAGATCAGGCACAAGAAGGCTTAGTCAGTTTCGATTTTCATGGTGACCACCTCTATATCATTGGTGAAGCCCCCGGGGATACCCATTTGGTCTTTATGCTAATAGCAAATAATGAACCAGTTTTTGAAACACCACCTATTGCTGTGAAAATTGTTGACTAACGATCGATCTAGTATCCTCTGGTATAGCGGTAAAAACTGCTATCCAGAGGATTTTAAACGTGTGAAAAACTAACATTCCTTTACATTCACAGGAGCTTATCAAGGTATCAAACTTCATTAATTTCCTTCTGCGCTTTTTTGGGTAAGGACGTGAAAATTAGCTGATGTGACCGGTCAATCATGTCCCTTAGAACATCATCCGGCACCTCACCCTCCAGGTAAACAGAATTCCAGTGTTCCTTGTTCATATAATAGCCGGGAATAATATCCTTATACTGTTGACGCAGCATTTCGCCCATGGAGGGTTCCAGCTTCAGGGTGATAATGGGCCGTCCTTCTTTGTCCCCACCCTGCATGGCAAACATTTTTCCTCTGATCATATACCGGGTGGCATTCCACTCTTCCTTAAAATCCTTTTCTGCCCCTCTCAGTGAACAGCAAAACTCTTCCATCCATTCATATTTCATGGCATGTTCCCCTCTCTACCTAAGGATATCAATCAGGTTTTTCAGGTTAAAAACAAGAAGCCACAGTAACCCCGGCACCACCAACAACAATATTAGCCAGCTTCTGATTCTTCTCGTTTTCTGGCGTTGCTTATTGGCTTGAGCCATTTCTTCGTCGAGTTCCCCATTTTGCTCCTGGGTCTGGCCAATTAAGGCCTTCGCCAATTCCAGATGCTCCTCAGCCACATAAAGGTCAACACCATAAGTGGACATCCCCATGTATATTTCCAGATACTGTCCTGCACCCCTTTGCTTCTTGATCACCGGAATGTTTTCCTCCGTCAGCAGGGTTTCAATCATCCCTGCCTCAATTTCGTTAGGTACGGATGCCAGTAGTATTTCTCCCATGAAGGTTTCCTCCTTACCCCACCATTTACAACAATAGATCCCATCGTTCCTCAACCAGCGACTGTCCCCAAATTTTATGTTCAGCTTTTTCCGTTACAGTAAAACCAAAGTCACGATATAAATGCCTCGCTGCATCCAATTGATCCACAGTCCATAGATAGATTTGATGATATCCATTTTTTTTGCAGAAATCTACTGCTATTGTCATCAAAGCTCTTCCCAGCCCTGTTCCCCTCACATGTTCCTCCAGAATAAACCAACGCAATTGAGCCGTGGCTTCATCTACTTTAACAATTGCTATAGAGCCTGCAGGCTTCCCACCATCTTCTACAATCCACAGGTTTTCTTTTTCAACGTCAAATGATTTCAAAAATTCATTTATAGCATCACCGACATAGCTTCGAAATGTTTCATCAAAGCCATAAGTCGTACCATAAAAATCCATGTGTACTTCAATAACATAATTAATTTCATCGGGCCTAAATGATCGAATGAGCACAGTCTGCACCTCCATAACAAACGCTCTCTGTCATTAATACTATCGTGCCACTGGTGGCTGCGGTTGTCAATCAACGTATATAAAAAATCACTGTTTCCCTGGCAAAGGCCCCAAACCGATTACTGCCTTCAAAGGTCACCACATGAAAGTTTCCGCTATCTGGAATGACACCCTGGCCTATAAGTTCAGTTGGCATTTGCAGGGACAAAACACCGGTGGATGCTTCAAAAACCGGCTCATAGACGACACCGTCTACAATCACTTTAAAATCTGCCGGGTCAACGAAACTGCCGCCATGGCCAATTACCCTGGCAGTCAGCAGTGGCATGGTCTCACTGGTTATTTCCCCCATGACAAGGTTGGGTATGATGGATAATCCAAAGCCTCTTCCTATCGATTGAGGTGGCTTAACTGCGTATTCCTCCACCGCTTGCAGCACACGCAGGGCATTACCACCTAATATTTTTTCCAGTTCTTCCTGGGAATAACCCCGGTCCACCAATTCTGCAGTCAGGTTAGGCAAATAAGAAGCGTCCGGCAAGTCCACGGGCATGGGGGCACCGTCAAAATCGGAACCCAGGCCCACGTGATCAACGCCAATGAGCTGCACCACATAGTCAACGTGGTCAGCCAGCCTGGAAATGTTTGCCTCTTGGCCTATGTCGGCCACAGTGGTGCTCCAAAAGTTGATTTGCACCACACCGCCATTCTCCTTAATTGCCAGTAACTGTTCATCTGACAGGTTACGCACATGGGGCCGCACGCCATCCACACCGGAATGAGAAGCCATCACCGGGGCTTTTACAATAGCCATGGTATCGAAAAAGGTGGTTTCATTCATGTGAGACACATCGACAACGATGCCCAGCTGGTTCATCCTGCGAATCACTGCTTTGCCGATCTCCGTCAACCCGGCGTCCGGGGCATTGTTATGTACTATGGTACCTGAACCCAGTGAGTTAGGAGTATTCCAGACAATGCCTGCCGCCCGGATTCCCAGGTCATAATATTGGTGCAGCAGTTCGATGGCATTGCTGGTTCCAAACTGGTACATACCTTCAAGTGAAGCCAGTGCCACATGCTTACCCTCTTCCAAGCCCATTTCAATCTCCCGAAGGTTGGTGGCCAGCACCATGTTTTCATTTTGGTCCACGTTCCAATGCAATGCATTGATCAATGCCAGAGACCTGCTATTGGTTCTGGCTGAAGTGTGAAGCGCATCAACCCGGTAGTCGGTGTAAGCAGCATAAAAAGCCACATCGAGTCCACCCTTGCCGGCTTTCTGTAAATCCAGTTGAAAGTCAGCAGGTGTATTTCCACCGAGGTCTACGAGTGGCAGCCAGGAAACCTCATCGATGACTTTCATCATGGTGTCGTTATGGGTATCTACCACAATGGCATTAAAATGAATCTCTTCTGTCGAAAGATTTGTGGTAGCTGCCCATACTGGCACCATGCAAAAGGTCAGTACGCACACCATTGCCATCCATAACAAACCCTGTTTCAACATCATTCTTTTCATGGCTTAACCTCCGTCTTTTCATCTTTTAAACCCTGCTTCCGGTTCTCCCTGCTCCCGTTTCCATACCTTTTCAATAATCTCTCCGACCACCGCAGCGTTTATTATTTCAGTATTTCATACGTGTGTAATGTCAGTTTGTTTGCACCATTTAACAATCCTGACAACCATGACTCCTTCTCTATCGCTGATGTCTAAAAAAATAGCCTCCTCTTACCCATGATTGTAAGGGGAGACGTTATTGATCGTTCTTATGATATTTCTGGAGAATTGCTATCCTTCTGCTTTCTGCTTCTCAGAATATTTCTAACAATAATCCTCAAGATAGCATAGAACGGTATGGCAAAAAATGCCCCTATAAAACCATACAATGTGATGGCGATGATGACAAGAAAGATAATCGCTAAGGGATGAATTTCCAAACGATTACCCATAATTTGCGGCCTGACGACGTTTCCTTCCAACTGCTGCGTAACGGCAAGAACAAGGATTACCTTCACCACCATAAACAAGTCCACCGTCCAACCTATAAAAATGGCTGGCAAAATACCCAGCAACGGTCCCAGAAAGGGAATGATGGAGGTAATCATTGTAAAGGTGGCAAGAAACAAGGCGTTGGGCAACCCAATAATCAGGTAACCCACGTATGTCAGCACGCCTAAAAAGAAGGCTACAATCAATTGTCCCACGAAATACATTGACAACGCATTGTCCATCTCTTTTAACACTGCGGTGGTTCTGACCTTATTTTGGGGAGAGATGAGTGCAATGGTTTTATCGTAAAAAAGTTTTTCATCTTTTAATAAAAAGAAAGCAACAATGGGAATTAAGATTAGAATGGTTGTAAAAGTAGTAATATTTCCAATCCAACCAAATAGATTCTCCCCTAAAACCCCAAAAACCATTTCCGCTGAATTTGTTAGTCGTTCTTCAATGTCTTCTAAAGAAAAAATCCATAATTCATCTTGCTTCATCAGCTCATTTGCTTTCTCCTGTGCCTGTTCCACGTATTCTAAAAGAGTTTCATAAAAACTGCTGAATTCTGCTTGAATGGTACCTCCGGCGTAGATTACCAAAACCACAATCAATCCGGCCAGTACCAACAACACACCCAGTGAAGCAACGGTTTTATGTACTTTTTTACTTACTAAATACCGTACCACGGGTCTAAGTAAATAATAGAAAAGACTGGCCATTAAAATGGGCAATAAAACAATTCTCAGTATTGTACCGATAGGTTTGAGAATAAAGTTTAGCTGGCTGAGCAGATATAACAATAAAGCGATCAACAAGGCCCACACTGTTAATTTGAAATATTTATTATGGTAGAACATGGTATTATTTCATCCTCCTTCAATAACTGTCATCTTTCTTTGTGTTATACCCTATTCCTATACCCAAATCGCTTATAGAATACTAGTTATTGTTCCATTCATATTGCTCAAAATGTTTTTCTGGCTAATCACCCTCAAAAAGTGCAATGACCCGGGCCCTCTTAAGGAGGGTCCGGGCCAGATGTATAACAGGCGTTCTTTTATAACAGGTGCTTCGTGTTATTTCTTTTTACCCTTGCCATTATTGGTCTTGGGGGCTTTTGCAGGCTTGTTGCTTTTTTCGGTCTGGGTTTCTTCTGTGACTGCAATGGTTGCTTCTTCTTCTTTTACTTTTCGTTCTTCCTTCACAGCAGCCATGATTTCCTTAACCGATTTCTCAGCCCAATCTGCGTAGTCAATCAGCGCATCGTCCCCATAGCCCTTGCCCAATTTTTCCAGCAAATTCATTTTACCAGGGGTAATGCCCAGCTCTTGGGCCATCATGAATCGCATTGCATTTGGATTGTCCAAATCCACCATTTTAATGGTGTCAATCTCAATCAAAACACCAAATTCCAGTTCCAGAGAATTTTCCAGCTGATCGATCAGGTCATTGTCATCTGAGTAAATGGTAACCGAATAAGCCATTGGTTCGTCACTTTCATCCAGGGCTTTTAAACCCTCTTCCAAGGATTTTCCAACCAGAAGTTCACCCAACAGATCAACTTCCTCTATGACTTCTCCCTCTACAGCTGCCTCTTCATCCACTGCTGCCTCTTCATCCACTGCTGCCTCTCCATCACCCTCTGCCGCCGTACCCTCTTCTTCCAGATCTTTCGCATAGTCAGCAGAGATAATCGTTCCCGCAGCGTTCACCGTCAAAACAATTTCCTCTTCACCGTCCACGATGACCGTGGCAGTCACAGCTTCTTCAGCGGTTTCTTCAGTAACTTCTGTGACTTCCTCTGTAGCATCTTCAATAACTTCTACAGTTAGATCTTCTGCAAACCCTGTAATGCTCAACATCATAACCAATAATAGTACCATCATTACCACTGCATAATTCTTTTTGCGTTTCATCTTAATCCTCCTCCATGATTGATTCATCCGAATGACATGAGAAGATTTTGAAACAAAAAAGCCTCCCACCGATCAGGCAGAAGACCATAACCCACATGTAATCTTCGGTAGCTGGCTGCCACTTCAATGTGAAGGAAGGCCCTGTAGCTTTGCGTCCCAGATTTTCATCTGGTTTGCCATTATCGGATGAATTCAATCTTACCACGTACATAAATGTTTTGTCGAGGGACCTACGTCCTATTTGATTTAATGAGTTGTGTCAGTTTTCCAACAGAAAAAGATAATCTGAAGATGGTACTTCCTGTTCTTCAACACCATAGATACTAATATTGTTTCGGCCCTTGTTCTTTGAATGTTTCAGGGCCTCTTCAGCCTTATCCAACAATCCAGTGGCGGTACTGGCACCGGCTGGGTATTCCACCAACCCAAAAGAAGCGCTGATGGTGACACTTTGCCCCATATCGTTGGCAATGGTTCGGTTTGTCAAATTCTCACGCAGATTGTCCAGTGGTTGATAAATGCTCTCTGCCTTCACATCTGCAAAATAGATGACAAATTTATCATTTTTGCAACGAAAGATCATATCTCCCTTGGCATTGAGTCGCACATTATTCTGGATAAAATTCACCAGTTCTTTCAGCGTCAAATCGCCAAAGCCTTGTCCATACTCCTGGTTCAGCTCACCAAAGTGATCAATGTCCACCAGGGCGATGACAAAGGATTTACCCGTGTTTTTATACTCTTCCAATTTTTGGTTCAACACATGGTCCAGGTATTGTTGGTTATAAGCACCTGTCAGGCTGTCTGTCATGGTGAGTCGTATTACGCGTTCATGGTTCAGGGCATTCTTCAGTATCAGGTGAATGTTATCCAGGATTAGTTTAAAAAAGCTGCCTTTGACTGTTTTATCAAGATCTTTGTCATTTTTGTTTTCCACCAACAATGCCGCCACCAGTTTTTTGTTCTCCAGAATGGGATGAAAATAACTGTACTGGATGTTTCGTTTCAGTGAATGCAAACATTTCGTGCTGGCTTCCTTGTTTTTATAGATGGATGCCTTCCCAAAATGTTTCAGTTCATTCAACCGCTCCAGGGCAATGGTTTCCAGTGACAATATTTCCTGATTGGATACACTGGTTCCTTTTACCTCCAACTGATTTTGCGTATCAGAAATGAAGATAGTGCAGTTGTCAAAGTGATAGTACTGGTTTAATGTTTTAATAATCTGACTGGCCGTGTCACTGACTGTTTCCTTGCCTATGGTGCCTTTAATCATCTCTCGTAATACATGGCTGTTGGCTTGGGTCATGTCCATTTCTATGTATTTCTTCCTGTACTTTTTTATACTTTGTTGTAGGGTCTGGTCGTTCATAAGAAAAAGTGCCATGGTTACCATAAGTGCTATAAAGTGGATGATGTTCATGGGGGCATTAATGCCATGCAGCACATATAACTGGACGGCAATGCTCAACAAACCGACACCAAAGGTGATGTGGGTGTTTTTTTTATCAGCCGTTGTCAGAAGTAAGCTGAGAACAATAAATGACAATGGTATATGGCTGTGGGGCAACAGCAAATGTGTGAAGGGTGCCGCCATCAATAATAATGCCAACAAATAGGGTGTTTTTTTGACGCTTTCCATTTATTGCAACTCCTTCATCATTCTTCATTCAAAAACATGTTATCAATTAACCTGGTTTTTCCCACCCAGGCAGCCACCAAAGCAAGCGATACTTTGTGAGAATCTGGATGAGCCTTAACAACTGTGACTGGTGATAAATCCCTGGCTTCTCGAATCTCCACATAATCAATGTTCACCAATGGCTTATGGTTTATTCTGTTTTTCATGACCTGGACCAAATCTGCTGCCTTCTGATCCTTTGATTTCACCAGATTTTTTGCGTCCTGCAATGCCTGGTACAAACATTGGGCCTGCTTTCTTTCTTCTCTCGTCAAATGTACATTTCTGGAACTCAGGGCCAAGCCGTCATACTCTCTCACAATAGGACACACTACCACATCAACAGGCATATGTAGATCCCTGGCCATCTTTTGAATTAAAATAGCTTGTTGTGCATCTTTTTGACCAAAATACACCCGGTCCGGCTGCACCATGTTGAGGAGAATATTCACGACAGTGGTAACGCCTTTAAAATGATCTGGTCTGCTTTTAGCGCACAAAATATTGGCAATAGGCCCTTCAACCGTCACATAGGTTGAGGCACCTTCGGGATAGATGGTAGAAATATGAGGATAAAAGACATAATCAGCGCCCGCACTGACTGCCATTGCCTGGTCACGTTCAATGTTTTTTGGATAGGTTTCTATGTCTTCATTCGGACCGAACTGAGTGGGATTAACAAAAACACTCACAACCACCTGATCATTCTCTTGCCTGGCTTTTTTTATAAGGGATACATGACCTTCATGCAGATAACCCATTGTGGGTACAAAGCCCAGACTTGCAGTTTCACCGCGAATATTCTTTAATTGTTCAACACATTTAATGATCATATAGTTCGCCCCCACATTTATTTCATTGTGTTTTTTCTCTTTACCACAATCGGACATCATAACTATGTTATTTTAACATAAAAAGTCCTGTTGCGGGGACCATCAAATTCGCAAAAATAAATGCCCTGCCAGGTTCCCAGTAAAATCTTTTGCTGGCTGATCACCAGCATTTCACTGGCTCCCACACAGCTGGCTTTCAGATGCGCTGCAGAATTTCCTTCAAAATGTCTGAATTCACGCCTGTCAGGAAACGCTTTCTCAAGCCCCAGCAATAAATCTGACACCACATCCGGGTCAGCGTTTTCATTGATTGTGATGGCGGCGGTGGTATGGGGGCAAAACACCAAACAGGTACCCTCTTCTACTCCACTTTCTGTTACAGCGTCCTGTACTTGTTTTGTAATGTCATGAAAATGTTCTTTTTTCGTTTGAATCTGATAAGTATACAACATTGGTTCACAACCTTTCCTGTGGATTTTTAAGGAATCATTGAGCGCCCGCCATCCACTCCCATCACCTGTCCGGTGATCCACGACGCTTGAGAAGAGAGAAGAAATACCGTCATGGCTGCGATGTCCTGCGGTTTACCCAGTCGTTGAAGGGGATGGCTTTTGATGATGGCTTCCCGGGTCGCCGGGTTCTCCAGCATGCCTTGGGATAGCTGGCTTTCATCCAGTAGCGATGGTGCCACCGCATTGACACGAATTGCTGGCGCAAGTTCTGCTGCCAAAGACACCACAAGCCCTTCCACCGCAGCTTTGGCCATGCCAATGGAAGCATGGAGAGAATATCCATGTCTGGCAGCAATGCTGGAATACAATACAACAGAGGCATCGTTTCCTCCTTTTTTCAGGGCCGACAAAGACGCCTGAACAGCCAGGGCTGCACCCAAAGCGTTTATTTTAAAATCCTCCAAAAAATCATCCGGTGTTATTCTTCTTATGGACTTAAGGTTGATGGTGCCCACCCCATAAACCAATCCACCCAGTTCTTTTCCCGCATCCTGTGACACTTTTCCAAATATCTCAGGATCTCTGACATCTGCCAGTGTATAGGTGGCTTCCACTTCATCTGCCACAGCGGATAAGCGTTCTTCTTGTGTGCCCACCAGATGCAGTGGATGACCTTTATCATGAAGCATTCTTGCCACCTCACTGCCAACAGAGCCGCTTCCACCATAAATAAGGATTTTTTTCATTGTGTTTTCCCTCCAGTCTTTGTTGTATTGCTCATAATGCTGCCGTTTATTCACTCATGGTTTTTTCCTTGCCTTCATATTATAATCAACAAAATTCTTCCGCTTTTGTCAATTTTGATGTTCATTCATTGTGTAGGGTATATACCCAATAGAAGGCGCGGGAAGACAACGATGAAGGTTTCAAGGAGGTATTACCATGGAAAATGTCAACAAACTGCCCTTGTTGGGAGATACCTTTCCCAGCATGAAGGTAAAAACAACACATGGTACCAAGCATCTTCCGGATGATTACAAAGGCAAATGGTTTATACTCTTCAGCCATCCCGGTGATTTTACACCTGTCTGTACCACAGAATTTGTCGGTTTCGCAAAAAAAGAGAATGCGTTCAAAAAGCTGAACACAGAACTTCTGGGACTCTCCGTGGATCAGGTTTTCTCACACATCAAATGGGTGGAATGGATCAATGAAAACATGGGAGTGACTGTT
>JAABSW010000043.1 GCA_011390155.1 Clostridiaceae bacterium
CTGCCAGGTTGTAGATCCCTTAATGACCAGCCGTATGGAATTTCCAAGATGGGTGCTGGACAGGTATGATTATCAACTGATTTGATGGTGTTAACACATAAGAAACACCAGATCATTCTCCAGATCTGGTGTTTCTCTTTTACTTCCTGGTTCACAATCATTGGCTACTTAGCCGGATAAATCACTGTGACTTCTCTTGTAACAGGCTCCCATTCAACGTCGCTGCCCAGGTTTTCTGCGATGAACTTCAGAGGAAGTACGGTTCTTCCAGGAGGGATGATCAGCGGAGTCACGCCGGGGTTGTTGGGGTCGATCTGCTCCATCACACCATTGACCCTGGCCATGTTTTGGTTAATCCACAGTTCAATGGTGGTGTCGTTGAACTGGATAGAGACCTTTTGCGTTGCCCCATCCCACCCTACTGTGGCTCCCAAAGCTTCTGCCACATACCTGATGGGAAGCAATGTTCTTCCTCCACTGATGAGTGGAGCAGTGTCCATGGTCAATAGTTGGCCATTCACATAGTACTCGGACTGGTCTATGAACAGCCTTATCACGATTCCATTTTCCGAATCCATGGATTCAGGCTGTTCCTCTGGTTCCAGAGGTTCTTCCTCTTCAGGATTTAATGGTTCCTCTTCCTCAGGTTCCATGCCCTCTTCAGGCTCTTCCGCCGGCTCTTCACCAGGTTCAGGTTCCTCTCCTGGGAGTGGGGCAATTAACAGTGGAGCTGTAACAGCTGCGGCTTCGTTGGAATAGGTGGAGTTTCCATTGGCATTATAAGCTCTAATCCGGTAAGTGTAGCTTGTCATGAAACTAAGCGCTGAATCAGTAAATTCAGTGGTGTTGGCGTCCACTGTGTTAATTTCAGAAAATGATCCTGCGTTGGCTGTGGCGCGCCGTTCAATTTTGAAACCCGTTTCATTGTTTGACTGGTCATTCCAGGTAAGTTTGATCTCACTGCTGCTAACTGAGGTTGCATCCAGATTAGTGGGAGATATGGGTGTCGCAGGGATGATCACCAGCGGCAAGTCATTGATGGGTTTGTAGATGGTGAAGTTAGCGTCGCTGTTACTTGAGTACCAGTTGTAATCACTGGCTTGCCACCTTACCCTGACCCGTCCCTGGGAAGTAACATTGTCAGGCACTGTCCAATTGTAGCTGGTGCCCTGTACTGATGTAACATAAATCCAGTTAGTGCCGCCATTCACAGAATAATAAATTTGCACAATCCCAGTTGCTTCAGATTTCTGCCAGGTAACATTGTGTGCGCTTCCTACTTGCAGACTTTCTCCGCCATTGGGTGATGTCAGATTAATCCAGTGTCCAGGATTAATCAGCAGATGGTTATCAGCCAGTACCCCGCTGGTTGAGGCCATAAATAACATAAATAAGATTAACAGCACCACCAATGATTGTTGACGTCTCATTTGCTCATACCTCCTTTTACAATTTTTTTCTAATCCAATACAAATAGTACAGTGATAAAGCAAGTCATGGAGCCAAATTTAGCTATAAAAAAACTGCCCAGTATAAACTACAGGCAGTTGGACGATCATAGCACCATTAGGTGCCTTAGACTCAACAACTTTGCGTCCTAATTTTTCAATTAGTTTGCCAAATGGAAATATAGCAAAGCAAAGATGATGCATTCCTTTGATATTTATTATTATATGATACTAATTGTTATTTACCCAGCACATTTTCGGTTAATCAAAATATTTTTGAAAATTTTGTAAAATTTACCCCAACCAATACCCTGTCTATCTAAGACAAAGAAACTGCTTACTGTCCCTGTTTCCCCGTCATGTGATCAATCTCCATTTTTAACACAGCCACCGCATTGTAGGATGCATTGCTGTTCAATGTACGGTCATGGATCGGCCCCGGATGTTCTTCCAGGTGATGCAAGAGAACTTCCATGCCCTGTTTCTTTTCCTGCAAATCTTCCACAATGGTAATTTTTCCCCATAACACCAATGACCGGTAGGCATGAGCACATTCATCTTTCTGGTAGCCCAGGTCTTCAATAATGGTGCCGCAAACAGCCGGGTTCTTCCGGAGAAAATCCAGTTTCAGACCCTTGTTACCGGTATGAAAATAGAGGACATTGCTGAACTCATCATAGCCGTAGCTAAGGGTCACCAGGTATGGCTCATTGTTTCTGCTCATGGCAACAATGATGTATTTACCCTTTTTCAGAATATCTTTCATCACTTCTTTGTCTTTAATTTCCCGTTCCTCTTTGGTCATATGGTATGGGTGCATGAATGGATTCCTCCCCTGGTGGTTCAACTTCACGAAAGGTTTTTCACTTCATTTATTTTTTTTAACAGCGTTTCCCTGTCAATGGGTTTAAGCAGATAATCGTTCATACCCATGTCCATACACTGCTTTCTGACTTCAGGTAAACCAGCAGCAGTCATGGCAATGATGGGTACAGTGGCTCCCCCATGTTTATCCAAGTTTCGTATGCTGCGTGTGGCTTCATAACCATGCATGACGGGCATCTGAAGGTCCATGAAAATAACATCGTACTTTTTCATTTTTACCTGATCGATAGCGCTCTGCCCATTTTCTGCTGTGTCCACCAACAGGCCTTCTTTTTTTAACATTGTTTGCGTCATCCAACGGTTCGCATAGTCATCATCCACCACAAGAACGCGTTGGGGCCGGCTCATGACCACTGTTCCTGCATCCACTTTTATCCTGTCATGGGTTCTCTCAGATTTATTCAATTTCGCTTTGCAGGTAAAATTAAAGGTGCTGCCAACAGCCGGGGTACTTTCAACAGTAATATCGCCTTCCATAATCCAGGCGAGTTCCCTGGCAATACTCAACCCTAATCCCAGACCACCATACTTCCGGGTGTGTGAGCTGTCAACCTGTGTAAAAGTGTCAAAGACTGAGGATAGTCTTTCCGGTTCTATGCCAATGCCTGTGTCCTGTACGATAAATTTCAGCATTGTGTCATTGTCTGAATCGTTGCTCGGCATTGTTGTTATTTTCATCAGAACATTACCTTTTTCTGTAAACTTCACAGCATTGCCCACCAAGTTATTGAGGATCTGTTTGATTTTAAAGCGATCACCCATTACTTCATCAGGAACCTCCGGAGAAATGGAATAGGACAGATTGATTTTCTTTTCATCCGCTGCTGCCTGGTAAAGTCCCATGGTTTCCAGTAACAGCATTTCGGGTTGGAATTCTGTTTCCACCAATTCTTCAGGTTTCTTTGCCAGGCTGGTGTAATCAAGTATTTCATTAACAACACCCGTTAAATTGGCACAGGCCTTCAAAGAAATATCCATATACTCCTGTTGCTCTTTGTTAAGTTCTGTCATGCTAAGAAGCTGGTTCATCCCCATGATTCCGTTCAGGGGCGTACGCAGTTCATGACTCATGTTGGCCAAAAACTGGGTCTTAGCTTCATTAGCTGCTTCCGCTTTCACTTTTTCCTGTTTAAGGATTTCTTCCAGCTTTTTATGTTCATCCAACATTTTGGCCATTCTCAGGTTCGCATAGCCCTGGGTGGAAATCATATTTGTAAGCTGAATGCAGAAATCCATGGCTTTCTGAATTTTATCATGGCTCCATCTGGGTACATTGCCATAGGCTTCCAAATAGGCCTCTTCATCATATCCATACATGTGTGCACGTTGCCGCACAACACTTTCATCCACTTCCTCGTCATCGTAGAGAAACTGGCCGATGTTCAACTTACCCAATCGTTGATCTTCCACAATAATGGGAGTGGACAAATCCCACAAACCATTGGCGCATTTAAAGGCCTTGTGAGTGCCAAAGGGAATTTCTTCAGACAGCACCTCATTGCTTTCTTCACAATGGACCGCTGATAACGGATGAGCACGGTGAAAATGGCTGCACACTTTTTGCCAGGTAGAATAAAGCAGTGTTTTCCCCTGTTCATCTTTAATGCAGACACCCACACCACTGATTTCATAGAAGTTGTCCAGCATACTTTTCAGCTGAGGCAAGTCAAGAATATCTTTCAGCGAAAAATGGCTCATGTCAATGGTTTGGTCAAGGGTGAAGGGCAGTTTTCCCCGCATTTCCCGTTCACGTCTTTGAAGTCGTTTTTCAATTAGTTTCTGAGATGCTGAGATATCTTTCATTGGCCTTTCCCTTCCCCCCGATCAAGGGGACCCTTCGTTGATGGTCTATTGAACCATTATACCCCATTGGTAGTCTTATTGGTATCTCTAAATCTTTCTACCAAAACTTGAAAAGTGATTTACCTATCTGTATTTACCTATCTCTATCCCCGTGGTTTTTGCAAGGATTTTACTTTATAGGCTACTCAGACTTTTGGCACATTCATCTTACCTTATAACAAGAAGAGCATTGCAGGACACTGTCAATGCTTTTCAAATTCTGCCGTTAAAACAACTGCATAACAAAAACTTTTCTGTACTTCAAACAAATGATGCTGTTTATATCGTTAACAGATTGACTTTTTCTTTGATTAATTGGGTTAAGGGTTCACCCATGTATTTTACATCAATGCCCATTTTTTCAAGTTCCTCTGAAACCCCAAACAAATCCGCACAGGCTCTGCATGCTTCAAATGTTACTCCCACACGCATTGCCTTCTCCATCTGCCCTCTTACTTCTTCGTCTTCTGTTAACAATTTGGCGGATGGACCCCAGATTATTATGTTAATGTCTTGCCACCATCCCTTTGCTTTTCCATTGATCGTGTACATGAGCATCATCTTCAGTGCCACTTCCCGGTCTCCAGATGTCCATAAAACAACGAGCTTTTCATTAGAATCAAATGCTTTTTCCATATTCCACAGCCCCTCTCACTATCTTTTTAAATTATATCATTTTCATATTCCCGTTGCGCTTTTCCTGTTTCTTTTTAAATAATTGTACTCATAGGTTATTGTATGACCAGTTGTCCATTGAGTCAATGTCTTTTCAGACTCTGGTCTATTGTTTTAGTCTATCTACCGGCACAAAAGAAAAGCGCCACAAACCCTGCGTTCACTTATATCACCTGTGAGTGCAGGGTTTATGTCATTTGATGCATTCTGTCATTTGATGCTTGAACCATAAGGTGCTTTGTGAGAGGATAGACATATTGAAAACCAATTGCCTCCCTCTTAGTACCAACTGATCCTGTTTATCACCAAATGGTTGGCCGGCATTTGATACAGTTTTTACATAAAGGAGACCTTGTGCATGAAACAGAAACTGCCTGGCATCATCCTGTCCTTCTTCATTGCCATCCCTGCCTGGTTTGCGGGGCAACTCTACCCGCTGGTGGGTGGACCGGTACTGGCCATTTTATCCGGCATGGTGATATCCATGTTCATAAATAATAATGGTATTGTTTCTCCAGGCTTAAAACTTACTTCTAAAAAGATGCTGCAGGGTGCCATTATTCTGCTGGGCTTTCAGCTGAACCTGTTCAGTGTGGTTGTCATCGGCTCCCAGGCGTTGCTGTTGATTTTACTCACCATTACCACCGCTTTTCTAACGGCTTTCATTGTATCCAGATTCATAAAAACCGATGAAAACACGTCCATCCTCATTGGTGTGGGCACCGCCATTTGCGGCGGATCAGCTATCGCCGCCACTGCGCCAATTATTGGTGCACAGGAAGAGGAAATCGCATCTTCCATCTCAACAATATTTCTCTTCAACATTGTGGCTGTACTGGTGTTTCCATCCTTAGGAAGATGGCTGGAAATGTCGGATGTTGCCTTTGGCCTGTGGGCTGGCACTGCCATCAATGACACTTCTTCCGTTGTGGCTGCCGGTCAGATCTGGAGTGACAGAGCACTTCAAACTGCCACAATTGTGAAGCTGGTGAGAACCCTGGGAATTTTACCCATTGCCCTTGCCCTGGGGTTTCGTCAGGCAAGAAAAGACAGTCATGGTAAATCTGTTCAGGTTTCAAAAATTTTTCCCTGGTTTATCATGGGCTTTTTAGTTGCTTCTCTGATGGTCACACAAGGTATTGTAACTCCCCCACTGCAAAAACTCTTTTCGGTTGCAGGCAAATTTATGATCGTTCTGGCCATGGCTGCCATCGGGGTAAACACCAACATTACCCAGCTGATCCACAGTGGCAAAAAACCTCTTTTACTTGGTTTTGCCTGCTGGTCCTCAGTGGTTGCTGTTTCTCTCATCGCCCAAAAATTCCTTCGCTGATTCATCCGGTTATCCAAAACAAAATACCGAGCCTGCCACTCAGAAAGTTCTCTGAGCGGTTGGCTCGGCGCTATGTAATCATGTCTGGTTTACTACGCTATGGCAAGTATAAAATTAACAAACAGGTTTACCCCAGAGATAATAAAATCTGCCAACCAGCCCGCCGATTCGTTTTGAGCATTATTATATGACTGGGCACTTGAGATGAAACTGCCGAATACGATAAAAATGCTCATCACTGTAACAACATAAGACAACAATACTTTACAAAAGGTACGGTGCATAGCTATTCTCCTTCTCTGAAGTTCCAAAACCGACAGGGTACACGTTTATTATACCAACGGAACCTAAACAAAAAATAAACAAATGATATTTTTATAACAAAACAACAGATTTTATTGAAACACAAACCTATTACGATAGAATGCGTAGTGTTGGGTATATGATAACTATCAACTCATAAAGGAGCTGTAGTGTATGGAACTGGAACTTCACCTGTTGCAATCGAAAGACGCCATGGATATCCTTGCATTTGAAAAAGAAAACAGGGATTATTTTAACCAAACAGTCCCTGACAGAGGTCGTGATTATTTTCAAATGGATACTTTTTTATACCGTCACCAGCAATTGTTGGAAGAACAAAAACGAGGCGTCTCATATTTTTACCTGATCAAAGATGAAAAAGGTCAATTGTTGGGCAGAATCAACCTGGTGGACATTGAACGAAAGGAAGCGCTTGGCCACGTGGGGTTTCGGATTGGTGAAAGCTTTGTTGGCAAGGGAATTGCCCGCCAGGCGCTGAAACTTCTTCAGGCAACTGCCTCTGACATAAAAATTATGCAAGCAAAAACCACTACTCTTAACCGAGCTTCACAACGAGTATTGGAAATTTGTGGTTTTAATAAGATTTATGAAGAGGAGCTGCCCTTTCTGTTTAATGGTCAGGAAATGCGGTTTATTCATTTCCGTTGGCAACGTTGATTGGTCCTTTATTGGAAATTTTGCTGTAAACAACATGGTCCACATAATGATCATAGAGCCATTCAACTTCTCTGAGTAGCCCTTCTCTGACAAAGCCCAGTCGTTCTGGTATTGCCCGGCTTTTTTTGTTCTGTTCAGCACACCGAATTTCCACCCGGTTCAAACCCAGGTCTCTCAATGAAAAGTTTATCAGCGCTTCACACGCCCTGGACATTATGCCTTTTCCCACATGTTCTTGTGACAACCAGTACCCGATGCTGGTATGACGGTTGTTCCAGTCGATGTGGTGATGGCCTATGATGCCCACCAACTCATCATGGTGCCAGATACCTGCCTGCACACCTTGGTTCTTCTCGGCCTGTTCAAGGGTGTTTTCAATAAATCCCACCATTGTCTCAGGCGATGTGGTGCCATCCACCCAAGCCAGCCATTGCCGAAGGTGATCTCGGTTCTTATCCACCAGCCGGTAGTGAATCTCAGCTTCTTTTCTTTTCAAGAGGCGCAGCTCCAGTTCTTCGTCAATGTTCAGATGGAAGGGTGTAACATTTTCTACTGGCACCCATCCATATTGTGATTCTTTGTTTCGACACCATAACCACTGGTTCAGCTCCCGTTCACTAACAACGGTATCCCCTGCTGATACTGCCATCTCCGTGGCATCGTAATCCTCTGTAACCTGGCTATCAGTTCCTACTCCCGTGATAATCTGTTCAGGCACCCATCCCTGTTGACAGCCATCGGGAGTGCTGCAGTTAATCCAGTTCTTCCATTGCTGGTCTTCTTCACCCACTATGACGTGTTGTCCTTTTTTCAGGATGATTGGGTCCATTTTGGGCACATGGTTCTTCAATACATGGTAAAACATAAGTTACCTCCTCCATCAACAATGCCTTATATGTATGTTGCTATTATATCATGTTTATTATCTTTCTCTTAAAGCCCTTTCCATCTCATCCATATCTATCTTATCGAAACTTTTCAATCTAATCCTTCTTCTGATGATAGCTCTTCCTGCAAAGGGGTATGAAGATTTATAGAACACTGTTTATTTTTTTTGCTTTTAAAGGCGTTAGGAGGCGGCATTATGAAATACGTGGCAACGAAAAAAACCAAAGCATTTGGTCCCCATACTCTTTTTATGATCATCTTAACTGTTATGCTTTTTCTTCTTCAAGGGTGTGGCTCAGCCGTACCGACAACCGTCGAACCAATACGCGAGGGAAACCCTCTTGCTATTCCTTCGGTGCTTGAAGACCAGAACCCTGAACCAGATATCGCAGATTTTGAGCTGAACGTTCAGGTAGGTGAAATGGAATTTTTCCCAGGTGTGACCACCACCACATTGGGTTACAATGGCAACTATCTGGGCCCTGTGTTAAAAATGAGGCGGGGTCAGCAAATTAATGTGACGGTAAACAACCATATCAATGAATCGACAACGGTTCACTGGCATGGCATGGACCTCAGTGGGGAAGCTGATGGGGGGCCTCATCAGCCTATACAGCCAGGAGAAAAATGGCAACCCCAATTTGTGGTAAATCAACCTGCTGCTACCCTATGGTATCATCCCCACCCTCATCGAACTACCGGCCCCCAGGTTTATCATGGTTTGGCTGGCCTGGTTTATATTGAAGATGAGGTTTCTGACAGCCTGAACATCCCCAAGGATTATGGTGTCAATGACTTTCCATTGGTGGTGCAGGACAGGAACTTCAGTGAGGATGGTGAATTTCTCTATAACCTTGATATGATGGGCCTGGTGCCTGGGGATACAGTGTTGGTCAACGGCACGGTGGAACCCTACCTGGAAGTAAACCGGGAAAAAGTCAGACTGAGACTGTTAAACGGGTCGAATTTTGAAAACTTCAGGTTCCACCTGAACAACGGCGAAAATTTCCACCAAATCGCTTCTGACGGCGGGTTTCTGGAAAGTCCCGTTGTCCAGGATTCGATCTTTATGTCTCCCGGAGAACGTATGGAAGTAATTGTTGATTTTTCAGAAACACAGACAGAAACAGTTGTCTTGATGGCGGGGGACTATGAGATCGTGACATTTTATGTGCAGGATGAAACAGGGCAGGACACAGAAATTCCAGAAACCCTCACCACCATCCCGGAAATTCCTTTGGGAGAAGACCCAACCACCAGGTTGTTTGTACTGCAAAGCATGGGAATTAGAGGGACGATTAACGGTAAAACATTTAATATGGAACGTATTGATGAAGAGGTACCCCTGGCCGAAACAGAGCTATGGGTGATTCAAAACCGCGGCGGTGGAATGATGATGCAATCTGGCCATTCCTTCCACGCCCATGGTACCCAGTTTCAGGTGGTTTCCAGAAATGGAAACGCCCCACCACCAGAAGAAAGAGGGTACAAAGACACCATTTTTGTAGATTCTGGCGAAGAGGTTGTCATTAAGGTCCACTTTCAGCATGAAGGGCTTTATATGTATCATTGTCATATGCTTGAACACGAAGACTATGGCATGATGGGACAGTTCATGGTTTCTCCTTAAACTGCCATTGAAGAAGCCAACAAGAAAAACTTCGGCTTAGATCGACACATCATCCTCATCAAAAATCTCAAAAAAACAACAGGCTTCTTCATAGCCTGTTGTTTCACGTTAGCCTCATCAAGCCTCCGCCACGATTAATTTCACTATATCGAGGGACAGATTTTTTTCACTGATAATTTTAAAGCCTGCTTTTTTTATATTCTCACTCGTCTTTCGATTAATATTAGCGCCCCATATCCGAACAGTAACTGGGTTTAAAAGATTCATCACGGGCTTTACTACTCTATGTTCGCTCAATACATGTTCCAGTAAAATCAACTGACCTCCTGGTTTCAACACTCTCTTGATTTCTTTTAAACCTTCAATGGGATCAGGCACAGAACAAAATACACAGGTGGAAAAAGCTGTATCAAACACATTATCTTCAAATTCCAAATTTTGTACGTCCATGTGATATAACGCAACATTTTTCTGCAGTTCATCAGCCCTTTTTTCAGCTTTTTCTAACATTTTTTCGCTAAAATCTATGGCGATAATATCAGCACCAGGAGTATAAAATTCGATGTTTTTCCCGGTACCAACACCGATTTCCAAAGCTTTACCATGAACTTTATTTAAAACGTCTCCTCTGTATTTTTTAAAAGCCATTAATTCCATAGGAGCGTCAAGAAAATCATATACTCCCGCAACCCTGTCATACCGACGTTTAATCAACGAGGTTCTTTTTTCATCCATTCTATTACCCACTTCACTTTCATTTCAACTTCGTACTTTTAACCGTTCATCCCTGAAACTTCCATTGTCACTGCCATATCAATGGATTGTCGCAACGCATCTTCCACCTCTTTCCCATAATGTTCCAAACCCATGCTCTTTCAAACTTTTTAGAAAATAAGTGTTGTTGATAGTTTCAATGATAGTGACGGTTATTCCTGCAACCTTTTCTTTTTCTGTTCATATTCTTCTTCGGAAATCTCACCGTTGGCATAACGCATCTGTAATACCTGCAGCGCATCATTGTCTTTTTTTTGAGGTTTATTGCGTTTTAACAGATAAACCACGGCCACAACAATGGCGATGATCAGTACAGCAACAATCAACATCTCCCATCCGCTATAGAAAAACCTGGAACCGAACCAGCCATTATGATTCCAGTTCCCAAATTCTCTCCCAAACATCATGATATCCCTCCTAATTCCTCAGTGTTTTAAGCATCTTTGAGTAGGTTTCATCATCAATTTCACCATTCACATAGCGCTGCTTCAAGACTTCTTCCGAATCCGACTGTCTGTTATTATCAAAGTCTATTTTATCAGTACTTTTAAGCACATAAAAAAACTGACTCCAAGCAGTATTCAGATAATAATCATCACATTAAAACCTTCCAATTACAACATCATAGTGATAGTGTTTTTTTCTGTAACAGACACGCAATCATTTTTTAAATAGAAAGTCCCGCTCACATGCTAACGATATACCCCCATAAATTGGTCAGTTTTGTTTTTAACTGTCCATTTATGAGGGTATCTCAGTTTGTTGTTGTGATTTCATTATCGACAACTATTTATCGTTATCTGTTTATATGGGTTGATCAATTGCTACATGCCTCTTCAAACTATTTTACCCTGCCAGGAGGCGCCAAATGACCCATGCCGTTCATGGTTATAAAAATAGGGGATTTTGTATTTTCTGCTGCATTGCCAGGGATCATAATATACCCCTTACTTGAAAAATGTAAATCTTCATTGTTAAAATTATAAACCATCTTTCCTTCCATTTCACACATTTCGCCTTCATTAAAGGCCGGGTTTTTGTCACTTAATTTGGCGTTGAAGCCATTTTCTGCTGCAAACACTGTTC
>JAABSW010000044.1 GCA_011390155.1 Clostridiaceae bacterium
GCAGAAGCAGGCATCAACGTCATTTCCATTGCAGAAGAAATGGCTTTTCCCAAAGCGCAGGAACCTGAACTGACTGAAAAAATGAACGCCATCGCCAAAGAAAACGATGTAACCATCCTGGGCACAGGCATCAACCCAGGTTTTGTCCTTGACCTGCTGGTACTTGCCCTCACAGGTACCTGCGAAACCGTTGATTACATCAAAGCTTCCCGTGTTAATGACCTTTCACCCTTCGGCACAGCCGTTATGAAAGGCCAGGGCGTTGGGTTAACAGAAGAAGCCTTCCTGAAAGGCATTGAAGATGGATCCGTGGTTGGCCATGTTGGCTTCCCGGAAAGCATCAGCATGGTGGCAGAAGGCCTTGGCTGGAAATTGGACAACATCGTTCAAACCCGCGAACCCATTGTCAGCAACGTGGCAAGAGAAACCAAATATGTCACCGTTGATCCCGGTAATGTGGCTGGTTGCAGACATTGCGCCACTGGCGAAGTGGAAGGCGTTGTCAAAATCGACATGGAGCATCCACAACAAATTCATCCGGAACTGGAAGGCCAGGACACCGGCGATTACATTTCCGTCGTGGGAAGTCCTAACATCAACATGCAAATTAAACCTGAAATTCCCGGCGGTATCGGCACCATCGCCATGGCCGTTAACATGATCCCTCACGTAATCAATGCCCGTGCAGGATTGAAAACCATGATGGACCTGCCAGTACCCCGCGCCATTATGGGTGACATGAGAGACCTAATCGAAAGGTAGTGATTTTTGTGATTCAGAAAGGTACTTGGGTAAAAATAGAGCAACAGGTATTAGACAGCACCCAGCGTGCACCACAGTTACCCGACGACACCAAGAAGGTTCCCTTTATGATGTGGACCAAGGGATTTTTGGTGGAAGATTCTGAAATGAACGGTGACGCCACCGTTGAAACCTTGACGGGCCGTCATGTGTCAGGCAGCCTTAAAGAAGTGGAACCATCTTATGACCACAACTATGGCACCTACATTCCAGAACTGATTCGCATTGGCAAAGACCTGCGAAAAGAACGATGGGGAGGTGACATCAATGGCTAAAGACTTTAGTTATGAAGCCGTTATGTCCCGTCGCCCGGAGATTATGAAAGCTTCTGTGGGCATCGATTACAGCCAGTTTGAGCAGGATGGCATTGGCTTTGACTACGAACGCATGATGAAAGAAACCGGTTACACCCTGGCAGAAATGCAGGAAATTCAAGGCAAAACCGGTGTGGGGAACACCCCTCTCTTTGAAATGCATAACATGACGGCCCTTGCCCGAAAATATGCCCCCAAAGGGAAAGGTGCCCGTATTTTCATCAAAGACGAAGCAGGCAACCCCTCCGGCAGCTTCAAGGCACGCCGTGCCGCCAACGCAGTGTACCATGCCAAAAAATTGGGCTACAAAGGGGTGATTGCAGCCACCAGTGGGAACTACGGCGCCGCTGTGGCCAGCCAGGCAGCCATGCACGGTTTGAAATGCATCATTGTGCAGGAATGTTATGACAGCCACTATGTGGGCCAGCCGGAAATCATTGAGAAAGCCAGAAAATGTGAAGCCTATGGGGCAGAAGTGGTGCAAACCAGCGTGGGCCCTGAACTGTTTTACATCTTCCTGAAACTGTTGGAAGAAACCGGCTACTTCAATGCATCACTCTACACACCCTTTGGCATTGCAGGGGTGGAAACCCTGGGGTATGAAATTGCCATGCAGTTCCGTGAACGGGAAGGCAAAGACCCGGACGTGGTGGTGTGCACCAACGCCGGTGGCGGCAACCTGACAGGTACCGCCCGGGGCCTCATCAAAGCCGGCGCCGTTGAAACCCAGGTGGTGGCCGCCAGTGTTGATTTGACAGGCCTTCACATGGCCAGCGACACGGATTTTAACCGAAAGTCATTCACCACCGGGCACACAGGCTTTGGCATGCCCTTTGCCACCAACCCAGACCGTTCAGATGTACCCCGGTCTGCCGCCAGGTCACTGCGTTACATGGACCGGTACGTGTTGGTGAACCAGGGAGAAGTGTTTTACATGACAGAAGCCCTGGCACAGCTGGAAGGCCTTGAACGAGGCCCTGCAGGCAACACTGCCCTGGCAGCCGCCTTTGCCCTGGCCCAGGAAATGGATGAGAACCAAATCATCCTGGTGCAGGAAACAGAATACACAGGTGCCGGCAAACACATCCAGGCACAACTTACCTTTGCCCTGGAAAACGGCATCGAGATTTTCTTTGGTAACCCGGACGACGAAGTAAAAGGCAAAAACATAATTTTGCCTGAGAACCCGTCCATGATGAAAGCCAGAGACGTTGACATGAACAAGCTGAAAGCATCCTACATTAAGAACATTGCTGCAAAAGCAGAAGACAAGGTTCTCCTGGAGGATGACATCACCTTCCTGGTGCAGGAAACCAAATCAACGGATGATTTTGTCCGGGATGAAGTTAAGAAACTTGGTTACCAGGTCCGACAAAACTGAAGACGGCCTGGGACAACGCTTGAAGCAAGCAACGAGACGAAGGTAAACCTATGGAGGAAATGCTCAAATTGGGCATTTCCTGCATCTATTTTATGAAAACGAGGTGAATGGATTGAAACGTGCTGACGATTTTCAAACAAGACGTGCACATTTAAAGAACTTAACAGACGCAGAACTGGAACAGAAATTTTGGGAACTGGCAGAAAAAGTGGTCGATCCTATGCTGGATTTAGCACAAAAGAACACCACCCCTTCCATCGAACGGTCTGTACTGCTTCGCATGGGTTTTTCAAGCATAGAAGCAAAGGCCATTGTAGAAGGTGTCATGGACAGAGGTTTAATGGGAAAAGGCGCAGGTCATGTGATTTATAAAGTGGCCAAGGCCAACAACGCAGACATCCGTGAAACAGGCCTGAAGCTCATTGAAGGCGAAGGCTGGGACCAAGCTGTTTCCCTGTTTAAGGAGGCGAAATAATGGAACTGAAACCAAACGAAAAACTTGACATAAAAGAACTGTTAAAAGACCTGGACAAGTACCAGCCAAAACGCAGAGGCTGGACATGGCGTAAAAATGAAAAAGATTTGGAAATGGGGCCCTTTACTTACCAGGATTGCGCAAAACCTTTGGAGCAGAGCATTCCACTGCCATCGGCAAAATATTTCGGCGACATCGATCCACAACCAGATTGCGTCATCACCACCGAAATTGCTTCCGGCCGCTTTGAAGACGACATTCGCCGCATGCGCATGGCAGCCTGGCACGGTGCCGACCACCTCATGGTCATCCGTACCGCCGGCCAGAGTCACTTTGACGGTCTGATTGAAGGAACACCCCAGGGCATTGGTGGTATTCCCATCACCCGTAAACAAGTGCGGGCGCAGCGTAAAGCCCTGGATTTGATTGAAGAAGAAGTGGGCCGTCCGCTGAACTACCACTCCTACATCAGTGGTGTGGCTGGTCCTGAAATTTCTGTTATGTTTGCAGAAGAAGGCGTCAACGGCGCCCACCAGGACCCTCAGTACAACGTGCTTTACAGAAACATCAACATGGTGCGTTCTTATGTGGACGCTGCCGAAGCCAAGAAAATCATGGTTTGGGCCGATATCGCCCAGATTGACGGAGCCCATAACGCCAACGCCACCGCCAGGGAAGCCTGGAAGGTTATGCCAGAGCTGTTGGTGCAGCATGCCATCAACTCCATTTTCTCAGTGAAAGTGGGCATGAAAAAAGAAAACATCTGCCTGTCAACCGTACCTCCCACAGCGCCGCCGGCACCTTGCATGAAGCTTGATTTGCCTTATGCCGTGGCCCTTCGTGAACTGTTCAAAGAGTACAAAATGCGGGCCCAGATGAACACCAAATACATTGAATCATCCACCCGGGAAGCCACAGTGACCCACGTACTGAACCTGTTGATTTCCCGGTTGACAAGCGCTGACATCCAGTCTACCATCACCCCTGACGAAGGCCGAAACGTGCCATGGCACATCTACAACATGGAAGCCGTTGACACTGCCAAGCAGGCCTTTGTGGGCATGGACGACCTGATGAGCATGGTTGAACTTAAGAAGGAAGGCTACCTCCTGGAACGCAGTCGTGAAATTAAGGAGCGGGCTGTACTCTTCATGGAAGAAATCATTGAAGCCGGCGGCTATTTCCAATCAGTTCAGGACGGATTCTTCGTAGATTCCGGGCATTATCCTGAACGTAATGGTGACGGCATCCCCCGTAAAATTGAAGGCGGCATTGGTGCCGGAGCCATTTTTGAAAGAGATGAAGACTACATGGCCCCTGTCACCGCCCACTTTGGTTACAACAACCCAGGCCAGTATGACCCGGCCGCGGTGAAAGACCCTGCCACCCTCATTGGTGGCTGCACACTGGAAAAGCCGGACAAAATCATTTACATTGATGAATTGGACGAAACAGACAATGTAAACGTGCGACTGGAAGAACAAAAAGACCTGATTGACACCTCCATCCTGAAACCAGAAATGGAATGGCGGGGTGACGGCATTGTGATGCTGAACATGTTTATTCCAGCACCCCGACGGGTGGCAGAATACGCAGCCATCGAGTTTGCCAAGAAAATGAACCTGAAAGAAGTGGAAGTCATCCACAAAGAAGTCATGCAAACCGCTGAAGGTACCCGGATTGAACTGAAAGGCCGTGTTGATTTCACCATCGACGCCAACGACCTGGTGATTCCTCCGGAACCAGAAGTCATGTCTGATGACCAGATTCGCGAAAAAATCGACCAGGAACCCATGAAAATTGTGGCAGGAACTGTGGGCGAAGATGAGCACTCCGTTGGTCTTCGTGAAATCATCGACATTAAACACGGCGGCATCGAGAAATATGGCATCGAATGCGAATACCTGGGCACCTCTGTCTCCATCGAAAAACTGGTGGACGCGGCCATTGAGCTGAACGCCAATGCCATTTTGGCTTCCACCATCATCAGTCATGATGAAATGCACTACAAAAGCATGAAAAAAATGCATGAAGTGTGCATTGAAAAAGGTGTGCGGGACAAACTGATCCTCATTGCCGGCGGTACACAGGTGACACCGGAAATCGCCGTAAAACAAGGCGTTGACGCCGGGTTTGGCCGTGGCACCAAAGGTGTGCACGTGGCCACCTTCCTGGTAAACCGACGGGACGAGATGAAAGATGAAAATTGATGTATTGGTAGCAGAAATTGGCAGCACCACCACGGTGGTCAATGCCTTTAACAACATCCACACCCCTGACCCGGTCTTTCTGGGCCAGGGGCAGGCACCAACCAGTGTGGAGGAAGGGGACGTGCGCATCGGGTTAAACCAAGCCATTGAAGACCTTTCCAAAAACCTGGGTGTGGAGGAAGTCACCTATGATGAAATGCTTGCCACCAGCAGTGCCGCCGGCGGTCTGAAAATGAGCGTCCACGGCCTGGTGCATGACATGACAGTGAGGGCTGCCCAGGAGGCAGCTTTGGGGGCCGGAGCCATTTTACACCAGGTCACTGCCGGTAAGCTGCGGCGCACGGACCTGAAAAAAGTGCAGGACATTAACCCCAACATCATCCTCATTGCCGGAGGCGTGGATTATGGCGAAAAAGACACCGCCGTGGAAAACGCTGAAAAACTGGTGGCATTAGATTTATCCATTCCGGTGATTTATGCCGGCAACATTGAAAACCAGGAAGAAATGAAACTGATCTTTGAGGGCTCCAATTACCGGCTTTACCTGGCAGAAAACGTGTACCCCAAGATCGACCAGCTGAACATTGAACCCACCCGCAACATCATCCAGGACGTGTTTGAGGAACACATCATCCACGCTCCAGGCATGGAACATGTCCGTGACCTGGTGAACGGGCCCATCATCCCCACCCCGGGGGCTGTCATGGTGGCGGCCAAACTGGCAAAGGAATACATGGGTGATCTTCTCACCTTTGACGTGGGGGGTGCCACCACCGACCTGCATTCCGTCACGGAAGGCAGCGAGGAAATCAACCGCATTCTTCTCAGTCCGGAACCTGAGGCCAAACGTACAGTGGAAGGTGATTTGGGGGTTTACGTGAACCTGAGAAACATCGTCGACCTCATTGGAGAAGAAGCCCTGGCCAAGGAAATGAAAGACAACCACGGCCTGGACCTGCTGCAACTGATGGAAGAACACCAGGCCATCCCCAGGGATGAAAAAAGTATTTGTTTCGCAGAACGTTTAACGGAAGAAGCGGTGAAAACCGCCTTAATGCGCCACGTAGGACAGGTGAAACACCTTTATGGCCCTGGTGGCAAAACCACTGTGGCAGAAGGAAAAGACCTTTCCAATGTGAAATACATCATTGGAACCGGCGGCGCCCTGACCCGGTTGCCTCGGGGAAAAGAAATTCTTCGCAGCATTCTGACCCAACAGCACCAAAACAAACTGCTTCCCACAGAAGACGTTGAAGTATTGCTGGACAACGACTACATCATGGCCTCCCTGGGAGTCTTATCAAAGAAGTATCCGGAAAGTGCCTTTTTATTACTGAAAAAAAGTATGGGCTGGAAGGGAGCGACACACAATGAACCACATGAATCCTAAAATTACCATCAACCTTGATAAACTGACCCATAACGCGGCACAAATGGTAAAACTGTGCCAATCAGCAGGAGTGAAAGTCAGCGCTGTTACCAAGGGCTTTTGTGCCAAACCCCAGGCGGCGGCCGCTATTTTAAATGGCGGCGTCACCAGCCTGGCAGACTCCCGCATCGAAAACCTGCGGAAGTTTCAACCCCTGGCAGCAGAAAAAATCCTGCTGCGCATTCCCATGGTCAGCCAGGCAGAACAGGTGGTGTGGTTCTCCGACATTAGTATGAACTCACAGTGGGAAACCATCCAGGCCCTGAACGAAGCTGCCAAACACAAAGGGGTGAACCATGGCGTCATCCTCATGACTGACCTGGGAGATCTCCGGGAAGGTATTTTCAGTGAAACAGAATTTTATGAACTGGCGAAAAAAGCCAGCAGACTTTCCAACGTGGAAGTAAAAGGTATTGGCACCAACCTCACTTGCTTTGGCGCCATCATCCCAGATGAGAAAAACCTGGGTCAACTGGTGACCATGGCCGATGAAACAGCCAACATTTTGGGTAAACCCCTGGAGTATATCAGCGGCGGCAACAGCAGCAGCATTTACCTACTCCAGGAAGGCAAGTTGCCCAAAGGCATCAACCACCTGCGCATTGGTGAAGGCATTCTTTTGGGAACAGAAAGCGCCTATGGGGCCAAGATTCCCGACATGCATTACGATGTGTTCCAACTGGTGGCAGAAGTGGTGGAAGTGGAGCGCAAGCCATCCATGCCCATTGGCACCATTGGTAAAGACGCCTTCGGCAACATACCCATCTTTGAAGACAAGGGCATGCGCACCCGTGCCATCGCTGCTGTGGGAAAACAGGATTTTGCCACCCACAACATCAAACCCCTGGCCAAGGGCGTTGAAATTGTCGGTGCCAGCAGCGACCATCTGTTGCTGGACATCACAGAATCCGACATAAAGTATAAAGTGGGGGATGAGCTCACCTTCTCCCTCGGGTACGGCGCCATGCTGGCGCTGAACACCAGCAACTATGTATCCACACAATACCTGGGACATGGAAAGTAAAAACATGGACACTGCCGGTTTGTTCCCGCCTTTGGGAATGATAAAGGCAGTGTCTTTATTTTATTTACCATAGATTCTTTTAAACCTTTAGTCTATAATGGTAATTGTATAAACAATTACGATGACGAAGGAGATGTTTTTCATGGCAATAATCGATCTCAGAAGCGATACTGTGACCAAACCCACATCTGAAATGTATGTGGCAATGGCAAGTGCTGAAGTGGGCGATGATGTGTATGGTGACGACCCAACGGTCAACAGACTGGAATCTTTGGCAGCTGAAAAACTGGGAAAAGAAGCGGCGTTGTTTGTACCCTCTGGCACAATGGGAAACCTGATTGCCATCCTTACCCACACAAAGCCGGGTCAGGAAATGATATTGGAGGAAAAATCTCACATTTTTCAGTACGAAGTTGGCGGCGTGGCCCGGGTGGCAGGTGTACAAACCAGGCCAATCAACGGACCCAGAGGTCAAATGGCCATCGAATGCATTGAAGAAGCCATTCGTCCCCAAAACATTCATTTTCCGGAAACCGGATTGATTGCCATTGAGAACACCCACAATATTTCCGGAGGTTCTGTGTTACCCTTGGAGTATATGCGCAAAGTGTCGGAACTGGCCAAAAGCAGAAACCTTCCTGTTCATTTGGATGGCGCACGGGTTTTTAATGCAGCAGTGGCACTGGGCACAGACGTAAAGAACATTGCCAAACACGTAGACTCTGTCATGTTCTGCCTGTCAAAAGGCCTGGCATCACCCGTTGGCAGTATACTGGTGGGTAACCGGTCTTTTATCAACAAAGCCAGAAAACACCGAAAAATGCTGGGTGGCGGTTTGCGCCAGGCTGGTGTGTTGGCAGCCTGTGGCATTATTTCACTGGAGTCAATGGTCGATCGATTAAAAGAAGATCATGAAAATGCACGATTACTGGCTTCTGAATTGTTGGAGACAGGTATTTTCATCACCCAGCCTGAAGCCGTAAAAACCAATATTGTGAATGCCGTATTAGACTGCCCTTCCTGCAACGCCTTTGAACTATCAGAAAAGTTGGCAGAACGGGGCGTGCTGGTAGGTGCCCGCAGTAAACGTCATTTCCGATTTGTGCTTCATAAAGACGTCACCCGTGACAATGTGATCGAAGCCATTTCTGTGATGAACAGCGTTAAAAAGAAAAATTGCCCTTAACAATAGACACATTAAAAATATTGACAATAGCTCTTTTGTTTATAGATTAACATAGGATTTTTACATCTGAATAGCGTGAAGGTCTTTATTCTGAATTCATTAGATTCATTTACCTGTAAGGAGTTTATATGGACATATTTGATGTGATGAACCGACAAAAAATAAAAGAAGAAGCCCCTTTGGCCGACCGAATGAGACCAGCCAACGTGGATGAAGTGGTGGGACAATCTCACATTTTGGGGAAGGGCCGTTTTCTCCAGCGCTGCATCGCAGCACGGCGCATCCCCTCCATTATTTTCTATGGCCCCCCGGGCAGCGGAAAAACAACATTAGCCCGACTGCTGGCAGACGTGTCTGACAGCAGTTTTTTTCAACTTAGCGCTGTTATGGCAGGGGTGAAAGACATACGACAGGTGGTGGAAGAAGCAGACCATCTGCGTAAGCATGCAGGAAAAAAGTCAATGCTTTTCATTGATGAAATTCACCGTTTTTCCAAAAACCAGCAGGATGCCTTGCTGCCACACGTGGAAAAAGGGCTGGTGATTCTCATTGGCGCCACCACAGAAAACCCATACTTTGAGGTGAACAGTGCCCTGCTGTCCAGGGTGACTGTGCTTAAACTGGAATCCCTGGCCAGGGAAGACATTCGTAAGTTGCTGTTATCAAGTTTGGCCGACCAGGAGAGAGGTTTGGGCAAAATCCAGGTACAGTTGGATGACGATGCCCTGGAATTTTTAGCCGACACCTGTGGCGGCGACGCCCGAAAAGCCTTAAACGCCCTTGAAATTGCTGTGTTAAGCACACCAACCCAGGAAGACGGCTCCATTCATGTTACCTTGGAAGATGCCAAAGAATCCATCCAGAAACGGGCTGTTCGCTATGACAAAGACGGTGACCAGCATTATGATGTTATTTCTGCCTTCATCAAAAGCATTCGGGGCAGCGACCCTGACGCAGCCTTGCATTACATGGCCAAAATGATTGCCGCAGGCGAAGACCCGGAATTCATCGCCCGGCGCATCATCATTTCTGCTTCAGAAGACATTGGCAACGCAGACCCTTACGGCATGTCTGTTGCCATGGCCGCCCACTACGCCGTGAAAAACATAGGGCTGCCGGAAGCAACACTTCCCCTGGCCCAGGCCGTTACCTATTTGGCCACGGCAGCCAAAAGCAACGCTGCCTACCTGGCCATCAACAAAGCCCAGGCCGATGTTGAAAAAGTAACCACCTACGTGCCAGATCATTTGAAAGACAGCCATTACAAAGGCGCTGCCAAACTGGGTCATGGAAAAGGTTATCAGTATTCCCATGATTATCCCAACCATTATGTGCCCCAGCAATTTATGCCAGACCAGCTGGTGGGACAGGTGTATTATCACATGACAGAGCTGGGGGCAGAGAAGAAGCGGAAGGCTTACATGGAATGGCTGAAGGAACAGGCAAAAAAAGAAGAATGAAAATTCAGAGATTTTCCGGTTATGTCCATGATGATTGGGTACTAAGTCACTAACTGATCAGATGCAATCATTCTTAGGTTTAAGGGGTGAAAATATGATGACCCATCAACCTCATGATTGGCTTATTGGAAGTATTACAGCCCACAATGGAGTGGTCAGTTCCATTGCTCTCAGTCCAGACGGAAAACTGATTTTGTCAGGCAGCCTGGACAAAACCGTAAAGTTGTGGGACAAAGAAACCGGAAAATGTCTAAAAACCTTCAATGGACACAATGAGGGTGTTACTGCTGTGTCCTTCAGCCCAGATGGCAAATGGGCCTTGTCCTGTGGCGGTACCTACATGTCCATGAAACTATGGGACATCTTTGACGGATCCTTACTAAAGAACTTTAATGGTCATCCAAAAGAAATCACCTCAGTAGCGTTTCATCCCAATGGGCAGCAGATCGTTTCCGGCAGTCGTGACAACACCCTGAAACTGTGGGATGTGTCTACCTGTGAATGCCTGAGAACTTTCCATGGGCACACCAAGGACGTTTGGACAGTGGCTGTCAGCCCCGATGGCCATCGCATCCTCTCCGGTGGCAGTGACCGGAAAGTGAAATTATGGGACATTGACAGCGGCCAATGCACAAAGACCCTGACGGGGCATAATGGAAACGTCTTTGTGGCTCGTTTCAGCCCAGACGGAAAACAAATTTTGTCCGGAAGTGTGGACAGCAACCTGTTTATTTGGGAAACAGCCACCGGTGAACGTTTGCATGAATTACATGGCCACCAGGAAGGCATTCAGACCGCCTGTTATTCCCCTGACGGAAAACAAATCATCTCCGGCAGCTGGGACAATACCCTGCGACTTTGGGATGTGGAAACCGGCCAACGTAAATTTGCCTGGGAAGCCCACGATAAAACAGTGACAGGCGTTCTCATGACCCAGGATCAACAACACATCATCTCCTGCAGCCATGACAAAACCATTAAAATCTGGAAAAACCCAGGGCAAATGATGGAATCGGCAAAAGAAGTTGAGACAGACATCCCTGCCGATGAAGAAATCCTTGACGAGATAGATGAAGAAATTGCTACTCAACTGCCGAGATGACCGAGGTGTGGTCCGACACGTCGAAGTGGGGTCGGTACCTCGAGGTCGAGCTGCTCGC
>JAABSW010000045.1 GCA_011390155.1 Clostridiaceae bacterium
GAAAGAGTGCATAGGTGGACTAGCCAGCGTATGCTCAATGACTGATTACAAAACGTCTGATATCAATAGAATGATAGATTATTATGATACGATGCTAAAAATCACAGGTGTGGATTTGCATTTAGGTGTTGAGGGAACTTGCGAGAAAATTATGGAGTTTTTACCAGATAAAGTGATATTGGCAATGGGCTCGGTCCCGTTACAACTTAGAGTTCCGGGATGGGAAAAAACAAAAATTGCCATTGAAGCATTAATTGAAAAAGCAGAGGGATTAGGAAAATCAGTGTGTATTATCGGCGGCAGCGGCGTAGGTCTTGATGTAGGTCTATTTTTGAGGGAAAGAAATATTGAAGCCACCGTAGTGGAGATGACAGACACTGTCGGAAGAGAATTAAGTGGCATGCTGAGATGGCATTTGGTAGACATGGCTGTTGATAAGGAAGTTAAGATCTTGACATCCCACAAAGTCATCGAAATCACGGATAAAGGAATCATTGCGGAAAAGGATGGAAAGCTGGCGGAAATTAGGTGCGAAGATGTACTCTCTGCCATTGGGTTTGCAAGAATTGATACATCAGTGATAGAAGAGGAAATACTGGCACATGGAGTTGAGGCAGAAGTTTTAGGGGATATGATTGGTGCCGGACACTTTATGGACGCCATTCATTCTGGTTTTTGGTATGCAATAAACATGTAGATAAAATAAGGAGGGTGACAACATGATTAAAAGGGGAAGAAAAGAAGTGAAACAAACATTTGTTGACAACAATTTTGGCGGGAAAGGCAGAATGTATATTACTCAGTTGATGGGCAAAGACGCTGCATTACCCCAAGTAGAAGGATTTCCTGATGACTTCGAGTCTTCATTGCATTTTTTTCACGAATTAATACTGGAACCAGGAGGCAAAATCGGTGAGCATACTCATCGTGGATGTGAAGAAATATATTATATAGCTGAAGGTGCAGGGGAAATGACGGTAGATGGCGAAGTGGTAGAATTAGAAACGGGAGATGCTGTTTTAACAGGAAATAACTGCACCCACTCATTTGTTGCGACAAGTGAGGTTCCAGTTAAAATCTACACAATAGAAGCAGGTGTCAAATAAAATGATCAATATGTTATGGAGGCAAACTCAAAACAGCCCAATTTAAGGGTAGAATCATCTCAATACAATCCAAAAGGATTCAGGAGGGTTTCAAATGATTAAATCATATCAGAATAATTATCCGGAGATAAGTCCGAAAGCATATATTGTTGAAGGAGCTACAGTCATTGGTTCTGTCAAGATAGACGAATTTGCAAGTGTTTGGCATAATGTAGTCGTGCGTGGAGACATTAATCAGATTGAAATTGGAACATACAGTAACATCCAAGATAATTGTGTCATACATGTAGGGGATGATCATCCTACTATGGTAGGTGATTATGTGACCGTAGGGCACCGAGCAGTGTTGCATGGGTGCACTATTGAAGATCACTGTCTGGTTGGAATAGGGGCAATCATCATGAATGGAGCATTTATCGGAAGAGGGAGTATTATATCTGCTGGTGCAGTTGTTACGGAAGGGCAGCATATACCACCATTCTCGTTGGTGGTCGGAGTGCCGGCAAAAGTCATCAAGTCTTTAACGGATAAAACGGATAGCATTCATGCGCAAGCGGTTAAGTATAAAACACTATGGACTGAATGGTATGGGATAAAACCTGATGCAGATGGGGAAAAATATAATGGCGAAAAAATAATATAATCTATAAAAATAACGCGGCCAAAGGGTCGCGTTATTTGCTAATGTGAGAGCAATGAATGACATGTAAGAGGATTGTAAACCCAAACACCCATCACCGGTTGTGTGAAACCGATGATGGGTGTTTCTTCGATTAGGAAATAAGTTTATAGGGTAGGTACTCATTGAGTACTGCAAACGAGAGAAGGTAAGAAATGATAGGAACAGGAGCGTTTTTCCATGGCGAAACAAAATCTGGGAACCATTAAATCCATACGGGGCAGTGTCATTGAAGTTGTTTTTAAAGATGAACTGCCGGACATGAACGATAAACTGGTGACAGGTGAAAACCAGGAAATCATCATGGAGGTAAACGCCTACGTCAATGACGTCACAGTAAAAGCCATCGCCCTGACCTTTACGGCGGGTATTTCCCGGGGTGATGTTGTCATTGACACAGGTGGCCCTGTCACAGTGCCTGTGGGCACGGAAACCCTGGGAAAAATGTTCGATTTGTTCGGTAATCGGCTGGACGGAGAAGAAAACCTGGGGGATGAAGTTCCACGTCGGTCCATACACCAAAAGCCGGTGCCTTTTTCCAAACGGGTTCCTTCAGACGATCTGTTTCTCACGGGGATCAAGGTCATCGACCTGCTGACCCCCCTTGCCAAGGGTGGTAAGGCCGGCCTTTTTGGCGGGGCAGGTGTGGGTAAAACGGTGTTGATCACGGAATTGATTAACAACACAGCCAAAAAAACCAAGGGGTACAGTGTTTTTTGCGGCATTGGCGAGCGTTCCCGTGAAGCGGAAGAGTTATACCGGGAAATGATCGATGCCGGTGTTTACGAAAACGCAGTGCTGATCTTTGGCCAGATGAACGAACCCCCCGGCGCCCGTTTCCGGGTGGGTCATGCAGCCCTTTCCATGGCTGAATACCTGCGGGATGAAGAAAAAAAGAATATCCTTCTCCTCATTGACAATATTTTCAGGTTTGTTCAGGCAGGGTCTGAAGTGTCGGGCCTCATGGGCAAAATGCCCTCCCGGGTGGGATACCAACCCACCCTGGCAACGGAGCTGGCAGAACTGGAAGAACGGATTTCCAGCACCCGTTCCGGGTCCATTACCTCCATCCAGGCGGTGTATGTACCAGCGGACGATTTCACCGATCCATCGGCCACCCACACCTTTTCCCATCTTTCGGCATCGGTGGTACTGTCCCGAAAACGGGCCAGTGAAGGGCTGTACCCGGCCATCAGCCCACTGGAATCATCTTCCACCATGCTGAGCAAGTCCATTGTGGGGGAGCGGCATTACCTCATTGCACAGGAAATCAAAAGAACGTTGGCCTCTTATGAAGACCTGAAAGACATCATCGCCATGCTGGGCATCGAAGAATTGTCCCAGGAAGACCGAAACATTGTGAACCGGGCCAGGCTGTTGGAGCGCTTTTTAACACAACCCTTCTTTACCACAGAACAGTTTACCGGCATGAAGGGTAAATTGGTGGAACTGGAAGACACACTGACAGGCTGTGAAAAGATCCTGAATGACGAATACAGTGATTATATTGAAAGTGATTTTTATATGATTGGCACCATTGATGAAGCGGAAGAAAAACGAAGGGAGCGGTTAAAAGGCGATGAAAGTTAAACTGGTGCTTCCTTACCGAACCCTCCTTGAAAAACCGGTGGATAAAATCACTGCCCCTGGGACAAAAGGTGTTTTTCAGATTCTGCCAAAACACATAGATGTGGTCTGGAGTCTGCAACCTGGCATCCTGACCTTAACGAAGGACAATGAGGATGAATTTTTTGCCATTCAACAGGGAACACTGGTGAAGGAAGGCGATGAAGTGTCCATTTCCACCTTCCAGGCCGTCAAAGGTGAATCCCTGGAAAAACTCCACGAAACACTGGCTGAAAGCTATGTGAAACAGGATGAACGGGAAAAGAAGGCCAATGAAGTGCTGATTAAACTTGAAACCGACACCATCAGACGTTTTATGGAAATTGAATCATAAAGAGGTGGCTCTTTGGATAAGAAAAAGCTTTCTTCGGAAGAAAAAATGAAGCAAAAAATCCAGTCAGACGCGGCGAAAAAAATCAAAGCCAGAACAGAAAAAGACGACATCATGTTCGGTTTGGGATTGTTCGGCATTGTGGGTTGGTCCATTGCCATCCCCACCCTCATGGGGATTGCAGCGGGGGTGTTTCTGGACAACCGTTACCCCACCGGGTTTTCCTGGACCCTCACCCTGTTGTTTGCCGGCATTGTCTTGGGCTGTTTCAATGCCTGGCACTGGGTGAAAGAGAAAAGTGAAGAAGAGTAAGAGGAGGCGGATGCATTGGTAGTGGGCTTTTTCGGAGGCGTTGTGTTAGGCTTTGTCTTTTTTGGCGGCCTTTACTGGAGTGTGAATCAACTGCCAAGGGTAAAGTATCCAGGCCTTTTGATGGCAGCCAGTATGTTGGTGCGTATGGCAGTTCTATTGACTGGTCTGTATTTTCTCATGGCTGGGAACATTAAAAACCTGCTGGCAGCCGTGGTGGGGGTCATGCTGGTGAAGTTTGTGATGATTGCCAGGGTACGGCAAAACCCCCCCGTACCAAAGGAAAGGGAGTGATTTTTTGAACATTGATCCCAGTAATACTGTTTATTTTCAGTGGCGGTTTGTGACCATTTCAGCCACGTTGGTGTTTACCTGGGTCACCATGTTTGTGCTGGTGGTGGGGTCCTACCTGATCACCCGCAACGTGAAACCCGGGCCGGAAATCAGCCGGGGGCAGAACATACTGGAAGCACTGATCATTACCATAAAAAAGCAGATCTATGAGGTGAGCCGACAGGATCCGGGGCAATACCTGCCTTTTATTGGCACACTGTTTATCTTTATCCTGGCATCCAACATCCTGTCCGTTGTGCCGGGGTTCATTGCCCCCACAGGTTCCCTGAACACCACCATCGCCCTGTCCCTTTGTGTCTTTCTGGCGGTTCCCACCTTCGGAATTGCCAGCCAGGGGATTGTTGGGTACCTGAAGGAGTACATTAAACCCACGGTGATCATGCTCCCTTTTAACATCATCAGTGAAATCACCCGTACGTTGTCACTGGCCATTCGTCTTTACGGTAATGTGATGAGTGCCAGTGTCATCGCAGTCATACTGCTGGGGGTTATTCCCCTGTTTTTCCCCGTGGTTATGCAGGTGCTGGGGCTGCTCACCGGTGTGATACAGGCCTATATCTTTGCCATTTTGGCCATTGTCTACATTGGTTCCGCCACAAAAAAGAAAAAAGAAAAAGAGAAACCAATCGTCAAAGAATAAACCATGAACGACGAACCATAAACAAGGAGGTTATCCAATGGATTCTATCAGTGTAATCGGAATGACGTCAATTGTAATCGCCGGAATGACCATTGCCATCGGCTCCATTGCCCCCGCTTTGGGGCAGGGAAAAGCTGTTTCACAGGCACTGGCCTCAATTGCCCAGCAGCCAGATGAAGCCAACACCATTTCCAGAACACTTTTTGTAGGCCTTGCCATGATTGAATCAACTGCCATTTACTGTTTTGTGGTTTCAATGATTTTGCTTTTTGCCAATCCTTTCTGGAATTTAATAACAGGGTAGGCCGGTATGAACATTAACTGGTTTGAAATCATCGCACAAATGATCAACTTTTTCATTCTTCTCTTTCTGTTGTACAAACTGTTTTATAAGCCGGTGAACAAAGCCATGGATGACCGGCAGCAACGGATCAGAGATACCCGGCAAAAAGCAGATGAGAAAATGAAAAAGGCAGATGAATTAATTGAAGCCTATGAACAAAACTTGGCAGAGTTGGAAAAAGAGAAAGACAAGAAATTGGAAATGGCGAAACAGGAAGCGCTGGAAAAGAAAGAAAAATTGATGGAAGACTACAAGGAAGAAGCAGAGCAGAAACGCAGGGATTACCTGAAAGAAGTGGAAGATGAGCAGGAACGGTTCACCCAGGAGCTGGGGACTGCTTTGGGACATAATGCGGTTAAAATTGCGCAGCAAATCCTGGGAACTTTTTCAGAAGAAAAAATCAGTGAGAAGGTGTTTGATTCCTTTATCAAAAAAGTGGAATCATTGGAGGAAGACACACTGAGGGAAGACATAGCCTCCAAAGAGGAACGCATCAACCTCATCAGTTCAGAAGCACTGTCGGATGAGCAAAAAGAAACCCTGGAAAAGGTGTTAAGGAAAAAACTGGACAGCTTTAAGGAAATTACCTACGAAGTGGATGAAGCACTGATCCAGGGGTATGAACTGAAGCTTGAAACCCTGACAGTGCATACCAATGTGCGTAAATACCTGGAAGAAGCAGAAAAGAATATCCAGCAAATCATTGGAAAACGGACGGCCTAAGGTTGGACGGCTGTCAGTTCCATTGGATTAGATAAGGTGGTAAACCATGCTAACAAAACAGCTTTCTCGATTGGAAGAGGCCATTGATTCAGCTTTGGAACAGGAGCTGGGTAAAGAAGATGTGGAAGAAAGCGGCACAGTAATGTCCATTGACAACGGCATCGCCGTGATCAAAGGGCTAAAGGCAGTGAAAAACCAGGAGCTTATTAAGTTTCCCGGAGGCATCATGGGAATGGCCTTTAACCTGGACCCCTCTTCCGTTGGCGTTATTCTATTGGGGGAATACAAACACATTCAATCAGGGGACAGGGTCACACGCAGTTACCAGGTGGCAGACATTCCTGTGTCCCAGGACGTATTGGGACGGGTCATCAGCCCTTTGGGGGAACCTCTGGACGATTTGGGACCCATTGAAGAGGTCAAGCGGATGCCCATTGAGCGGGAAGCTCCGCCCATCATGCACCGTGCTGCCGTGAACAATCCCCTGCAAACCGGGCTGAAAGTCATCGATTCCGTGGTGCCCATCGGCAAAGGCCAGCGGGAATTGATTTTAGGCGACCGGCAAACCGGGAAAACCGCCATCGCCGTGGACACCATCATTAACCAGCGGGAGGCCAATGTGATTTGCATCTACTGTGCCATCGGCCAACAAATCACCGCTGTGGCCAAGGTGATTGAATCATTAAAGCAACATGACGCCATGGACTATACCGTGGTCATGGTGGCTGGCTCTGAATCAGCCCCCGGGGTTTCTTTTGTGGCCCCTTATGCCGCCACTTCCCTGGGAGAGTATTTTATGGAAAAGGGCAGGGATGTATTAATCATTTATGATGACCTGACCCGTCACGCCCGGGCGTACCGGGAACTGTCACTGTTGTTGGAACGCCCGCCTGGGCGGGAGGCCTATCCCGGTGATATTTTCTACATTCACTCCCGGTTGCTGGAACGGTCCACCCACTTAAAAAAGGAATTCGGAGGCGGTAGCCTGACGGCGCTGCCCATCATAGAAACCCAGGCAGAGAACCTGTCTGCCTACATCCCCACCAACCTGATTTCCATCACCGATGGACAGATTTCTCTTTCCTCCAAACTGTACCAGAAAGGAAATTTGCCTGCGGTGAAAATTGGCACCTCTGTTTCCCGTGTAGGGGGTAAAACCCAGGTTCCGGCTTACCGGAACATTACCAGTGCCTTGAAGCTGACCTATTCCCAGTTTGAAGAACTGGAAACCTTTGCCAGCTTTGGTACTCGCCTGGACGAAAACACAAAAAGAATCCTGGAACGGGGCAAACGGATCCGGGCGGTGCTGAACCAACCCCAGTACCAACCCATTGAAGTGACGGAACAAATCGGCATCCTCATGGCAGTTACTTCCGGCATCCTGGACGATGTGCCCTTGGAAAGAATCAGCCAGGCAGAAGAAATCATCCAGCACTTGGTGCGGGAGGATGAAACCTTCCGTGAACAGTTGTTGGGAGATGAAAAGCTGGAAGAAAAGGCCAGAGAAAACTTTCTTGACCAAGTCAGCGAAAGGCTGAAAGAGGAGTGGGATGAAATAGATGGAAAACCTTCAAACGATTAAACGCAGCATCAATTCGACGGAAAGCCTGCAATCCATCGTTTCCACCATGAAAGCCCACGCCTCTTCTGTGATCACCCAGTTTCAGAATGCGGCTGCGGCGTCCATGGCCTACCGTCATGTGCTGGACAGAGCCCTTTACGTGGTCTTAACCACCGGGGACGCAGAAAAACCCCGCCAGCAGGCAGTCAAGGGCATCGACATCCACATTCTATTTGGGTCAGACCATGGGTTAGCAGGCAGGTTCAATGAGCGTATCGTTGCCTTTGTACAGGAAAAGATCACACCAAGTGCTGAAGACGTAATCCTGGTTGTGGGCCAGCAAGTGCTTAACCGGTTAGAAGAAGGGTTTCAGGTGGACACGGTTTTTCCCGTTCCCCAGACGGAAGAAGGCATCACAGCCATGGTGCAGCGTCTGCTTGTGGCCATCGACGAAACCCGGGAGAGCAACAAAGTGGGCCGTATTTTACTGTATTACAACAAACCACAAGAGGCCGCCTCCTTTAACGAAGAAAGGGAGCTGCTTTTTCCCTTTGACCTGGAAAAATTGTCCCAAAACAAGGTGGCGTGGGAGTCAAAGTCATTGCCCACTTTTTTTGTCAGTCAACAGCATTTGTTTTCTCATCTGATTCAGCAGTATTTTTTCATCACCCTGTACCGGGCCTTTTGTTATTCCCTGGCTTCGGAAAACGCCAACCGACTGGCCTCCATGCAGGCAGCGGAAAAAAACATTGATGAACGGTTGTCGGAACTGAACGCTAAGTACCGACGCCAGCGCCAGAACCAGATTACTGAAGAAGTCAACGACGTGATTTCGGGGTTTAAGGCGATCAAGAAATCAAAGGAGCGGGAGGCGTGAGGCAGCAGAAAATAATAAACAACCATTTGTTTGCTTACTTAGCAAATAGTTTGTTTATTTAGCAAATAAGTGCTATACTTGTTAGGCACCCATTCTCTTAAGTACGGTTTTTTGTGCTAACTATGTTTTATGGTCATAGCGACAATAAAATTAGCATTTTTAACATTTAAGGGAGCGTTTAAAAATGAAAGAGCAGCAAATTCAACAGACGAATGCGCCTACATGCCTAATTGTCAATACATTAGGCAATTTTAGCGTTGTTGTTGATGGCCATAATTTAACAAATGAATTTGACAACAGTTTGAAGTTGTGGGAGCTGTTCAAGTTTTTGATCACTTTTAAGGACGAACTGATCCCTCCGGAAAGAATCATCGATTCTTTGTGGCCTGATGCAGAGTATGCTGACCCCAAAAGAACGCTTAGAGCGTTAATTTATCGGCTTCGAAAAGTGTTAAACGGACATGATCCGAATAATGAAAACTGCGTGATCGTTTATTCGCAGGGCTGCTATAAGCTTAAAACAAGCAATAGCTGTTTAGTGGATGTGGTGGAGTTTGAAAACCTGTTTAAGCAGGCCTATGATGCCTACACCATTGAAGAGCAATCCATCGGGTTATATAAAAAAGTGATTAACATGTACAGGGGTGAATACTTGTCGGCGACAAACGGTCATAACTGGTTAACCCCTGCCAGAAATTATTACCGCAGGTTGTTCTTACAAAGTGTTATTGAAGCGTCAGATCTCTTAAAAGAACAGAAACGATACAAAGACATTATCGAAATATGCGAGTTGACCATTAAGCATGAAATGTTTGAAGAAGAAGTGCATCTCCGATACATAGAAGCCTTGGCAGCTTCCGGAAAAATAAAGCGGGCAAAGAGTCACTATGAATATGTTGTAAAAATCTTTGAACGTGAGATGGGTGTAAAACCCTCAAACAATCTAAAGCGTTTGTATCATCATATTTTTGGTGAAAAAATACAATCAAGTACCAATGTAACAGACATTGCAAAAAGATTGGAAGAAGAGATGTTTATCTCTGGCCCCATGGTCTGTGAACTTGATTTTTTTAAATTCCATTACCAGATTGAAGCCAGGCGTGGGGAACGTTACGGACATGAGACGTTTCTTGGATTGGTAACGTTAGCGAAACAGGACCATTCATTGCTTGATAAGAAACAACGCCAAAAAGGAATGTGTGATTTAAAAGAAGTACTCATATCGAACCTGCGAAAAGGTGACATTATCACTCAGCTAAATGAAGAACAGTTTTTGATCAGTTTCCCTTTTGAGTGTATGGAACAGGCAAATAAAGTGCTGAGTAAGATTAAAAACGGGTTTAGTAAGGAGAAAAAAGACGAAGGCTTGACGGTTCATTGTACAATGGAAACCAGTCTGCCTGAACGTGGTTTTAATAATAAAATAAAGCAATATTAAGCAATAAAAAGCAGTTAATCTGAATTAATCTAAAAGCCATTAGGGCTATTTTTTTTGCGCTTTTTTGGCAATTTACTCTTCTGTAAGATATATAACCGTAAAATAACGCACTTATGACAATAAAATAACGCAAACATAACGGATTTATAACGTCAAAAAAACGATCAAATAACTTAGATGAAACTGCCCTATAACCCCGGCATGTTACGTTGTTATCAGTGAAGCCTTTCAATCAATAGCATCAACGGGGGAGGTTAGTTGATGGGCTATTCAGGAGAAGGAAAGCATACATGCAGCGTGGGAGGCTCAACCTTCCTGATAAGAATACACTTCAAACAAAACACCAACTGGCAGGGAACCGTTCAGTGGGTGGAAATCAACCAAACCATCCCATTCAGAAGCCTTTTGGAATTAACCCTGTTGATGAATGAGGCAGTCGAGAACACAAATTATGAAGAGGATGAACGCGCTTATCGGTCCTGGCATCTTGAACAATTGGAAGAGAAGGCAGCTTCGAAATAGAATACCAAAGGTGATTTCTCAATAGAACGGAAAAGGATGAGCATAATGAAAAGCGTTACAACAAAGAAATGCAGTAGCAAATTCATGATCATGTTCGTTGCGGTGGCCATTGCAACGCTTTTGTTGTTGCCCCAAGTGCCAAAAACGATGGCATACTTCACCTCACAAATTAAATCGGACGAGATTAGATTTACATATGAACCAATAGAAGTGAATGTTGATGCTGCGTATGACGACGTTTCGTCAACGGTAGGCCTGTTTTTCCGGGGATATAGTGTTCAGGAAATAGAACTTTCAAGCATTGAACTCACATACGGGACGGATACATATACCATTGAACCATTATCATATCACAACCAGGACAATCAGATCGTTGTGTACCTGGACAATGAGAAAGTAAAGAGTTGGCTGACAGATTATTTCCCTGAAAATTCCTTTAATATACAGATCTCCGGCGAGGGTGATTATGGCGAGGGTGACAATAGAGGAGCAAGGATATTGTTTACGGGATGGATTTCCATACCTCTGATATATGAAGAAACCAGCATAGCACCTCCAGCGGGAGCAGTAGAACCTGCAATGCCGCCTGGGGAGAGTTTAGTAGAACTGCCAGAAGGTTCAGAAGAACTGCCAGAATCTGATGTGCCTCCAAGTGGAGAGACAGATTTGATTGCACCTACACCCGAAAATGATCCCGTATCGGAAGTTCCCTCTGAA
>JAABSW010000046.1 GCA_011390155.1 Clostridiaceae bacterium
CTTGACAACAGTGGCAAACATTTTAAGTGCTGCATCACCACATACATGACCATACCTGTCATTTATTTGCTTGAATTTATCGATGTCCATCATGGCAACTGATAGTTTGCCCTCAGTTCGTTTTGCAGAATCAAATTCATGCTTAAAAAGGTTCATCAAATACTGACGGCTGGAAATGCCTGTCAGACCATCCTTTTGAGCCATTTCTCTTAAGCTATATCCTTCCACTCGTTCCGTAACATCCAGGCAGCTACCTACATAACCTGTAAATTCACCATTTTCATCAACAGCTGGTACACCTCTGTCATTAACCCATCGCCACTCACCGTCATGACGACGTAATCGGTATTCCATTTCAAAAGGGGTTCTATTGTTAAAGCTTTCCAGGTATATTTTTACGCACCTATCCAAATCCTCAGGATGCACTCCTTCTGTCCAACCAACGCCATATTCCTGTTCCAATGTTCGCCCTGTAAAATCAAGCCAGGTATTATTGAAAAAATAACACTTAGTATCGAGGCCGGATCGCCAGATTAAGTTTGGTGCAGTCTCAACGATAATCTTATATTCATTCAAACTCAAACCCATGAAAAACTCTCCTTTCAATTTAGTAACGTCTACTCATCAACTAATGATATCATTCCCCTCTGCTTCTGCTGGTTTCAGCAGGGGTGTATGAAAATAAATCGCCTAAGGATCATTTTGGTTCCTTAGACGACTCGTGTTCTCATGACAAAGTCACTGTAGCTGGCAATGGGGGTCTTCATATCTTACACAGTAGCCTGCTCCAATACACAGGTAAAATAGAAACTACTACCTTCTCCTTCTATGGTTTCCACCCATATTTCTCCACACATTTTCTCTACGAGTCCCTTGCAAATGGAAAGTCCCAACCCACTTCCGCCAAACATGCGGGTATCAGTATTTTCCACCTGACTAAATCTTTTAAAAAGAAGGTTCACCTTATCAGCGGGTATGCCTATACCCGTATCTTTTACTTCAAAATCCAGTTTGACTTTTTTACCCTCTTGTAGTTTGATGGCTTTAACCTTAAGTGTGACGCTGCCTTCTTGAGTGAATTTTATCGCATTTCCCACCAGATTTGAAATAATCTGCTTCAATCTAAAAGGGTCTCCACTAAAATGACCCGGGATCTCTTTTTCAATGGTAGCTTCCAATGACAAACCAGCGCTATCCGCAGAAATTTTATAGAGTGTTATTACCTCACTGATCAACTCTTCAAGATTAAAGATTTTTCTGGCAAGTTCCATTTTACCAGCTTCTATCCTGGAATAATCCAGAATGTCGTTAACAAGAATCAACAGAGAATTGGCAGAGGTTATGGCCATTTGCACTAAATCCTGTTGTTCCTCTGTAAGCTCTGTAGTTTGCATAAGTTGAATCATTCCCATGAATCCATTCATTGGCGTTCTTATTTCGTGACTCATATTGGAAAGAAACTGACTTTTGGCAAGATTCGCCTCATCCGCCATTTTCTTTGCGGCGATCAGCTCACGGTTCGTCACCTCAAGGTCATCCAAAGTGGCTCTTATTTCTTCATTCATTGCTTCGAGTTCTTCACTATTGGCAGCCAGTTCATCATTTTTTGTTCGTAATTCCTTTTCCAGCCTTATGCGTTCTGTTATATCCTGTGCTGCTCCCCAGAGACCAACAATGTTCCCCTTTGAGTCTTTTACAGACTCGCCCCTCACCCACATCCATCCATTCGAACCGTCTTTAGTGACAGTTTCCAGTTCCAACTCGTATGGAATCCCCAACGTTCTTGTTTTTTCAAGAGAGGCGGATAATTTATCCCAGCTTTGGGGCGTGAATAGTTTCATATGCTCTGTGTAGGGTGGTGGTGGAACGGTTGGATCAAAACCGTACATTTTATAGAGTTCCTCTGACCAAACGACCTGGTTTGTCGCCAGATCCAGCCTCCATGTTCCCAAACGGGCAATTCGCTGTGATGCCAAGAGTTCTTCGTGTACACGGTTTTGCTCGGTAATATCCATACCAATCCCGGTAAAGTATTTTTGGCCGTTTAAAGTGAGAGGTGCGCCGCTTGAGCGGACCATCATCTTTTCTCCGTTTTTTAAGATTAGTGGTGCTACCACTTCGCCGTATCCTTTTTCAAATACATCATGAACCGCGGCAATAACCTTGCCAATATCCTCTTGACTAAACCATTTTTCAAGGGTCATCTGGGACATTTCTTCTGCTGAATACCCTGTCATTGATTCATGTTTTTTATTCCATTTTATCAGTTTTCCACTTTCATCATACACATATATATAACCTGGAATGCTGTCAAAGATTGACTCAATAAATGTCTGTTCTCTCTTTACAGCTTCATATAATTCCAGTGTTTTTGTACCAGCTTCCCGTTGTGCGTTATTATTCAATTTGTCCATTGCAAATTGCAGCTCTTTTTCCCTGGTTATGTCCATAATAGACGTTACAACATACTCCTTTTCTGGAGAGTATGTCCTTATTTTGAACCATTTGTTAAGAGGTTCGGAAAATTTTTCGATTTCTTTTTCGCCGCCATTCAACAACATATCCTCATAAAAGCCAATCCAGTTAAACTCGCTTTTAAAAATACCTGGTATCATTTCAGAGATATTCGTGCCCAAAACATCTGAGCGATGTAACCCTGTAAAATCTTCAAAAGCAGCGTTCACTTCAATAAACTTATAACCACAAGGTCTATTATTTTCATCCAGGATAATTTTGTGAAAGGCATATCCAATAGGGGAGCTCTTTACTACTGATGTAAAAAGACCATGGTGATCTTCTACAACACCATTTACTTTTAGACACTCTTCTTCCATCTCAGCACCTCCTGTTTAATCTGCCTTTTTCCCTTGCATCTAGTGAAGTTAAATAGACCATGTTATTTCATCCATGTTTCTTTTATTACTCCAGTGTTGCTGAAGATGTCATGTTTTCTGCAATGTTATCGTTAAAGTGAAAATCTATTTTTCAACTCTGTTATTTGTTCCAGGAGTACTTCCCCCATCGGTGCCCCTTTATCTTTACGTTGCAGGTAAGTCAAGTACTCCTTCTCACCCGCTGTATAAATTTTTTCACTGCCTGGCGCTTTCTGTGAACTGCGAAGTGCCCGCAGTATCTCACCCGTATGCTGTTTAAACTGTTCCAATTCAGTAAAATGTTCCACGTCGATGGCTATAAAAAAGTGACCCAACCGATAAGGCACATTGTTGCCGGTATCATCCAGACCTGTTAGGGCTTTTAAGAATGGGCCTGCATGCAAAGCTGAAGATAAAATCTCAACCACCGTCGCGTATCCATATCCTTTATAGCCACCCAGTTCTTCGCCAATTCCCCCCAAGGGGGTTAAGGCCGCATTGCCTTTCACCAGTTCCTGCAACACCTGATGTGGGTCAGTCTCACTGTGACCCTTATGGTCAATGACCCACCCTTCTGGAAGCACCTCTCCTTCTCTGGCATATTTTTCGATCTTGCCACGCTGGGTGGTGGAAGTGGCACAATCCAGCACAAAGTCAAAAGCCTCATCTGTGGGAATACCAAAAGTCATGGGATTGGTTCCCAGCATGTTTTCCACTCCAAAAGTTGGTGCGATGGATGGCCTTGCGTTTGTCCCAGTGATGCCAATCAGCCCTTCTGCCGTGGCCATCAACGAATAGTATCCTGCGAAACCATAATGTGAAGAATTCTTCACGGTGACCATTCCCAAACCATAGGTTTTTGCCTTTTCCATCGCCATTTTCATGGCAAATTTCCCGGCAACATGCCCAAAACCATTGTTTGCATCCAGTACCGCAGTAGCGGCTTGATCTTTTACAATGTCTATTTTCGTCGAAGGGTTTAAGATCCCGGCATCCAAACGGTCAATATAGATTGGTTTAAATCTCCCGATACCGTGAGAATCAATGCCACGCTTGTCCGAAGTAATCAGTACATCGGCTACTATCTCTGCTTCTTGTCTTGGAACTTCCATATGTACGAGTACATCCACCATAAATCCTTCAAGTTCGTCAAAAGGTACATGCTTTATTTCACTCATTTGTTTCCCCCTTATATTTTACAAAATGGTTAAATCCAGATAACTAAGCGATTTTTAAACGTTCATAAAACTCCACAGGCGAAATTAATATTTCAATGCAGTATGAAAATGTACCCGGTGCATATCACCGCTGCACATTTTCTTCTATTGCATCAAAAACCTGTCTGGTTTCCTCTTCACTGGCTCCATTGAATATGGTCACGCGTCTGTCGGTGGTGATGTAAATAAAAGGCGGCCTCTCGGTGTTTACAAAAAGTTTCACATCGCCCAGATCTGTTGTACGAAAGTGGCCCTTCAAGTTGGCACCCACACCGGATCCGTTTGTGCGTCGTTCAATCTGGGGCAACTCTTCATGAATCTCTGCCTGGTCAAAGGAATCCCAGGGATGAAATTCCCCGTACATTCCATGAATCTGTAAGCCTTGCTGACTGATGGTCACTTCTGTAGGCCGGGATGCATAGTATAGCAGACCTCCCACTGCCAGGAATATGATCATCATCATGGATAGCGAACCAATCAGTTTTTTACTAACGCCCTTTTTCAGTTTTCCCTTTTCATCAGAAATATTATGATCGTATTTCTGAGCTTTAACCAGCAAATAGACTGTGGATATTCCAATCAACACTTTAAAAGGAGTCATGTCGGACCAGATTTTCAGAACATTAAGAATACCCAGTAACACTAATAAACCACCGTTGAGGTATAAATAGAATCCTATCAGACGCCCCAGGCCTTCCGTATCTACATTGGCCTTCTTGTCTTTGGACATGGTGTTGTATCCTGCTATAAGAAAATACCACTTTAATCTATGCACAGCGATGCCTAATAGTATTAATAGCCCGCCGATTATGAATTGTATCCACATTAGATGATTCCTCCTGTTTTGTGCTCATAAACACCCTTCGTACCACACCTATATGGAAGTTTTAACAGGTCTTTCGAAGATCAATTCAAAGTATGCAGCAGAACCATACCCTTTGGTGGCAGGTGCAAAGACCTGAACAAAACGCCACCCGTCTTTTGCATGGTTTTGAATAATGTATTGGTAATCTTCTTTTGGCTTACTCGTAAAGGTGGATAGCTGAATTTTAACAAATTTGTATTCATACATTTTGTCAACCTCCTGTATTATTGTTGTCATTTTTTCTTTCAAAAGGACCCGCCTTGGTACGCATTGTTAAGAGGCGTGGCGGGTACTGTTACTTGTAATATATAACCATGGTCACTCATTGTCAACCATTGGCCGCTTCAACTTTCAACACTTAACACCAATGACATTGACTGCTTATTTTTCCAACAAAAAATTCTTTAATACTGCCACCGTCTCCAGGTCTTTCCCTTCCAGGTAGCTTTCAGGAATATCAAAACACTTCAAAGCAATGTTCTCTTTAGCCAGCTGGCACATTAATTCTTCCATAAACACACCTTTTTCTCCCAGCGTGTCGCAGGAAGGACTTTTTCCTATACTCAACAAACCGATGATATGATACCCATTTTTGTGATAGTCAGCCACTTGTTGAACCACAGGTGCTGCCAAATGTTGACAAAGTATCCGATAAGCAGGTGTATCATATTCTTCTTTTGTTTTAGGAGGTCTCTCTTCACCTATGTAGGCCATTTCCGGACAAGGCAGCTGAATAATGCTTACATTTTCATCCAACAATACCTTCACCAACTTGTTGAATGCACCTGGTGCTCTTTCCCAATCACGCACAACAGCGTTTTGGTTCAACACACAGTGAGCTGTTATCATCAACTTTTTTTGCCTATTCATGTTTAACAGCCCTTGTGATGAACAATTCTTTTGGCACGTATTTCAGCATGACGACCACCAACAAACAGCTGGCGATCTTATCAATTAAATTGCCAGTGACCCTGGGTATAAACGCTGCTGTGAAAATCCTTTGTCCACTTGCCAGCAACCAAGCCACCATGATGTCTGTTCCGCCGCCAGTTAAGCCACCGAACATTAACACAGAGATGGGAGTGCCGATGAGCGGCGCCACAATGGCCAGTACCAAGCCGGTAATGAGGGCCGTTTTAAAATCAAATCGGAACCGTTTACAGACTACGCCAACAATGATCCCTATCATAATATTAACAAGGGCGAAAGGGATGGTACGCGGGTTGGTGATAACACCCTGTATCACATTGGTGAGGCCTCCGGTCATAGCTCCGGCCAACGGCCCCAGTACAGCTGCCACTAAAATGGTGCCCATGGTATCAAGAAAAAGAAGCGGGACTTGCAAAGTTGCGACGATGGTGCCAAGTACGATGTTGATGACGATCCCCAGCGAAGCCAGGACCAGTGCTCTGGTAGATGTAAACGGTGATGATGACATAATAAAACCCCTTTCATATCCAAAGTTGTATAAGGTTTTAACCCTTGCCTTGAGGGGTCAAACCTCATCAATTCATTATGTCATGTGCTATGAAAGGAGTAAAATTGAATATTTCAATGCTTTTTAAAGGTTTCATCGAGATTTTTAATCGAATTTTTATTTGTAAAAAGCTAAAAATTAGAAGATCTTAAAAGTTATTGCATCATGTAGCGTGATCCTTTCGGAAAGTGAAATGACCTAGATCAAATTACTGCCGCTGTCACTGTCCGTGGCCTTTCCTAAGATCAGGCGCACTTCAATCCTTGTCCCTTTACCAGGGGTGCTGTCCACCCGGATTTCTCCGTTCATCATCTCCACCAGTTCCCTGGTGATGGTCATCCCCAGGCCGGTCCCTTTGGACTGGGGTGTTGACCCATCATCCGCCTGGTAGAAGGGCAAAAACATTTTGTCCAAGGTTTCCCGGGTCATGCCGGAGCCGGTGTCTTCCACCATCAATTGCACAGCGTGGTGCGTTTCAGTGGTTTCAAGACAACGTATAGCGATATGAACCTGTCCCTTTTTCGTGAATTTAACGGCATTGCCTCCAAGGTTTAACGCAATCTGACGCAACCGGTCCGGATCACCTTTCATTTGGTATGGCAAGCTTTCATCTATTGTCACCTGCATGTGAATGTTGTTTTGACTGGCCAGGGAGTGGAGGGGCGCCAGGGCTGTATTTATTTCTTCTCTCACGTTAAAAATCCGGTTTTTCAATTGCATTTCTCCGGCTTCTATTTTAGCCATGTCCAGCACATTGTTGATGATGTTCAGCAAGTGACTGGTTGATTGCTTCATGTATTCCATATACTCCTGCTGTAACTCATCCATGTTGGTTGTTTCCATTAACTGTAAAAAACCCAAAAGGCCATTCAAGGGGGTTCTTATTTCGTGATTCATGTGGGCCAGATAGCGACTTTTAGCTAGGTTAGCTTTTTCAGCTTCCTGTGCCGTCATATCCAGCTCCTGGTTTTTCAGTTCCAGCAAATTGGCGTATTCCTGCAGTTTTTTCTCTGCATTTTTCAGGTCAGTGATATCAATCTCAATTCCTTCAGCTACGATATTGCCTTCCGGTTTTTTTGAGAGTGAAGACATAAACTGCACCCACCTGATCTCACCATCAGGTTTTCTGATCCGTGCTTCACATGAAAAAGACTCCAAGTTTTGAAACGCCCGTTCTTCAGTCTTAATCAACTTCTGTCGATCGCCTTCAAGTACCTGATCGTACAATATTTTTGAATGGTGCATCACTTCAGCCTGGGTGACGCCATGAACCTGTTCCACACCGGCACTCACATATGTGAACCTGCGATTACCCTGCGGATCAACTGTCAACTGATAAACCATACCGTTGGGAATATTATTGCTAAGTGTTTCCAGTTGCTCCTTACTTGATACCAGGGTCTCTTCAGCTCGCTTACGCTGGGTAATGTCTGTGTGGGTACCACTGGCCAGCAGAGGCTTACCATCTTCGGACCAGGTAATCACCTTACCCCGGTCATGCACCCAGATCAAATGACCGCTCCGATGTATTAGGCGATATTCTACATCGTAGTATTCTTTATTTCCACTGAGTACTTCCTGCAACTGGGTTTCAGAAGCAAGTTCATCTTCAGGATATACAAAGCTTTTCCATGTGTTGATAGTGGTTGGTTCAAGTTCCGCAAGGGCATAACCCACCATTTCTGCCCAGCGTTCATTGAAGACAGTTTCTCCCGTTTTAACGTTCCATTCCCAAGTGGCCACATGAGTGCCTTCAATGATCCCTTCCAGACGCTGCTGTTGTTTACGAAGATCCTCTTCATACTGTACCCGGTCCAGGTGCATACCCACCTGAGTGGCATAAAGGATGGCCAATTCCTGACTTTCCATCGACTTGCCCTTGGGCATAACCAGGGTGAAATATCCGAAGACCTTGTCTTTTTTTATTGTTTTAACGATGATCACCTGGCCAATGTCAAAGGTCTTTTCCAACAAACGGCTCAGTTGCACCGGCAAGTTATTTGCCGCTATTGACTGCAAATTCTCATAAGTTGTTACCATCTCTTGCTGAATTTTTGCCTGTTGGTTTTGATCATGGGACCATCTTTTACCAATGGGGTTAAAACCCAGTATATCAACAGCTTTCAACAGGTGTTGGTTTTTAACGGCAATCGCCTTGGTGATAAACCCCGACCCGTTCTCTTCAAACTCGTTGTAGACAGCGGAGAAAGCGCCGGTCAGGGTGCGCATAAACTGGGTAATCTCTTGCAGGTCCGGCACACTTTCTGTATCAAGGAAACGTTGAGAAAAGTGCATCATGCTCTGTAGCTTTTCTTTTTCTCGCTGTTGCTGGTTGTAATAGGCTTCCGTCAATTGTTTTTGCTCTGATAATGGTTCGTTAACCAGCTTCTTCATCGCATTTCATCCTCTCAGTAATTCTTCTATAATGGATTTATTTCTATAGGCGTCTTCTCTACATTCTATCAAAAAAACCTTCGACATAACTGCTTTTAATAAAAAACAATCACAAAATGATTATATTGAAATGGGATGAAGAAAAGAATAAAGGATTTTTTACATTAACGTGGAATTTAAATTAGTAATAACATCTCTACGAAAGGGGCATTTATCCATGTTACTGGAAACACAACGAAAAGAACTGATTGCATACGGCCAAAAGCTGGTGGAGGCAAATCTTACCAAGGGAACCGGAGGTAATTTAAGCATTTGTCATCGTGAGAAGGGCATCATGGCCATTACCCCCAGCGGCATTGACTATTTTGATATTAAACCTGAGCAGATCGTCATCCTGGATGTGGAAACGGGAAAAATCCTGGAAGGTGATGCCGTTCCATCCAGTGAATCGGACATGCACCGGATCATGTATAAATACCGGGTAGACCTGAACGCCGTTATTCATACCCACACCACCTACGCCACTACCCTGGCCTGTCTGAACGTGGCCCTTCCCGCCGTCCATTACCTTGTGGCTCTGGCGGGGCCAGACGTACCCTGCGCACCCTATGCCACCTACGGCACCGTGGAGCTGGCGAAAAACGCCTTTGAAACCATGAAAAACCGAAAAGCCTGCCTGCTGTCAAACCACGGCCTGCTGGCCGGAGGCCCAGACCTGGCCACTGCCTTTACCATCACGGAAGAAATTGAATTTTGCTGCGAGCTATATTATCGGGCCAAGTCCATTGGCGAACCGGTGATTCTCTCAGAGGCTGAAATGACCATGATGATGGAACGCTTTAAAAACTACGGAAAACGAACGGAAGAACATGATGAAATCTAAAGAAGAAAACAGCAGGACTGACCTGAAAGTTAAACCAATAAAGGCACTGTGTACAGCGGAAACCAGCCCGGAAATCAAGGTGCTGGAAAAACACATTAAAATCCATTATGCCGGCTGGGCGACAGAACAGCGAATTTTATCAGAGGATGAAATGGCAGCCCTCATGGCATCCAATGAGCCAGAGATCCTGTTAACCAGTTATGACCCCATTACCCGAAAAGTCATCGACAGCTCCCCCCGCCTAAAGCTGGTGGTCTGTACCCGGGCAAACCCGGTGAACGTGGATGACGGCTATCTCCGGGAAAAAGGCATTCCCCTAAGCTATGCCCCAGAACGCAACGCAGATTCCACGGCGGAGTACACCGTTGCCATGATGCTGGCTGTCATGCGCCGCATTCCCAATGCCCATCATGACCTGAAAATGGGCTTTCACACAGCTGAAGAGAGCCAGAGGCAGAGTACTAAGGCAGGGCTTCGCCGGGATGTCACCTGGGCACTGGGAAAAGACACCCCCTATGTGCAATACAAAGGCTTTCAAATGAAAGGAAGAACCCTGGGCATTGTGGGCTACGGCAGCATCGGCCGCCGGGTGGCAGACATTTGCCGGGCCTTTGGCATGAACATCATGGTGTACGACCCTTACCTGTCGGAGGAAGAAAAGGACGACGCTGTTGTTGCACCTACCTTACTGGAACTGGCAGGGAAGGTAGATGTCCTCACTGTACACAGCAAAGATACCCCAGAGACCTTTCAAATGATTAACAAGAAAGTGCTGGACCATATGAAACCAGATGCTTTCTTCATCAATACTTCCCGGGGGGCTTTGGTGGATGAGGAGGCACTGGTGGAAGCGCTGCTGAGTGGCAACATTGCCGGTGCGGCCCTGGATGTGTTTGAAAGTGAACCCATTCTGAAAAACCATCCCCTGCTGAAAGAATGCAACAACGTGGTGCTGACACCCCATTTGGCAGGCGCCACCCATGACGCCATCCACAACCATACCCATCAGTTGGTAACAGATGTCACTCATTTTTTACAGGGAGAAGCCCTGGAATATGAATATAAACTGGATTCTTAGCGATGGCAGTCATCAGATAAAAGATAAACTGCTATTTGAACATTTACTTTAAGGGGGAGAAACCAATGGACAAAAAAGACAGGCACTTCCATGGAAAGCATTTCGAAACCCTGGCAGTACACGCCGGCCAGCACCCAG
>JAABSW010000047.1 GCA_011390155.1 Clostridiaceae bacterium
ACCCAGACCCACTCACAGGCGCCCTGGTGGAGCCGGTGTACCGCACCAGTACCTTTGTTTTTACAGAAGAGCGCCTTGAGAATTGGTTGCAGGGCACCACCGTGGATGAGGAAATTATTTATACCTACGGTCGTTCCCGGAACCCAACCCAGATCTCTCTGCAAAAAAAAATTGCCGCCCTGGAGCACGGTGAGGCGGCCCTGGTGACGGCATCAGGCATGGCAGCCATTACCATG
>JAABSW010000048.1 GCA_011390155.1 Clostridiaceae bacterium
GAACTGAGGGCTTTACGTGATTTACTGAATGAAATGGACCTATAAGAAGAGAGTCACACACACTATAAACGCCGTATCGATTGATCAACATGATCAAATGATACGGCGTTTGTGTCATTTTCTTTCGTTTTTATTCAAGGAATTACTTGCCTTACTCCCCGGCCAAACCCAGGGATGGAGCGGCTTCTTTCATGCCTTCAATGGACCATTCAATGACTGTGTCCAGGTCCATGTCAATCATCTCACAGCCTGTCAGAATCACTTCCCGGTTCACCCCGGCGGCAAAGGCCTTGGATTTGAATTTCTTTTTAACTGATTTTACCCCCAACTCCATGATGCTTTTGTCTGGTCGCATCAGCACCGTGGCGTTGATCAGGCCTGTTAATTCGTCAATGGCATACAGCACTTTTTCCATTTTTAGGGTGGGTTCTACGTCCATGCACAGGTTCCAGCCGTGGGAAATCACTGCATGAATCATGTCCTCGGAAACACCTTCCTCTTCCAGAATTTCCTTTGTTTTTTGGCAGTGTTCCTCCGGGTATTTTTCATAATCCAGGTCATGGATCAAGCCTACAGCACCCCAGTATTCCACGTCTTCATCAAATTTTTCGGCAAAATGCCGCATCACAGCTTCCACCGCCATGCCATGGGTGATCAGGGCTTCGCTTTCGTTATATTTTGTCAGCAGTGCATAAGCTTCTTCTCTGGTTAGCATAAACATCCTCCTCGGTAATATTGTATAATGACTGTAGTAAGCGTTGTTTTCCTTATGTATCATCATATACCCGGAGATGAAGCTGCGTCAAGTTCGATGGCTGGAAGACCAGGTTCGCCAAAGGATGCGGGAAAACCACCGGACCAGCTGAAAGTGAACCCGCAAAATGATTTTAACGAAGGAGACACAGGCTGTGAAAAGGATGATGCGTGAACTTGTTGAATAAAAGGTATAAGAGAAAAAGATACTGCTAAAAAATCAATACTACATAGTACATAGGGGAGGTCGTTGTATGCAGGATTTTGAAAAGTTGGGTGTGTTTTACCTGGGAAAAACCTATAATATGGAACAAAAGAAGATGGAAGAGGACATGGTGCTGTATAAATCAAAGGACCTGACCACCCACGCTGCCATTATTGGCATGACGGGCAGCGGTAAAACTGGCCTGGGCATTGGCCTGTTGGAAGAAGCCGCCATTGATCACATACCGGTGATTGCCATTGACCCCAAGGGCGATCTGGGGAACATGGCCCTTACTTTTCCCCAGCTGAGGCCGGAAGATTTCAAACCTTGGGTGAGTCCCCACGAGGCAGCCAATAAGGGTAAATCCGTGGAAGAATATGCTGTAGACCAGGCAGTTCTTTGGAAAAAGGGTCTGGCAGAGTGGGGACAGGATGGGAAACGAATTCAAAAGCTGAAGGACGCTGCTGACGTGACACTGTACACTCCGGGAGGTTCTGCCGGGGTGGGGGTTTCGGTACTGAAATCCTTCAATGCCCCTTCTGTCCAGGTGATGGAAGACACCGACGCCTACCGTGACCGCGTCCACGCCACAGCCACCAGTCTACTGGCCCTGGTGGGTATGGAAGTGGACCCCCTCACCAGTCGGGAACACATTCTCATTTCCAATATCCTTGAGCATGCCTGGCGTGAAGGGAGAGACCTGGAACTGGCGGATTTAATCATGCACATCCAAAGCCCGCCCATGGACAAGGTGGGGGTCATGGACCTGGAGATTTTCTATCCCTCCAAAGATCGGTTTGCCCTGGCCATGCGGTTAAACGGTCTGCTGGCTTCTCCCAACTTTAAAGCCTGGATGGAAGGAGAATCCCTGGACGTTAACAGTTTTCTTTATACCCAGGAAGGCAAACCCCGGATCTCTATTTTTTCCATTGCCCATTTGTCCGAAAGTGAACGCATGTTTTTTGTCACCATGTTGCTAAACGAAGTGCTGGCCTGGGTTCGTACCCAGCCGGGCACCGGCAGCCTGAGGGCCATTTTGTACATGGATGAATTATATGGTTATTTGCCACCCACGGCGAACCCACCTTCAAAGACCCCCCTTATGACCCTGCTGAAGCAGGCCAGGGCTTATGGTTTGGGATTGGTGCTGGCCACCCAGAACCCGGTGGACCTGGACTACAAAGCCATGTCTAACACCGGCACCTGGTTCATTGGCCGACTGCAGACAGAACGGGACAAAGACCGGGTGATTGCCGGCCTTGAAGGGGCCTCTGCCGGCGGCAAATTTGATAAACGTAAAACAGAACAGATCCTGGCAGGCTTGGGACAACGCCTCTTTTACCTGCACAGTGTTCATGAAGATGAACCCACTATTTTTCAGACCCGATGGGTCCTCAGTTACCTGGCAGGACCCATGACCCGGGACCAGATTGCTGCTTTGCCACAAAAGACCCGGGAAGTACAAGCGACGGCCACTGCACCTGGGCAGGCACCGTTGCAGGCACAGACGGCAACTCAGGCACCGATATCGACACCAGAGCCACAGGCCCCGGAAATAGTGGAAAAACCGGTGGCGGCACCGCCGGTTTTTCCACCCCAGATTCGACAGGTATACCTGCCTCTTGCCCGGCGGGTGGCCGGCGAATTGGTCTACGTGCCTGGTGTGCTGGGCGTGGCAGATGTGCAGTATTCAAGCGCCAAATACAACTTGGCTGCTTCCAAACGTTTTCATTTCATTTCGCCACTTCACGACGGACCTGTCCCCTTGGATTGGAATGAATCCCAGCCCATTGAAACAGACCTGCGGGAATTGAGAGATGCCCCGGAAGAGGGGGTAGGTTTTGCTGAATACCCTTCTGCGGCGGCGAATGCTAAAAACTACGATAAATGGAAACGACTCTTCACCCAATACCTGCGGGCAGAAAAGCCACTGACCCTGCTTTCCAGCCCTTCACTGAAAGTCGTGTCTGAAGTAGATGAAGACGAACGTGATTTCCGGATCCGCCTGCAACACTTGGCCCATGAAGAGAGAGATCAAGCGGTGGAAACCCTGCGAAAAAAATATGCTTCCAGGCTGAAGACCCTGGAAGACCGTCATCGACGGGCCCAGCAGGCGGTGGAAAAACAGAACGCTCAGTCAAAACAGAAAAAGCTGGACGCTGCCGTTTCCACAGGTTCAGCCATTTTAGGTGCTCTTTTTGGCAGCAGAAAAGTGACGGCTACTTCAGTGTCCAAAGTGGGTACCGCCATGCGCAGCGCCAACCGGGCCATGCAAAGCGGCACCTCCATTGTCCAGGCTCAGGAAACCCTTCAGGCAGTGGAAGCCCAGTTAGCAGAAATGGAAGCTGAACTGCAACGGGAAGCGGACAAAGTGGCCGACACCTACAATGTGTTGGAAGAACAACTGGAAGAAGTGGTGATTCGCCCCACAGCCACCAACATGACCGTGCACCTCTTGGCACTGGCCTGGACGCCGTATGCCCGTAATGAGGATGGCACGTTGCTGCCGCTGTAAATTACAACTGGCTGGTCATCATGGGGTATTCTTCCTCCTGCTCCTGCAGAACGCCGCCCATGAGAGGGCGGATGGGGGAATGGGCGAAGCACCCCCGGAAAACCGACGAGTTGCCAAAGCGGCTGCGCAGCTGGTCAATGGTCTGGTCCAAGCGGGATAACTTTTCGTTGTGCTGGTCAAAGATGGAAAGCTGGTAAAAGTCATTGCCGCAAAGCTCCGACAGGTGGACCCCCAGGTGGCGGATAGGCTCACCCTTCCATGATTCATCAAAAAGCTGGCAGGCCTGTTGCCAAATGAGGCTGGTGGAATCCAGGGGTGTTTGCACCTTCCGCTGGTGGCGGTAGGTGAAAAGCTCGTGGGAGCGGATGGCCACGGCCACCACCCGGGCACACTGGTCGATGGCCCGCAGCCGCATGGCGGCGGTTTCCGTCAGGGCCAGTAAAATCTGGTGAGCGGTATCCCGGTCGGTGACGTCAAAGGCAATGGTGTTGGAATTGCCAATGCTCTTGATGGGAGGGCCCTGTTCTTTCACCTGGGAATAATCTTTGCCGTTGGCATACTGCCAGATCAATAGCCCCGGCTTTTTCAGCCAGGCATGCACCAGGTCTGGGTTCAAGGCTGCCAGGGCACCAATGGTGTAAATGCCGTAACCTCGCAATTTTCGGGCGGTGGCCCGTCCCACAAAAAAAAGTTCATCGATGGGCAGAGGCCACATTTTATCGTGCATTTCATGATAAAAAAGGGTGTGCACCTTGTCCGGTTTTTCAAATTCAGAAGCCATTTTTGCCAGCAGCTTGTTGGGACCAATGCCCACATTCACGGTAAAGCCCAGTTCCTGGTTCACCTGCTCCTTCAGACGGTGGGCAGTTTTCACTCCTTCCAGGGGATCTTTGGCAGGCAGATAGCAGGAAAGAAAGGCTTCATCAATGGAATATTGCTGCACCACCGGTGAATACTGGCGGAGAATCTCAATGAGGGCACGGCTGCACTGCATGTATAAATGGTAGCGGGGAGGAATCACAATCAAACCAGGGCATCGTTGCCGGGCGGCATACAACGTCTCTCCGGTAAGGATGCCATATTTTTTAGCTGGTCCGGATTTTGCCAACACAATGCCGTGGCGGCTGGCTTCGTCGCCGCCAATGACCGCTGTCAGGTTTCTCAGATCCACAGAAGAACCGTGTTGCAACCGGTCAACGGCTTCCCAGGATAAATAAGCGCTGTTCACATCCACATGAAACACCACTTCGTTCATTTGTTCCGCAAACATACGATCACCTCGGACACCTATTATACAAGAACATACATTCGAAGTCAAGGGAAAAGGTCATATTTTCTTTTTTATCGGTTGTTCCTTCCATTCCGGTGGGCAATACGGTATAATATATAATTACCAGTAAAAAAGATGCACAACTGTCATGTTTCAACCTATTTAAAGAGGGCAAACCGGCTGAAAAGCCGGGACGCAAAGCCAAGGACCTAACCAGTGAAGACAACTGCAGGGTAGCCGGCTGCAAAGAGAGCCCTTTTGCCCTGCAAAAAGGGTTTTTTGTTTACGTTTTAAGTGGTGGATTTAGAAATAGAAATGGGAGATCAGACATGAAATTAACCAACATTAACAAACTTGAACCGGGTCAGTTGATTGGACAACCTTTGTACGATGACAGGGAGCATATTCTCATTAAAAAAGGCACACCGCTGACAAAATACATGATCAAGCGGCTGGAAGATATGAGCTACAGTTATGTCTACGTTTATGCAGAAGATAACGACTACGAAGTGTCTGACGTGATTCGGCCAGAACTGCGGCAAAAGGCGGTGAACAGTTTACGGAAGCTGGCTTCCAATTTAAGCGGTGACAGTGCTTCTACTGGTGGTTCAAAAGCGTCTAAACAGACAGTGGTACAGATGAACATAGTCCGAGCCAGTGTGGCAGACGTGGTGGACGAACTGTTTACGCAAAAAAACATTGTGGTGGAAATGATTGATGTGAAACAAATGAACAGCGCGTTGTACCAGCATTCCGTCAACACCATGATTCATGCCACCATCCTGGGAACGGCAGCAGGCCTGGACCGAAACAGTTTGGAAAAATTGGCCATGGGAGCCCTTTTCCACGACATAGGCCATTTAATGACACCGCCTGAAATCCTGAGAAAGAAAACGCCTCTCACGGAGGAGGAGAGCCTCATTGCCCAGGCGCACACCACCAAAGGTTTTGCCTTTCTCACCGACCAGTTTGACATGGCCCCCACCATAAAAATTGTGGCCCTGGAACATCATGAGAAATATGATGGCAGTGGGTATCCCCAGGGAAAAGGCGGGGAAGACCTGCATTTGTTTTCCCGGATTACGGCCATTGCCAATAAATTTGATTCCCTTACCTCTGAACGGCCTTACCGCCGACCAGAAAGCCTGAGTGAATGCGTGGAATACATCATGGGCGGCGGCGGATCTCACTTTGACCCGAAGTTAACAAAAATATACATTCAGCACATTAACCCGTATCCTGTTAACACCCTGGTGAAACTCAATGATGGGAGGGTTGCCACAGTGGTGGAAACCAACCGGCAGTTTTTCATGCGGCCAAAGGTAAAAATCATCAAAGGGGATGAAAAGGGTACCATCATTGACCTGATGCATTCTCTGAATACGGTCATTGAAACGGACCTGACCATGTCATAAATAAATCCGATAATTCCAAGGAAATCCTTTCCATTACCCGTGTCACCATTTCAGTTGCCTACAGTATTGACCATCAGGCGTTTTTTCTGTCTGGTGGTTTTTGTATGTAAAGAGTTTGTTAATTCCAATGCGTTAACAATTAAAGTTTGCATTGAAGGGTATATTGAAGGGTAATAATGTGCGAAAAACCTTTGGTGCAGGAGGCGATTTCAGGATGGAGAATAACACAAATCAAGTTAATCAAAGGAATACAAAATCCAAATGGCATACATTTCTCAAAGACGTGATGATCTGCTCCCTGGGCGCCTATGGTGGTCCGGAAGCCCATATGAGCGTGTTTTTAGACCAGATGGTGACGAAAAAGAAATACCTGAAGGAAGAAGAGCTGATTGAACTCATCGCCCTGTGTAGTGTTTTGCCAGGCCCCACCAGCACCCAGACCATTGTGTCCATTGGTTATAAAACAGGCGGTCCTTTGCTAGCCTTGTTCACCATGATGGTATGGGCCCTGCCGGTACTGACAGCCATGACAATCTTATCTTTTTTATACCAGTTTTTGGCAGTCCGGCAGGTTTCCCAGGAGGTGCTTCGCTACATAGGCCCTATGGCTGTGGGATTCATTGTGGTGGCCGCTTACCGCATCGGACGGAAAGTGGTGACAGACAGCATGACCATGCTGCTACTGGTCTTTGGTGCTGTCACCACTTATTTTCTTCGGACGCCATGGGTATTTCCCCTGGTGCTTTTAATGGGGGGTGGAGTCAGTGTGGTCATGTCCAGGGAAAAAGACCTCTGGAACCGGGTAAAGTTGAACCCTCCCTGGCGCTATTTGACGGTTTTTGGCTTCATTGCCCTGGGAAGCATTGTCCTGACCCTCACCTGGGATCACCGGCTTATTACCGTGGCGGCGGTGATCATTATGCAGCAAAGCGGATTCACATTGGACAACCTGGTGGTGACAGGAATCACCATCCTGCTTTTGGTGACAAAGAAAATACCAGCACCCCTGATTGTGTTGGCGGCCTTGGCAGTTGGCTTTCTGTAGAAATAAAGCATGATTTTTGCTATAATGGCTATATGAAATAAACCCCTTGCTGTTCATTAATTTGAAGGAATAGTTAAGGGGTTTTCCAAAACTTTTTCAAAAAAAATCCGTCAGAATATTTAAGGAAAAACAAAAATCTGTAAAAAATGTACTCTGTTGATTGAGCATGAACAGGATCACAGTGGTTGTGATTTTGGTGGTGGAAAGGGGAAACTGTGACATGAAACAAATCTTCATCTTAATTGGTAAAACCCTGCTGCTGGCGCTTATTTTTGGGGTTGCCAATTACATAGGCATCATCCTGGCGCCCTTTTCAGATGCTTTCCGGGCAATGTCCAGCGGCACACCGCCTTCTGCGGCCTTATACCTGCTGGTGCTTGGTCTGTGGAACGCCATTATTCTGGGGCTGGTGGTTCATAAAAGCAGGTGGAGTGGTGTTGCCACTTCTTTGTACCTGTTTCTGATCTTCTTCATCATTTCTTATTTTCAAACACAGGTCGAAACCATTATCTTTCGGGAAGCCCTTACCACCATATCGGTGTACGATGCATTGATGCTCATGGTAAGCGGTGTCATTACCCTGATGCTCTTTGTGCCCATTGGTGTACTTATGCATGGAGGCTTCAAGCGGCAATACAATCCCCTGCAGGATGACCGGCTCAAGTTGCAGAATAAATGGATGAAACTGGGCATTCTCTCGGTGGTCTATGTGGTTATTTATTTTCTCTTCGGCCATTTTGTTGCCTGGCAGTTTCCTGAACTGCGCCTTTATTATTCCGGCTCCACAGAAAACCTGGGGTTACTGTACCAGTTGCGTACCAGTTTGAGACTGGTACCCCTGCAGCTACTCCGGGGAGCTGTCTTTACTCTTTCTGCCATGGGGCTGCGGTACGTACTGAACAAAGATAAGATGGTGTTTGTGGTAAGTGTGACCATGCTGTTCATGACCAGTGGCATTATGATGTTGCTGCCCAACCCGATATTTCCCGATGCAGTGCGCATAGGCCATCTCTACGAGTTGTTATCTTCCATGCTGGTCTATGGCTTGATCACCGGCCTAATATTGGACGCTTCCCCCAGACAGCCTATCCGGGCGTTGTATAATTAGAGAACTTAAAGGGTATGAATAGGTGTATAGGATAAATTGAGGATGGTGTATATAGATGGATAACAACATGAAAACCTTAGGTGTGATCATTAATCCCCTTGCCGGATTAGGCGGCCGGGTGGGGCTGAAGGGTAGTGACGGGAAAGAAGTGGTGGAAAAAGCCCTGGCACTGGGAGCTAAACCGGAATCTCCCCAGCGGGCGATCTATGCCCTGTCACAATTGGTGGAAGTGAAGGATAAAATCCGAGCCCTCACTTACGGTGGTGACATGGGAGAAAATCAGTTGAAGGAACTGGGTTTTCCCGTGGAGGTGTTGGGAATTCCGGCAGCTCCCCGGTCAACAGCGGCAGACACTATCAAGGCAGCCCAATTGATGCGGGATGCCGGGACGGACCTGATTCTTTTTGTGGGCGGGGATGGCACTGCCCGGAATATCTTTGAAGCCATTGGCGACAGCGTGCCGGTGGTGGGTGTGCCGGCAGGGGTGAAAATCCACTCAGCGGTGTACGCCACCAATGCCCGAAACGCGGGACTGGCAGCGAAGGATTTTTTGGAGGGATTGGTGGACGAAGTGACCTTGTCGGAAGTCATGGACATTGATGAAGACATGTTCCGGGAAGGCCGGCTTAGTGCCAAGCTTTACGGGTACATGAAGGTACCAATGGCAGGCAACCGGATGCAGCACACCAAATCCAGCTCAGCTTCGGAGCATGACGAACTCATGGGTGTGGTGGGGCACATCATCACCAAAATGGAGGAAGACACTCTTTACATCATTGGTCCCGGAACCACCACCAAGGCTATTATGGATGAGTTAAATCTTTTGGACACCCTGTTGGGTGTGGATGTGATTAAAGGTGGTGAGCTACTGGCTTCAGACGTTTCTGAATCTCAACTGTGGGAACTGATCAAGGACCCTGAGGAGAAAGTGAAGATTATTGTCACCATTATTGGCGGTCAGGGAAATCTCTTTGGCAGGGGCAACCAGCAGATTAGCCCCCGGGTTATTCGAAGAGTGGGGAAGAAAAAAGTGATTGTCGCCGCCACCGGTTCCAAGTTGAATTCCCTCTTTGGCGAGCCGCTGAAGGTGGACACAGGGGATCCGGCCCTGGATGAAGAGCTTTCCGGTTACATTGAAGTGGTAAAAGGCTTCGCTCACACGGCAATTTACCCTGTGAACAACTGAGGTCTTTAGATGAATTTAATGAACCGCATAAAATGCCATCATATAAAAAGTCCGCATGATCCTTTGCCAAGGAGCATGCGGCTTTTTACTGTGAAGCGGTTATTAGCTAACCCTTTTAGGATTTGTTTCAGAGGTGGCTGGTACAGGGTTTAGAAAGAGTGCATACCGTACCAGTACATATACCACCATCAGCGTGGCCCAGACAATTTGAAATGTTACAACAGGTCGCAGGAAAGTCACCTGGTAGCCTACCCCTGTGAGATAATTCACCATGCCATTAAAAGCAATAGCGCTGATGACGAAGGGAAATGTGAAAGCGGAATAACTGGGGTAAAAAGGCAGCTTCAGCATACGGGGCATTTGACTGAGACCGTACAGGGTCATGGCAAAGGCCCAGGCACCCAGGGCCACCACCAAGGGTGTGTTTTTAACGGGAAAACTATTCAGGTAACCGGCCAGCAACAGGCTGGCAGGGGCCGCATAAATAATGATCACTGGCTGGGCAGGTTCAGGCACCTGGCCCACTTTAAACACACGGTACGACACCAGGGGCACCAAAGGAATGTACACCAACAACCCGAACCAGAAAATGGCTTGTCCCAGAGCTTGCATGTTATAGAGGGGAGAGGTGACACTTGCCACCACAATGCCCACATACAGCACAAAATAGCTGGAAAACACTTTTTTGATGTTGAAGGGAAAGAGGTATGTTTTTGTAAAAAGAATTAGCAGCACTATATTGAGTCCGATGGCCAGGGCCCAGGCGGTAAAAGCCAGGCTGGGGGCATAGGACTTTATGTAAGTGGTCAGAAGCATCAGGGCCATGGGGAAAGTGGCCATAATACAAGCCACCACAGGGTTGGTAAACCCTTCCTTGATACACCCGGGGAAAGCAATGATCTTCAACAGAAGACCGATAAAAAGTAAGGCGGACAGGCTTCCCAGAAAGTAACGCAATCCACTGTGATAAGCACCCAGTAAATTACCCAGGGCAGCCAGCCCCAGCATTAACCCTGAAATGGGAAGGGGGAGCTTCCGAAGTAATGGTTTCATTTCTTACACTCCTTTTTCATCGCTGCCAATTTCATCGGTGTTGACAAAATCCAGTTCCCGGACAATGAGTTTGGCTGTGTTAGCGGCCACTTCCCCGGTGAAAGAAACACACTGGGCTTTATGTTCGCCGGAGGCCATGTCCATGCCCTTTGTCAGGATGCTGCAGCAGAGTACCTTGTGATTTTTTTTAAAGTCTGCCTGCAGTTCGTTGGCCAGTTCCAAGGTTTTGACGCTTCTGGGATCCTGGGGAGTAGAGCCGGCGGTTCGTCCAAAGAAGTAGCCCAGTGTCATCACTCCGCCGGAAACGGCGCCGCAGGTGCATTTTGATTTTCCGATGCCCACAGGAAATCCGGAAGCCATGGCAATCATTTCGTCCGGCATGTCCAGGTCAAAATTCTGTTTAATAGA
>JAABSW010000049.1 GCA_011390155.1 Clostridiaceae bacterium
TACTATAACCTGACACCGGACCAGTTGCTGGTGGTCTATGACGACATGGATTTTGCCCCGGGGGAGGTTCGGTTGCGCCAAAAAGGCAGCGCCGGCTCCCACAACGGCATGAAATCCATCATCCAGCACCTGGGTTCCACCGATTTTCCCCGCCTCAGGCTGGGCATTGGCAAACCCCTGTGGCAAGACGCTGCCAGCTACGTGCTGGGCAGGCTGACGCCGGAAGAAATTCCCCTGATGCTGGAAGCTGTCAAAACCGCCGCCCAGGCTGTGGAGTGTTTTGTGAAGGAAGGCATTCAGCAAGCCATGAACCAATATAACCGGAAGCCGGAAACCGAAAAGAAGCCAGCAAAAGAATCAGCAAACAAAACTCATCAGAAGTCCGGGGATGAACCTGGGAAGAAGATTGCAAGTAACTCTGAAAATGCTTCTGATAGAACGTCTTTGAATAAACCAGAGAATGAACCTCAAAACAATAAGGGTAAGGAAATTGATGAATATGAAAACAACTCAACCGAGTAACGACACCATAAAGAGGCAAGAGAACCCTCCCACGGCTTCTCTGTCACACATGACCCTGCAGCCCCTCCAGGCATCGCGGGAGTTTTTGCAGTTGGTGGAAGCACTGCGCACAAAAGAGCCAATTGTGGGGGCCTTTGGTCTAGCCGACCCTCAAAAGCCACACTTTGCAGCCGCCCTTCAACAACACCGGGGCGGCCAGTTGTTGTTGTTAACGGAAACAGAAGCCCATGCCCGCCAGCTGGCAGAAGACCTGGCTTTTTACCTGGACATCAAGGTGCTGCTGTTTCCTGCCAGGCAGGCGGTACTTTACGAAACCATCGCCAGCGACGTCAGCACCGGGGAAGAACGGCTGAAAACCCTGCAGTTTCTTTCTCAGGAAAAACCGGCTGTCATCATTGCGCCCATGGACGCCCTGTACATGAAGCTTCCCCCGCCAGCACTTTTTCGCCGCCTGCGCCTCACCTTCACCCTGGGTGAAGTGGTGGAACGGGAAGCCATGCTCAAACTGTTTTTGGAGCAGGGTTACCAGCGGACAGACCAGGTGGAAGAAAAGGGCCAGTACAGCATCCGGGGAGACATCATCGACATCTTTCCACCATCAGAAGAGAGACCCTGCCGCATCGAACTTTTTGATGACGAAGTGGATTCCATCCGCTACTTCGACCTGATCACCCAGCAGTCTGTGGAAAAAATTCAACGCATCACCATCTATCCTGCCACAGAATGGGTGTTGGAAGAAGACGGCCGCCAAAAAATAATCAAGCGTCTGAAACACATGGCCAGCACCCTCTCTCCCAACCCTTGCGGAACGGAAAACCGTTGTGCCCAACTCATTGATCGTCTGACAGACGCCTGGAAACCCAATGACCTGGAAGGGTTGCAGGACCTGGCCTACGATACACCTTCCTCACTTCTGGATTACTTAATACCGGAAAGTCTGGTACTCCTGGACGAACCCCAGCGCCTCCGCAACCGGGCGGAAGGTGTGGCCGACGAATGGAAAGAGCATTTTGCCCTTCTCCTTGAGCGAGAGCAAGCCCTGCCGGTGCAGGCCCACTGCCTCTACACCCCCGGTGAAATCACAGCAAAAATCAAGGAAAGAACCATCATCACCCTGCATTTACTGCCCCGGAGTGAAAAGGAGTTTCCTGCTCACACCGTAGTGAATTTTGTCACCCGCAGCCTGCCCAGTTTTCAGGGAAAAATGAACTGGCTCTTTGACGAGCTACGGGGTTTTGCCCGGAAGCAGTACCAGGTGGTGCTGCTGGCCGCCAACAAGGAAAAAGCCCTGAAACTGCTGGACGCTCTTCGGGAAGCCGATGTGCCTGTGCAGTACCTGACGGAAGATCCCCGGCGTTCCCAAGTCGACGTTGCCCCCCTCCCCTCCGGTAAAGTCACCATCCTCACCGGCAGTGTGAACCGGGGCTTTGAATACCTGGGCTTCAAATACCTCCTGCTTTCCGACTACGAGATTTTTGGCGCTCACAAACGAAAAACCCCCAAACCCCGGCGTAAAGACGCCCGTGCCATCCAGTCTTTTGTGGAACTGAAGCCTGGGGGCTATGTGGTGCACGAAAACCACGGCATCGGCCGGTACGAAGGCATCGAAAGCCTGACGGTGGACGGCATCACCCGGGACTACCTTAAAATCAGTTACGCCGGTGCCGACCACCTGTACGTGCCCACAGACCAAATGGATTTAATTCAAAAATACATCGGCTCCGAAGATAAAAACCCCCGGATGAACCGTTTGGGTGGCACCGACTGGGCCAAAACAAAAAGTCGGGTGAAAAAAGCCATCGAAGACATGGCCGACGAACTGCTGGAGCTGTACGCCAAACGAAACAAGCAAAAAGGCCACGCCTTTTCACCGGACATGGAAATGCAGCAGCAGTTTGAATACCTGTTTCCCTACGAAGAAACCCCGGACCAGCAACGGGCCATTGACGACGTGAAAGCTGACATGGAAGGTGACCGCCCCATGGACCGCCTTCTCTGCGGCGACGTGGGCTACGGCAAAACCGAGGTAGCCCTGCGGGCCGCCTTCAAATGTGTCGCCGACAGCAAACAGTGCGCCGTGCTGGTGCCCACCACCATCCTGGCCCAACAGCATTTCAACACCTTCCGGGAACGGTTTTCCCCCTTCCCTGTGAGGGTGGAAATGCTCAGCCGGTTCCGCAGCCCCAAACAAATCCAGAAAATCATCAAAGACTTGAAAAACGGTTTGGTAGACGTGGTCATCGGCACCCACCGCCTTCTGTCCAAAGACGTTGTCTTTAAAGACCTGGGGCTGTTAGTGGTGGATGAAGAGCAGCGTTTCGGTGTGAAGCACAAGGAACGGATCAAGCAGCTGAAAGCCAACGTGGACGTCCTTACCCTCACCGCCACCCCCATCCCCCGGACCCTGCACATGGCCATGAGCGGCATCCGGGACATGAGTGTCATCGAAGACCCGCCGGATGAACGGGTACCGGTGCAAACCTACGTGGTGGCCTGGAACCCCTCTTTGGTGGCCGACGCCATCCTCCGGGAAACCTCCCGGGGAGGCCAGGTCTTTTACCTGTACAACCGGGTGGATAGCATTTATACCATCGCCAATCAGCTGGCGGATCGCTTCCCGGAACTGAACATCGGGGTGGGCCACGGCCAGATGAACGAAACGGAACTGGAAAAAGTGATGTTGGATTATTATGAAGGCCGGTACGACGTGCTGGTGTGCACCACCATCATCGAAAACGGCCTGGACATCCCCAACGCCAACACCATATTGGTCCACGACGCCGATCGCCTGGGTCTTTCCCAGTTGTACCAGCTCCGGGGCAGGGTGGGTCGTTCCACCCGCCAGGCTTACGCCTACCTTATGTTCCAGCGGGATAAAATCCTGTCGGAAGTGGCAGAAAAGCGGCTGAAAGCCATCAAGGAATTCACCGAATTCGGCTCCGGCTTTAAGATTGCCATGCGGGACCTGGAAATAAGGGGCGCCGGCAACCTTTTAGGAGGCGAACAGCATGGCCACCTGGCCGCCATCGGTTACGACCTCTATGTGAAACTGCTGGAAGAAACCATGCAGAAAACCCGGGGGGAAGAAGTGGAAGAGGAACCGGAAGTCACCATCGAGCTGAACGTCAACGCTTACATCCCCAAAGAATACATTCGCAACGCCGGTCACAAGATCGAAATTTACAAGAAAATTGCCGCCATTCGCAGCCGGGAAGACCTTTACGAGGTGGAAGAGGAAATCGAAGACCGTTTTGGCGACATCCCCGGCATTGTCCGCAACCTCCTCACCGTTTCCACAGTGAAGGGGCTGGCCCTGAAAGCCGGCATTACCAGCATTGTCCAGAAAGAAGAAACGGTGCGCCTGCAATTTGGTTCCGGCCTGCGGTTTAACCCGGAAGCCATTGCCCGGGTCATCCACGATTACGGCAACCGCATCACTTTCAACGCCGGTCAGCAGCCCTACTTCACCTACAAGGCACCCGCCATTCGTGAAGCCGACCAGCTTCTCCGGGAAATCAACAGCATTGTGGAAATTTTGGCCGGTGACGCTGCCGCCTAAATGTTTTTATCCCATTTCCCCACTGGGCAAAATGAACATGAGGCAGGTATATTATTTTTTAAGGACTGCGTTTATCCCCTCTCCCCACTGGGGAGAGGGTTAGAAAACAAATCAAAAAAACAGGCACAACTTTAATAGTCTGAAATGAAAGCTATGCAAGTCTCAAATGAAAGCTACGCGGCAGGTAAACACTTGAAAGTTTTCTTATTTCCGTTATAATTAACCTGTTACGATAAATATATCAATACAATAAACTATCTGTGCCTGGAGCAAATGGAGATATTATGGAAAATAATAATTCCCAAGTGCGACGGACATACCCTTAATCAGTTATAATCGATTAAGACGGGCCAGAGACATTCAATTTGAAGGAGTTGAAACGATTCATGAACTTAACACGATGGACACGTAAAAAATCCATGCCCAAAACCCTGGTCATCCTCCTTGCCCTGACAGCCTTATTGCTGACAGCCTGTGGTGGCGGCGGCAATGGAATCCCCGACGACGCGGTGGCCCTGGTCAACGACCAACCCATCCCCCGCACAACCTACGAAGACACCCTGGCCCTGATGAAAATGAATTACGAAATGGAAATGGGCCCCGGATTCTTTGACGAACCGGACAATGAAGAAGGCCTCACCCTTCTGGAAACCATCAAGGAACAGGTGCTGGAACGCCTCATCTTTACGGAACTCGTACTCCAGGACGCTGTTGAACACGACATCCAACTGGAAGAAGAAGAATTCAACGAAACCATGGAAATGTTCATGGGCTTCATCGAAGAAGACGAGGATTTGAAAAATTTCATGGCACAAAACGACATCAGTGAAGATTATTTCAAGGAAGAAATGCGTAAAGAACTGATCATGATGGAATACCAGGAACATTACATGAGCCACATCGACATCACCGATGAAGAAGCCAGGGCTTATTACGACGAGAACCCGGATGAGTTTTCCTACGACCAGGTGGCAGCCAGCCATATCCTGGTGGAAGAAGAGGCTTTTGCCTGGGAACTGATAGAACAATTGGAAGACGGTGCCGATTTCGCTGAAATGGCAGTAGCCCATTCCACCGGCCCTTCTTCGGTAACGGGCGGTGAACTGGGATACTTTGGTAAAGGCCAAATGGTTCCTGCGTTTGAAGAAGCTGTTTTCAACATGGAAGTGGGAGCCATCAGCGATCCGGTGCAAACCGAATTTGGATGGCACATCATCAAACTGACGGACCGCATCGAAGAAGCCGGTGATTTTGAATCTGCCAAAGACATCATCATCAACCAGCTGCAGCAGCAAGAACTGATGGATCACCTTGAGTCATTGCAAGAATCCGCTGACATCCAGCGACGTGAAGATTTATAGATTAACCACAATAATCCTTTGTACAATCCGCACTGCATGCAAAAACAGAAATCGAGACCCGGTGGAGAGAGATTGGTGACAACTTAATCTGTCTCCGCTGTTCTGTTTGTTGTCCATTCACTCTTCCCTGTCACCTATACACTGCACCTAGGAGGTACATATATGAGTAAAAAAGACACCTACCTGAAAGGCGCCATGTTTCTGGGGGCAGCAGGCATCCTGGTGAAAATCATGGGGGCCCTCTTTCGCATACCCCTGGGAAGGGCCATGGGGTCCGAAGGCATGGGCTACTACCAGGTGGGGTACACCGTCTATAACTTCCTGCTGGCATTCACCTATGCCGGTTTTCCCACTGCTGTGTCCAAGCTTGTGTCAGAGAAAAAAGCCAAAGGGCAGCACGCCCACGCCCACGCCATTTTCACCACCACACTGAAATTACTCACCTTCCTGGGCCTTGTGGGATCCCTGGCCCTTGCCTTGGGTGCCCGCTACCTGGTGAACGTGGTCTTTGAAAGTCCATTGGCCTACCACGCTGTACTGGCCCTGGCCCCCACCATCTTTTTCATCTCCATCCTGGCCGCCTACAGGGGCTATTTCCAGGGGATGAAGGACATGAAGCCCACTGCGCTCTCCCAGGTTGTGGAACAGTTTGGAAGAGTGGTTGTGGGCCTCTCGCTGGCGTTTTTCCTCCTGCGCACCCTGGGTGAACCCATCGCTGCGGCAGGGGCGGTTTTAGGCGCCGGCGCCGGGGGAGTGGCTGCTCTGGGCTTCATGATCTATTTCTATTCCCAGCGCCGCCGCAGGGAAACCTTTCCCGTCATCGACCAGCTGGGTCATGAACCGGAATCCACCGCCACCATTATTAAAAACGTGATGAAAATCGCCCTGCCCATCGCCATCGGTGCTGCCGTCATGCCCCTCATCAACATGCTGGACACCGCCATTGTACTACGGCGCCTCCAGGCCACCGGGTACACCTACGAACAGGCAAACTCCCTCTACGGACAGCTTCAGGGCATGGCCTCCACCATGGTGAACCTGCCCCAGGTGGTGACCATCGCCCTGGCCATGAGCATTGTGCCCGCAGTGTCCGATGCCGCTGCCAGGGATGACTGGGCCAGCGTGAGGGAAGACAGTGCCTCCGTGTTCCGGGTCAGCATGATGCTGGGGCTCCCTGCTTCTGCAGGTTTGGTGGCCCTTGCCGACCCCATCATGCGCATGCTCTTCCCGGCGGAGCCGGCTTCCCTTGGCCAGGTGATGTTCATCATGGGCTTTGCCGTTTTGTTTCTCACCCAGCTCCAAACCCTCACTGGTATCATCCAGGGTTTGGGCCGCCCGGACATCCCCGTGCGCAACCTGATGACCGGCGCCCTCTTTAAACTGGTGATCACCTATACCTTAACCGCCACCTTCCTACATGTCCGGGGCGCTGCCATCGGTACGGTTACCGCGTATTTCGTGGCTTTTTTCCTCAACCTGCGGGCAGTACAAAAGATGACAGGATTAAAGCTGAACAAAACCCAGATGATCTACAAACCCCTCCTCTGCGTGGGGGTCATGGCCGCCGTGGCTTACAGCCTTCATCGGTTTTTGGAACCCATCACCGGCAACACCCTGGCGGTGCTCACCGCTGTGGCCGCCGGCGCCCTGGTCTACGGCCTCATGCTGCTGAAGACCAACTCCGTGGAAGCCCGGGATTTCCACATGCTGCCCAAGGGAGAGAAGATCGTCGCGTTGCTGCAACGATTCCGGTTAATGCAGTAGGTAATACAACAAACAAAGGAGGCATTACCATGCCCACACTCACCATCGCCGGCCTGGGCCCGGGTGCCCTGGAACAGCTGCCACTGGGTACCTTCCAGCGGCTGAAAGAGCACCCGGCCATCTACCTGCGCACTGAAAAGCACCCCCTGGTGGAAGACCTGAAGGCACAGAACATCCGGTTTAAGAGCTTTGACCAGGTTTACGACACCCAGGACACCTTTGAAGGCGTGTACCGGGAAATCCTGGACCAGGTGCTGACATTGGCTTCTCAGCAGGACATCCTCTACGCCGTTCCCGGCCACCCCAACGTGGCCGAGGAAACCGTCCGCCTCCTGCGGGAAGCCATTCACCCCGCCGCGGGTGAAGAGAACCACCCCCTGGCATCAAAGATCACCCTGGAAATCCTGCCAGCCATGAGCTTCCTGGACGTCCTGTTCCCCCTCATCGACCATGACCCCGTGGACGGATTCCTCCTCATTGACGCCCTGCAGTTTGACCGGCAGCCGCCGGACACCAACCGGGACGTCATCATCACCCAGGTCTATGACCCCTATGTGGCTTCTGAGCTTAAATTGGGCCTCATGAATTATTATCATGACGAACAATTGATAAGGGTCATAAAAAGCGCCGGAGTGCATGGGGCTGAGGAGGTGCGGGACATTCCGCTCTACCAGTTAGACCACCAAAAAGACCTTGATTACCTCACAAGTATTTATATTGCAAGGGTTGACAGGTTTTCAAAAATACATTATAATATGAATCATCTTCTGGACATATTGGAAAAACTACGTGGCAGCGATGGATGCCCTTGGGATAAAAAGCAAACCCACGAAAGTTTAAAGCCCTATATCACAGAAGAAGGCCAGGAAGTCCTTGACGCCATCGACAGTGGTGATGATGACGATATTTGTGAAGAGTTGGGAGACCTTCTCTTGCAAGTGGTTTTCCACAGCCAGATCGCCAGGGAACGTGGTGCCTTCACCATCCACGATGTCATCCACGGAATTTCCCAAAAGATCGTGTTTCGTCATCCACATGTTTTTGGAGACGAAACGGCCGAGACCCCGGAAGAAGTACGGGACATCTGGAAAATTCAAAAGGCCAAGGAAAAGAAAAACAAAGAAGAACCTAATGAGCCCATTTGAGCGATGACACGATCAGTCCTTCGTTCTGGTGAGATAGACATCATGTGAAAAGCAGCACTTATCAAGTTATCTTTTTCAAACATTTTAAGGAGGGGATTTTGTGAACAAAGCGGAATTAGTTGCAAAAATGGCAGAAATGAGCGGATTAACCAAGAAAGATGCAGAAACAGCCTTGAATTCATTCATGGAAACAGTTGAAGAAACATTGGTTGAAGGTGGAAAAGTACAACTCGTAGGTTTCGGTACCTTCGACGTTCGTGAAAGAAAGCCAAGAAAAGGCAGAAACCCAAGAAATCCGGAGCAAGTGATTGATATCCCAGCTTCCAAGGCGCCTGTATTCAAAGCCGGTAAAACATTAAAAGAGAAAATTAACGGCTAAAACAGCCAAGTGACACATAAAATCAGGCCTCGGCCTGATTTTATTATTAGGAGGTTTCAATGCCATATGCGTTTGGATAAATACCTGAAAGTGGCACGCATCATCAAACGCCGCACCATCGCCAACGAAGCGTGTGCCAAAGGTTTGGTGCTCATCAACGGAAAAGCGGCCAAACCCGGCAGTGAAGTGTCTGTGGGCGACAGGCTAACCATCACCATCAGTCAGCCACCCCTTGAAGTGGAAGTGCTTCAGGTCAGTGAACACGTGAAAAAAGATGAGGCAGACGGTCTTTACAAACTGATCAAAGAATAATCCAGAGCAAGGAATAGAGCAGCATTGAAGGAGCGGTGGTCATGAAACGTCGACGTCGAAAATCACCTATTCGAAAAATCCTATGGTTCTTTCTTCTGTTGCTTGTCGTTTCAGGCTTTCGTACCTGGTATATCCAGGAGAAAGAAGGACGGCGTTTGGTAGAACAACGAGAAATAACCCAGGCACAAATCGACCTGTTGGACGAAGAGATTCAGAGGCTGCAACACACCCTGGATAACATCACCGACGATGAATACATTGAAGCCATGGCACGAAAGAACCTGAAAATGGTGAAGGAAGATGAATGGGTTCTCATTGATATTCAGGAAGAGAATGACTAAAAAAAACGTTAAACACTTTCTTTTTTTGCTAAATGTGCTATAATGTCAGTTGTAGACTATCGAACAATATTCACAAGGAGGAGTAACGAGTTTATGCCGGTTGAGGTTGGAAAGATTATCGAAGGAACAGTAGCAGGAATTACCAATTTCGGGGCGTTTATCGACCTTGGAGGCGGAAAAACAGGTTTGGTACATATTTCTGAGGTGGCAGACGATTACGTCAAGAACATCAGGGATTATATCAGTGACAAAGAGAAGGTCAAAGTCAAAGTGCTGGCCATTGGCAGCGATGGCAAGATCAGTCTGTCCATACGCCAGGCGGCCGAAAGAAAGAAGAAAACCCCCGCACCGGCAGAACTGGATTGGGGCACACCCCAACGCGCAGACTCCCTGTCGCTGGATGATAAAATCAGCAAATTTATGAAAGACAGCGACGAAAAAATGCAGGGCGCCAAGAACCGCATGAAACCCACCCGTCGCGGAAATGGCTTTGGAAAAGACGAGTAAACACTTTTTCCTCAGCTAACCACATAAGATTCAATCATATTTTTACGGCCTTATGCCGCTGGTTCCAATGGAACCGGCGGTTTTGCTTTTTTGACAGGCCAGGGTTTCAACGTTTCCTTATTCACTTTTCCCTGTTAACTGATTTCGTGTCACAGAGATGTCACAGGCTTGTCCGTTAGATGTCACAAGTGACGGGTATACTAGAAACATAAAAGATAATGATTATCATAATCAATATCAACACAGTTAATCCACAGACAACAGTAACACAGCATTATATTCGGGTGGCAGCAATAACCTTCCACGAAAGGAGGATACCCGATGGAGAAGACATTACACAGAAAAACAGATTCTGCCGGCAACAGCGAGTTTCTCCTTACCATAAGGTATCATCAACACAACAGCTGGCAAGGCAGTGTACAACGGTTGGACACCGGAGAAACCATCAATTTTAGAAGTGCCTTAGAACTTATTTATCTTATTGAAGATGTTGCCGG
>JAABSW010000050.1 GCA_011390155.1 Clostridiaceae bacterium
AATCAGATGAGACTTCACAAAAGGAATGAATCCTTTGAACATATCAGATGTTGAAGCAGTGCTGGCTTTTGATACCAGCAATTACACAACTTCAATCGCAGTGATGGACCTTTCCGGCAACCTGCTGGCCCATCACCGCCACTTGCTGTCTGTTGAAGATGGAAAACGGGGCCTCAGACAATCTGATGCCCTTTTTCAGCATGTGCAACGTTTGCCCTTATTAATGGAAAAACTGGCACCTGACCTGAAGGGGGTAACCCTGAAAGCCATTGGTTACAGTGACCGTCCACGCAGGGTGGAAGGGTCTTACATGCCTGTCTTCCTGGCAGGAGAAACGGTTGCCCGTTCTTTGTCCGCCAGTCATGGAATACCCTGTTATGCCTTCAGCCACCAGGAAGGGCACATTGCTGCCGGTTTGTGGTCTTTAGGGTTAAAGACCGAAACCCCTTTTTATGCCCTGCATTTATCTGGCGGCACAACGGAATTGTTGAAAGTGGCCCCCCAGCCTGACGTTGGTTTTGATGAAGAAATCATCGGCGCCACAGCAGACATCAGCCTGGGTCAGCTTATCGACCGCACCGGTGTGGCCCTGGGGTTACCCTTTCCCGCAGGACCGGCCCTGGAAAAACTGGCCTTGGCCTGTGAAGAAGAACCCTTTGACATTCCTTTTTCCATAAAAAGCAATTTACCTGTTAAAATAGATAAGATAAATATCATTGAAGCAAAGAAGACTGAAGTATTTGGTCAATTTGATGAACAAACCCTTACTCAATCAGATCATCTACCTCTCTATCATATAAGTTTGTCCGGCCCTGAAACCCATGTGCAGCGGTTACTGGCCACCGAATCACCTGAACGCATAGCCCTGAGCCTTTTTCACTTTGCCGGTAAACTACTGGCCCGCTTGGTGAAGAAAGCCCAGACAGCGTCGCCCCTGCCCATGTTACTAAGCGTGGGAGGCGTTGCTTCCAACAGCATCGTAAGACGGGTGCTTGAAGAAGAACTGGACAAATCTTCCCGTAATAAAAAGAGCGTTAACTCAATCTCTCTGCTTTATGCCCTGCCAACCTTTTGCAGTGACAATGCCGTTGGAACGGCGGCGCTGACCTTACAAAGTCTGGAGTTGATCCAATGAAGATCAAAACCCTGTCAGTAAGCCAGGTGAACCAATACGTAAAACGACTGGTCAATGCCGACCCCATCCTGCACATGGTGCAGGTGGCGGGAGAAGTATCCAATTGTACCTACCACGGCAGCGGTCATATCTATTTTTCCTTAAAAGATGAAAACAGCCGGATTCGCTGTGTCATGTTCCGCAGCCAGGCCCAGGGCCTGAAAATCCGCTTAAAAGAAGGCATGCGTGTCACGGCGGCTGGCTCCATCACTGTGTATGAACGTGACGGCCAGTACCAGCTCATCGCCTCCCACATTGAAGAAACCGGCCTTGGCGACTGGTTTCTGGCTTTTCAGCAACTGAAGGAAAAGTTGGAGGGGGAAGGATTGCTTGACCCAGCCCGAAAGAAACCCCTGCCTCCCTACCCGGAGTCCATCGGCCTCATTACCTCAGAAACGGGGGCAGCCCTGCAAGATTTTCTCACTGTGCTGCACCGTCGCTGGCCTTCAGCCAAACTCACCTTGTTTCCTGCTTTGGTCCAGGGAGAAATGGCGCCCAAGTCATTGACCAAAGCGGTGAAAAAAGCCCAGGATTACGACCTGGACCTGATCCTGCTGGGCCGTGGCGGCGGCTCCATTGAAGAACTGTGGGCTTTTAACAGCGAATCTTTGGCCTATGCCATTGCCGACTCAACCATACCCATTATCTCTGGCGTGGGCCATGAAACAGACTTTACCATTGCTGATTTTGTGGCCGACCAACGGGCCAACACCCCCACGGCGGCAGCGGAACTGGCAGTGCCCGACGGCAAACAACTGGTGCGTCAGCTGGAGGGCCTCATGGCTGCAATGAAAAACCGTGTAAACCAGCACCTGTCACTGGAAAGACGGGCTTTGGAAGCCATTGCCCTGCGTTCACCTTTACGGTTTCCCACCCGTTTTCTTGATGAACAGCGCCAGGCACTGGACACCCTGCAGATGCAACTGGTACAATTAATGGAAAAAGATTTTAAAGATGGTCACACCCGTCTGGTCCATGCAGGGGAAAAACTGCATCAACTAAGCCCCCTCAGCACCCTGGGCCGTGGTTATGCCTTTGTGCAGGACGATAAAGAGGGGGTCATCTCCCGTATCAGTCAGGTAAATCAAGGTCAACAGGTGACGGTGACCTTACAGGATGGCAAGTTTAATGCCAGCGTTACGTCAATGGAAGAAGGAGGCACATCATGAAGAAAAAATCTTACGAAGCATCCTTTAAACGGTTGGAAGAAATCATGTCGATACTTGAAGACGGACAGCTGGGTCTGGAAGAATCTTTGGCATTGTTTCAGGAGGGCGTTGAACTTTACCGTCAGTGCCGGGAACAACTTAACAAGGCAGAAGACACCCTTAAGGTGGTGTTGGCTGAATCCGGCCTTGAAACCATGAAACCCCTGCGGGAAGAAATGGAGGAGTCTTAAGTGGAATGGAAGGAAACCCTGAGCCGTTACATTGATCTAACCAACGAGGCATTGTCCACTTACACCGACATTGAAAACGGGGAAAACAAGCAAGTGATCAACGCCATGCAGTACAGTCTCTTTGCCGGCGGCAAACGACTTCGGCCTGTGCTGACACTGGCAGCGGCGGAAATGCTGGGCGGCAGTGCAAAAATGGCCCTGCCCTATGCCTGTGCCCTGGAAATGATTCACACCTATTCCCTGATTCATGATGATTTACCTGCCATGGACGACGATGACCTTCGAAGGGGCAAACCCACCAATCACAAAGTGTATGGTGACGGCATGGCCATCCTGGCAGGCGACGGCCTTCTCAACCTGGCCTATGAAATCATGCTGGAGGACGCCATAAAGCAGGATAATCCCAAACCCTGTTTGAAAGCCGCCCACACCATTGCCGTGGCGGCAGGGATTCATGGCATGATTGGCGGACAAACAGCGGATTTGATGAACGAAGGACAATTCAACCAGGTGGCAGAACCTTCTGCCAGTACCCTGGCCTACATTCACCAACATAAGACCGGTGCCTTGCTGGCGGCGGCTTTGACAGCAGGTGCTTACGTGGCCGGTGCCACGGAAAAAGAAGCAGAAGCCATGAAATCTGCCGGCTTTGCCCTGGGACTGGCCTTTCAAATCCAGGACGATTTACTTGACCTGGAGGGTGATGAAGAAGAGATGGGCAAACCCGTGGGCAGTGACCTGAAAAATGACAAGATGACCTATCCGGCCATTTATGGGGTGGAAGCTTCCCATGAAAAGGTGCGGGCCCTGACCGACGGCGCATTGGGCATCTTTAAAGGCTTTGGTTCCACCTCGGCTTTTCTCCAGTCCCTGGCCACTTATCTGATTTCACGGCGTTCTTAGTGGGTATGCCTAACTATATGAAACAGAAAGACTTCTATTTGCAAGATTTGATGGTCAGGTTTGAATCGTGAATCATGTGAAAATCCGTTAGTGGAAACCAAACTGGAGGTGCATGGACAATGGATACGTTCTTCCTTGAAATAGGTCAAAACAAAGTCTTGTGGATCTCCATGCTTGCCTGGTTCATCGCCCAGTCATTAAAAGTGGTGCACACCCTTATCGTGGACAAACGTTTTAATGTGTTGCGGTTTGTGGGTTCGGGTGGTATGCCCAGCTCCCATTCCTCTTTTGTTGTGGCCATGACTTCCACCATTGGTCAGCTTCACGGGTTCAATTCCACCCTTTTTGCCCTGTCACTGGGCTTTGCCCTGGTGGTGATGTATGACGCTGCAGGGGTTCGTTTTGCCGTGGGAAACCAGGCCATCATCCTGAACCAGATGATTGAAGATTTTCATATGCGACGTAAAGACAAGAAACTGACAGAACACCGGTTAAAAGAGCTGGTGGGCCATACCCAGTATGAAGTGTTGGTGGGAGCCATTTTAGGCATTCTCATTTCTATACTCTTCGTTTGAGTTTTGGTCGTAAACATGCTATAATAGAGCAAGAAACAGCAGTGGTGCAGTATTCTAGTCAGCACCACCGGTTACTGAGGGCGGGCCTAAAAATCCGCAAAAGGGCACATCGATGAAGTTCCTGGTTTGGGCTTGCGACGCCCAGTCGTGGGTCTTTTCTGGGAGTAAGAAGATGGGGGCGATCCGCAATGGCATGCGGGCGTTGACCCTCGCTTCGTGGAGGCCTATCTCAGATCAGACTGAGAAGGTAGAAACCTGCGTAGGCGTCTTGACGGACAGCAAAGCGCGCAGAGTAGCCTGCCTTGAGTGGGATGAGACGATAGTAGGATCAGATTCTTGGAGCCAGGGCCCGGCGAAGGGGATAATTGCCTTCTGAAACTCCTCCTGCAAAAGAGGCTAAGAACCGGTGACACTGTAGAGGAAATCTCCTAGACTGTTCGCAAGAGACCTTTTGGGGATTACAGTGCGGACTAAGTGGCAATCCAGTCCTGCATATGGTGACATAGCAGAGGCTTCTTTAAAGGGAAACCGCTGTGCTGGCGACACGCAGTAGAGGTCGGGGAAAACTTACTGGACCTAAGCCGTAAAATTTACCTAACGGGTTACCACTGTGAGTTTCTGCTGATAGCCGATGCTATCAGCTTTTATTTTGGGAAAAGAGAACACTGGAGGGAACATTGTTGGGAAAGGTTAAATTACCAAAGCCTAAACCGGTTCGTAACGGACGATCGGAGCAAAACCATATTGAAGAACTTTTTAAAAAGTATAACCTTAAATGGGTGGTTACTGTGTCCATTTGGACGTTTTTCCTGGCCGCCATGTTTAATTATTTTTCTGAACAATTATTGATCCGGGCCAGCCTGGGGCCGGCTTTTGTCATATTAATCATCATTATATTGATTGGTGTCGTCTTTGACATGGTGGGCATTGCCGTGGCTGTGGCTTCCGAAAAACCCTTTCATGCCATGGCCGCTGATAAAATTTCTTCTGCCAGAGCTGCCATACGCCTGCTGAAAAACGCCGGTTCTGTTTCCAATGTCTGTAACGACGTTGTTGGTGACATTTGCGGCATCATCAGTGGTGTGGCTGCCGCCACTATTTTGTTGAAGGTTACGCCCATAATGACACAGTTGCAACTACTGGTATTTACCTTGGTGTTGGGTGGTTTTGTGGCCTCCCTGACTGTTGGGGGAAAAGCCTTCGGGAAAAACATTGCCCTGGAAAAATCCCATGAAATTGTAAACATCGTTTCAAAAGTATACAACTTTTTCATTGGAGACAAACCCTCAGAGAAAGCTGTAAAATAACTGTCAACTCATAGATTATAACTCCAGTAGAAGCTAAGAATCCTGTTGAACCGATGACCATCTAGAGGCATTAATAATTATACATTTTTATTGATTCCTTTCTCCAGAAAGGTTACAATAGAATCAGTTTAGGATGTATATACGGATATGCATAATTTTTCTGCCTCAAGGTTGTTTACATAATAGTATTACCATCAACAAGTATTATCATGGACAAAAGGGTATAGATAGAACATTAACGATATTTCAGTAGGAAAGCGAGAGGATTTTATGGATTCACTGTTGGACCAGGTTCAATCTCCAGAAGATCTACAACCATTAAATGAAGAGGAATTGTCACAATTGGCGGTAGAAATCCGGCATTTTTTGGTTGAAAAAGTTTCCAAAACAGGTGGTCATCTGGCCTCTAATCTGGGCGTGGTTGAACTGACGTTGGCCTTGCACCAGATGTACAACACTTACCAGGATAAAATCATCTGGGATGTGGGCCATCAAACCTATGTGCATAAAATGCTGACAGGCCGCAAGGATGCTTTTGACACCCTGCGTCAATTTGGTGGACTCAGCGGGTTTCCCAAACGTCATGAAAGCGTTCACGATCACTTCAACACAGGCCACAGCGCCACTTCCATTTCCGCCGCCCTGGGCATGGCCACAGCCAGGGATTTACAAAAGGAAACGCATGACATTCTGGCCGTCATCGGCGATGGAGCCTTGACGGGGGGGATGGCTTTTGAAGCTTTAAATCATGCAGGCCAAAGCCGTGTCAACTTGACAGTGGTCCTCAACGACAACAAAATGTCCATTGCTAAAAACGTGGGAGGCCTTTCCAATTACCTGACAAAAATAAGAACCATGCCTGTGTATTCACGTCTGAAGGAAGACATCGAGCACATCATGGAACATTTTGCCCTGGGTAAAACCGTGTACAAAACGGCTGAAAAAGCCAAGGATTCCATCAAATATTTCTTTGTTCCCGGTATTTTATTTGAAGAGCTGGGCTTTACCTACATTGGCCCTGTGGATGGGCACAACATCAATGACCTGAAGGAAGCCTTCCGGTTGGCCAAACGCATTAACGGCCCCAAACTGGTGCATGTACTCACCATCAAAGGCAAGGGCTATCGACCTGCAGAAAAGTACCCAGCCAAATTCCATGGTATCAGTGCTTTTCATCCGGAATCCGGTATTCTGAAAGCCCAGAAGAAAAAAATCACTTTTTCTGATATTGCCGGAGCCTCTGTGGAAAGAGCTGCGGAAAAAGACCCCCGGGTGGTGGCCATTACTGCCGCCATGCCCGACGGCACCGGACTTTCCACTTTTGAAAAAAGGTTTCCCCAGCGCTTTTTCGATGTGGGCATCGCCGAACAGCATGCAGTGACCTTTGCAGCCGGACAGGCAGCCGCTGGTCTCAAACCTTATTTTGCCGTTTATTCCAGCTTTTTACAACGGGCTTATGACCAGGTGATTCATGACGTGTGCCTGCAAAACCTGAAAGTCACTTTCCTCATCGACCGGGCTGGTTTGGTGGGGCAGGACGGAGAGACTCACCACGGGGTCTTTGATTTATCCTACCTGTCCACGGTACCTCATTTAACCATCATGTCACCTGCCGACAAAACAGAGTTGGAAAACATGATCGACTTCTCGGCAGAGATAGAAGGACCGGTGCTCATTCGCTACCCACGGGGTGAAGCCTATGCCTTGGATGTTCCTGCCACACCTTTGGCCATTGGGAAGGGACGCATGCTTTGTGAAGAAGGCACAGATTTTCTCATCATTGCCCTGGGCACCATGAACAAAACAGCCTTAGGGGTAGTGGAAAGAGCAAAAGAGGATGGTCTCATGGGCAGTGTGCTGGACCCTCGGTTTGTAAAACCCCTGGACACAGCCTTACTGCTTGAACAGGGCAGAAAATACAAGCAACTGTACGTATTGGAAGAAAACCAGCAAATTGGCGGCCTGGGTGACCAGGTGAAAGCGTTGTACCAGTCCAATGGCCTCACCACACCAGTTGTTTCCCTGGCCATACCCGATCACTTTACAGAACAGGGTGACATGCAAAGCCTTTATCAAGTGCTGGGTATGACGCCTGAACAGGTTCTTCAGCAGATTCGTGAAGACTTTGAACAGCTTGAAATCTCAGAACAACAGCCGAAAGTGGTGAATTTGAAGGTATCGGAGAAGAGGGCTTATGGCAAAACAGCGAATTGACGTGCTATTGGTTGAACAGGGTTTCTTCCCAAGTCGGGAAAAAGCCCGTGCGGCCATCATGGCCGGGCAGATTTTGGCGGACAGGCAACGGGTGGACAAAGCCGGTACCAAGGTGGACACAGGTGTTGACATCGAAATAAAAGGAGATGTCATGCCCTATGTCAGCCGGGGCGGCCTGAAACTGGAAAAGGCAATGCAGGCATTTGGCTTTGATTTGAATGGCGCTGTCGCCATGGACATCGGCGCTTCCACCGGCGGATTTACTGACTGCATGCTTCAAAAGGGGGCATCAAAAGTATTTGCCGTTGATGTGGGCTACGGTCAACTGGATTGGAAACTCCGGAACGACCCCCGGGTGGTGGTGATGGAACGCACCAACATTCGACACGTGAAAGCCGAAGACATTGGGGAAACCATGGATTTTATTTCCATCGACGTTTCCTTTATTTCCCTTAAATTGGTGCTTCCCGTGGCCAAGGCTTTGCTTGGTCCCCAGGGGAAAGTGGTGGCCCTGATTAAGCCCCAGTTTGAAGCAGGGCGTCAACAGGTGGGGAAAAACGGTGTGGTACGTGATGCAGCCATTCATGCCCAGGTGGTTGAAAAAGTGGTTGATTTTGCCCAGGAGCTTGGGTTCTTCCCGGAAGGCCTCAGCTTTTCACCCATTCGGGGCCCAAAAGGGAATGTGGAATTTTTAGTGTCATTGTCGCTGATACAACTTCCTCAAATTGTTGTAACAGGGGAATTGATTGATAAAGTTGTACAAAACGCTCATGGAAACCAATGGTAGACGTTATGTGGTGAAAATTGAAAGGGGGCAGCTATGAAATACTTACGACATGCGAAAATTTTGGAAATTATCATGAACCAGGACATCGAAACCCAGGAAGAACTGACCCAGGCACTTAAAAAGAACGGAATGAACGTCACCCAGGCCACGGTTTCCCGTGACATTAAAGAATTGCGTTTGATAAAACAAATGTCCCGCACCGGTCGTTATAAATACGCTTCTCTGGCAAGCCAGGATGCCATGTTAACCGACCGTTTGGTACGCCTGTTCAAGGAATCCATTGTGTCCCTGGACCATGCGGGCAACATGGTGGTACTGCGCACCATTCCTGCCGCCGCCCAGGCTGCCGCATCGGCCATTGATGCTGCCAATTTTGACGAAGTGGTGGGCACCATTGCCGGTGACGATACCATTTTCGTGGTTGTCCGGGAAGCTGACCAGGCGGAAGATGTGAAGGAAAGATTCCGCAAACTGACAGAATAAGATTTTTAAATCATCTTTGAATTAGCGGGAGGGACTCTATGCTGCTGGAACTTGAAATCAATGATTTTGCCTTGATTGATCACTTGCAGTTAACCTTTGGCCCGGGTTTAACGATTTTATCCGGTGAAACCGGCGCCGGAAAATCCATTTTGATTGACGCTGTCAGTATGTGTTTAGGCAGCCGTGCCGACCGTGAATTGGTGAAATCCGGCCGTGAAAAGGCCCGTGTGCAGGCTGTTTTTGAAATGGTGGAAAAACCTCTCTACAAAGCCTTGCTGGAAGAAGCAGGTGTCCCATTGGATGATACAGGACAATTGATTGTGTCCCGGGAAATACATAACACAGGCCGCAGCATTGCACGGATCAACGGCACCACGGTGACCCAGCAACTGTTGAAATTAATCATGCAACAGGTCACAGACCTTCATGGCCAGCATGAACATCAATCCTTGTTGCAACAGGAAACCCATCTGCAGCTATTGGATGCCTTTGGTGGTCAGTCGCTGTACCAGGTTAAAAAGAAGTATGAAGACAGCTATGCCCAGGTGCTGGCCTTACAGACAGAATTGAAAAAGCTGGGGTCCAGTGAAACCGAGCGGGCCCGTCAGATGGACTTTTTAACATACCAATTACAGGAAATTGAAAACGCTCAGCTGCAGCCGGAAGAAGAAGAAAGCCTTTCAGAGCAGAATGAGCTGCTTCGCCATGCCCAGCAAATCACCAAGGTGTTGGGTACTTTTCATGAAGAAGTTTATGAGGGCAGCCTATCCACCCCCGTGCTGGACATTCTGGGTCAGAATGTGAAAGCCCTGTTGGATGTGGCGCCTTACAGCCGTGACCTGGAAGCCTTTGCTTCCCAGGCTGAAGAACTACAGATTCGGTTGCAGGATTTTACCAGGGAACTGAACCGCTACCAGGAACAAATTGAATTTGATCCGGAAGAAATTGTTCAGTTACAAGAAAGACTGGATTTAATCCACGACCTGAAACGAAAATATGGGTCAACAGTGGAAGAAGT
>JAABSW010000051.1 GCA_011390155.1 Clostridiaceae bacterium
CTGCAACCCCACCCTGTCCAGTGTGGGGTTTTCAGGGTCATAAAGTTTTTCGTAGCGGTAGGCGTCACGAAAATGCTGGCTGGTGCGGCAGACCAGTATGGCCAGGTCCAACACCCGGTGAAGAGGAAGCTCTTCCGACTGTCGTGACCATTTGCCACCGGTATGGCGCCACACCTTGGCAGAGATGTCCACCTTTCCCCGGTCATTCCACTGGGCCAGGCCCAGGGACAGACCCTGGGCGTCGGTTTTATAGGCATAATGACCGTCTACATTGCCATAGTTTTCAGAAACAATGACAGGTTTATGTTTTAAATTCGTTGGTATGTTCATTTGTACTCCTCCTTTTACAAACCCTCTTACTGAATCGCAATATACATTTAGTAAATTACTAAATTAGTAAAGTACTAAATATAATATACGCCTGGTAACTTCATATGTCAAGTAGATTTATAGAAAAATAAATATAATTTGTCAGTTTTTGGGTTAGGCTGTAAGACCAGTTTCCAAAAAGAGCCCCGATGGTCCCAGATAGAAGGGAGGATGGTCTGATGCAACCAACATCATTAGAAGTTATAATAAAAAATCAAAGAAAGATAATAGTTGAAATTACTTGATGACAGACCCCATGAGGTTCCTTAACAGAACTAAAAAGGTTTACAAAAGAAATTATTATGTTATACTTTCGTTTAAGTGCGCTGGAAAAGGGTAATGCCAGCAAATCAGATTAAGGAGTGTTACAGTGAGAAAATTAATCAGAGGCGTGTTAGGTGTGACAGGCGCTTTGCTACTAACGACAACAATGACATCAGCAGTTTACGCAAACCAAGAAGGTTTCGCAGACGTGAATTATACAGACTGGCATGTGGGTTATGTACTGACACTGGCTGAATTGGACCTGGTGAAAGGGTATGATGACAGTACCTTTCGTCCTAACGAAACCATCAGTCAGGCAGAGTTTGTGGTACTGGCCATGAAAGCCCAGCATTATGAATATGAGGCAGCCCCTGGTGAACATTGGGCCATGAATTATATACGGGGTGCGGAGGATATGGGTGCCATCGACCCATGTACAGGCGACAAAGAAATCTTGAACGGCGCCATTAACCGGGCAGAAGCTGCACGCATTTTGGTGAGAACCAACGATATTACACCTGTTTCTGTGGAAGAAGCTGAAATTCCCTTCGCGGATTTTCATGTGATTCCAGAGGTTTATCAACCTTATGTATTGACCGCCTACCAAGAAGGGTGGTTGTCAGGTTATCCAGACGGTACCTTCCGACCAGCTCACAGCATCACACGGGCAGAAGCTTCAGTGATCTTGACAAAATCCATGGGCAGCAGTGCCGAAGAAACCAGGCAGCAAATGGTGGAAGAAGCAGCCCGCTTGCTGGAAGAAGAGATGAAGACCGCCGCAAGCCTGCGGGACAGTGTGCTGGAAGTGGCTTACTCTTTTGAAGGAACTCCTTATCGATATGGTGGTTCCAGCCCAAGTGGTTTTGACTGTTCAGGGTATGTGTCTTACATCATGGCAAAACACGGCATCGTACTTCCCCGTTCCACAGCCGCCATGTTCCGGGCTGTGAACAAAATAGAATCCGATGAACTGCAACCGGGAGACCTGGTGTTTTTTACAACTTATAAGCCAGGTGCATCACATGTGGGTATTTTTGTGGGAGACAACACGTTTATTCACGCTCCCTCCACGGGTAGAACGGTGTCTTATGACCGCCTGGATGATGCAGGTTACTGGCAGTCCCGCTTTATTGGAGCAGCCACTGTATTGTAGTCGCAACTTATCATCAATGTAACAGTTTGAATAGAAAAATGGCCTGGAAGCGTTATCATCAATAAACGCAACCAGGCTTCTTTATTTATTGTCATGAAATTCCCTTTAATTTGGTGTGCCAACTAGATCTCTCTCTGTCGTTTCTCATAAACAGGGACTTCATTCGGATCTTCATTGTTGTTGTTCATTTCTTCCTCATCTAATTCTTTTTCCCCGTGTGCATTAACAGGAATGTTTTGCTGATTTTCCAGGCGCTGCTCTTGATGACGAATTCTTTCCTCCAGTTCCTGGGACTGGTTTTCATCGTGCGCAACATCATACGTTTTACGCTGGTCTTCAAGAATTTGCTTTTGATGACGGATCTTTTCTTCCAGTTCCTGGGACTGGGTTTCCAGTTCTTTGGATTGGGTTTCATCGTGTGCAGCACCATAGGTTTTGCGCTGGTGTTCCAGATTCTGCTCTTGATGACGAATTCTTTCCTCCAGTTCCTGGGACTGGGTTTCAAGCTTGCCAGTGCGTGTCTGCGCCACAGGAGTTTCCGAAGTTTGCGTTGCAGGGCTTTCTGAAGACTGCTTTAACTGTGAATCCGAAACTTGTCCCAAGGGAACGGCATGGACCTGTTCCTGAACTTCGACGTGCTCTATCTTCTTATCCTGTTTTACCGACAGCATCCGTAAAACAATGTAGGAAACAGCCGCCGTTACAATGATGGCAATCACCGTAGCCGGCTCGAACACGGCAAAGGTGTTCCCCTCCATATTAACTTCAGAAAAAATGCCTTCAAATAGGCCAACCAGAGGGGCTGTGGTTGCATAGATCAGATTGACAAAAACGTTGGAGGCATTGGCGCCCAACAGCTTAAAGCCCAACCGGAAAACCAGTAGAATTTGCACAAGCGCAAATACAACCTGCATAACGCGTGAAAGCGTTTCAAGACCGTTGTCCTGAACGGTGTGTTTCGTTTCTTTAACTTTTTGTGGCATGATAAAATTCCTCCTAAAAAATAAAAAAGCCGACCCCGCATTTCTGGTCGGTTACGCTAATGGCTCCTTCCGGAATAAAGCGTCCATCTGTATCCGGAGATCATCACACCCAATATAGTGCTAATACTCATGTTGCATTCTGGCATTATCTTCCTCTGCGGCTAAATCCAAATCCGCCAACTCCCAGAACAAGCAAAACAACAACAATAATAATGATAAGTGTGGTATCCATTAACATTTTCCCCTCCTTTCATTCAGTGTTGGAATTTTTCCAGAGTGCGGGAACAAGTAGGTTTACATAAAAATCTGATGTTATTATGTAAATACCCTGGTGCAAGGAACCCAAACAAAATTATAACAATTACTATAGAAAGGGTAGAGGATATCCGGCGATGTGGTACAATGAAAGAAACAGAAAGGAAGGATCTTCATGAAACGAAGGAATCAACGCCGTCAATGGCTGTTTTTAATAGTAACATTGGTCATGTTCCTGTCGCTGGGAGGGACTTTAGCGGGTTGTGGTACAGCCACAGAAACCGTAGAAGAGGTTATAGACGCTGAAGAGGTTTTCTTGGAAGAAGCCCCGTCTGTGGAAGAAGAACCAGCCCTGGACCGGGAAGGTTCCTATACCTCAAAAGAAGACGTAGCCTTGTACCTCCACCTATACGGAGAACTGCCTCCAAACTTTATCACCAAGTCAGAAGCAGGTGATCTGGGATGGCAGGCAAGCAAAGGCAATCTGTGGGAGGTAACGGAGCAAAAGAGCATCGGCGGAGACCGGTTTGGCAACCGGGAAGGGTTGCTGCCAGATAAAAGTGATCGACAGTATTATGAATGTGATATCAACTATGAAGGTGGTTACCGGGGGGCAGAACGCATTGTGTATTCCAATGACGGCCTGGTGTACTTCACCCCGGACCATTATGAAAGTTTTGAACTATTGTATGGGGAGGAATAGGGTATGAGAGTGGCTGTGATGAATGGCATAAAGGATACTTCCATGGAGGAGATCCATGATTGTCTGAAACGAAACCTTGGGTTTCCTGACTATTACGGAAAAAACCTGGACGCTCTCTATGATGTGCTTTCCGCGGAAGACAGGACCACCCTTGTGCTGCTATTTGACAGCAAGAGATTGGTGGTTCAATTGGGACACAGAGGAAAAAAGCTGGTGGAAACCTTCCAGGACGCAGCCCTGACAAACCAGCGCATTCGTTTTATTCGTATTGAAAGAAAGTCTAATAAAAAAGCCTAAAGAAACCAAAGAAGAATGCCATGGCATGAAATCGGCAGTCATCAGACAAAAGGTTGCAAGAAAGGTTGCAAGAAAGGGTATGATTTTCCCAGGTAATATGGTATAATGACCAAGGCTTCGGTTGAGGCTGATTTTTTCCAACGGAATTGACAACACGCTGCTGACATGCCGCCATGGAACGGGCATCCGCAGCGTGTTTTAGTGTGTTTAGTAAGTTACATGTCGTTTCATGCATTTGATTAATTAAAAGGAGTCGAAGAAATCCATGAGTTTGTTAACGGTAAAAAACCTGAGCCACGGTTTTGGTGACCGAGCCATCTTTGATGATGTGTCTTTCCGCCTGTTAAAGGGTGAGCACATTGGACTCATCGGTGCCAACGGCGAAGGAAAATCCAGCTTTATGAACATTATCACAGGGAAAATCGAGCCGGACGCAGGCACTGTACAGTGGTCAAAGCGTGTGCGGGTAGGCTACCTGGACCAACACACTGTGCTGGAGACGGGCATGACCATCCGGGACGTGCTGAAAACCGCCTTCCAGTATCTTTTTGACCTGGAAACGGAAATGAACGACCTCTACGGTAAAATGGGGGATGTGTCCGAGGATGAATTGAACTCCATGCTGGAAGAGGTGGGAGTGATCCAGGACATGCTGGACCACAATGATTTTTACATCACTGACGCCAAGGTGGAAGAGGTGGCCAGGGGTCTGGGGCTGACAGACATTGGCCTGGACAAAGAAGTGGATGAACTCAGCGGCGGCCAGCGGACAAAAATCCTGCTGGCAAAGCTGTTGCTGGAAAAGCCTGAAATTCTACTGCTTGACGAACCCACCAACTACCTGGATGAAGCTCACATCCAATGGCTGCGTCGTTATTTTCAGGAGTATGAAAACGCTTTTATCCTCATTTCCCATGACATGCCCTTCCTGGACAGCGTGGTGAACGTGATTTACCACATGGAAAACCAAAAGCTGGACAGGTACACTGGCAGCTACGAAAATTTCCTCCAGGTACACCAGGCTAAAAAAAGCCAGCTGGAGGCGGCCTACAAAAAACAGCAGCAGGAGATCGGTGAACTGAAGGATTTTGTGGCCCGGAACAAAGCCCGTGTCGCCACCCGAAACATGGCCATGTCCCGGCAGAAAAAACTGGACAAGATGGATGTTATTGAACTGGCCAGGGAAAAGCCCAAACCTGAGTTCAATTTTAAAAGTGCCCGCACTTCAGGCAAGCTGATTTTTCAGACTGAGGATTTGGTCATTGGATATGATGAACCCTTGTCCCGGCCACTGAACCTGAAAATGGAACGGGGGCAGAAAATTGCCCTGGTGGGGGCCAATGGATTGGGCAAAACCACTTTGCTCCGCAGCCTGCTGGGAGAGATTCAACCTTTGGAAGGCGTGGTGGAAGAAGGGGAGTACCTGCACATCGGTTATTACGAGCAGGAAATCAAAGGTGTTAACGAAAAAACCTGTATTGAAGAAGTATGGCAGGATTTTCCTGGTCTGAACCAGGGAGAGGTGCGGGGTGTGCTGGCCAAATGCGGTCTGACCACCAAGCACATCGAAAGCCAGGTGCGGGTGTTAAGTGGCGGTGAGCAGGCCAAGGTAAGGCTGTGCAAGCTGATCAACCGGGAAACAAACGTACTGGTGCTGGACGAACCCACCAATCACCTGGACGTGGACGCCAAAGAAGAGCTGAAACGGGCTTTGAAAGATTACAGGGGCAGTATGATCCTCATCAGTCATGAACCGGAATTCTACCGGGACGTTGTGACGGAGATCTGGAATTGTGAAGAGTGGACCACTAAGATAGTATAGATTATAAGTACAAGATTTTTGGAAAAGGCCGGTGAGCACCGGGTGATCAATGTCAGTTATTTAAGAAAAAACGTGAGAAAAGGTAGGTAGTGCTGTGATTAATGTTATGGATTTAGGAATTAGTTTCGGGGGTCAAAAATTATTTGAGGGAGTAAACCTTCGGTTTGTACCCGGCAACTGCTATGGCGTTATTGGTGCCAACGGAGCAGGGAAAAGTACCTTTCTGAGGATTCTCTCCGGGGATTTGGACCCTAACAAGGGAGAAGTCAGCATTTCCCCCGGCATGCGTATGTCCGTTTTAAAACAGGACCATTACCAGTACGACGGGGTGGAGGTACTGGAAACCGTCATCATGGGGAACCCCCGTTTGCACGAGATTACCCAGGAAAAGGACGCTCTTTACGCCAAGGAAGATTTTTCCGATGAGGATGGCATGAAAGCCGCAGAATTGGAAGGGGAATTCAGTGACCTGAATGGATGGGAAGCAGAAGCAGAAGCTTCATCACTGCTTCAGGGCCTGGGCATCGAAACCAGCCTGCACATGCAGAAAATGGCGGACCTGAAAGGTGCCCAAAAGGTAAAGGTGCTGCTGGCCCAGGCACTTTTCGGCAACCCGGACATTTTGGTGCTTGATGAGCCAACCAATAACCTGGACATTCAGTCCATCCGATGGCTGGAAGAATTTCTGATGGATTTCAACGGCATTGTTATCTTTGTCTCCCATGACCGTTATTTCCTCAACAAGGTGTGCACCCATATGGTGGACGTGGATTTTGGCAAGATCAAAATCTACAGCGGCAACTATGATTTCTGGTACGAATCCAGCCAGCTGGCCCTGCAAATGGCCAAGGATCAAAACCGTAAGAAGGAAGAGAAAGTAAAACAGCTGCAGGAATTTATTGCCCGGTTCAGTGCCAACGCCTCCAAATCGCGGCAGGCAACCTCCCGGAAAAAAATCCTGGAAAAAATCACCCTGGACGACATCCAGCCTTCCACCCGCCGATACCCCTATGTGGGTTTCCGTCCGGAGCGAGAAGTAGGGAACGATATCCTCATGGTGGAGGGGTTGACCAAAACTGTCAACGGGGAGAAACTGCTGGACAATATCAGTTTCACCGTAAGCAAAGGGGATAAAATTGCCTTTGTCGGCGACAACGAGCTGGTGAACACCACCCTGCTGAAAATTCTGGCAGGGGAAATGGAGCCGGACAGCGGTACTGTCAAATGGGGCGTTACCATCACCAGGGCCTACCTGCCCCAGGATAACTCCACCTATTTCAATGACGTGGAGTTAAACCTCATCGACTGGCTGCGCCAGTATTCAAAGGAAAAGTCAGAAATCCACATCCGTGGATACCTGGGCAAGATGTTGTTTTCCGGTGAAGAAGCCCTGAAAGAAGCCAAGGTGTTGTCCGGTGGCGAGCGGGTACGGTGCATGCTGTCAAGGATGATGTTACTCAATGCCAATGTGCTGGTGCTGGACCAACCCACCAACCATTTGGACCTGGAATCCATCACGGCCCTAAACAATGGACTGAGAGACTATTCCAGCAATGTGTTGTTCACCTCCCATGACCACCAGTTTATCCAAACCATTGCAAACCGCATCATTGAAGTTACACCGGAGGGCATGGTGGATGTGCGCAGGGAATACGACGAATACCTGGAAATGAAAAACCCTTCCGCAAAATCAGCCTAACCCTCACATATTGGGCACACCATACCAGACAGGTAGTAACCTGAGCGAAAACACACCATGACGGCAGCTGCCATCAGGTGTGTTTCTTTTTGCTGCTATTTATGTTTTCCCTCCAAATGGGTATAAATGAATAATGTATGCTGGACCACCATATTGACAACCTGAGGAAAAGAGGCGAAGCACCGGATGCTCAGACTGCTAAACTATCTCAAACCCTACTGGAAAAGTGTGCTGGTAATCATGGTGTTAACCCTTGCCGGTGTTTTTTCCGAGCTTTTTTTGCCCCGCCTCATGGGGAGTATCGTTGACATTGGTATCACTAACCAGGACTTGCCCTACATCTACAGCACCGGCCTGCGAATGGTCATCATCGCCCTTCTGGGAACGGTTAGCATGGTGCTGTCAAGCTATTTATCCGCCCGTGCAGCCACCGCCTACGGACGGGATCTGCGAGGCGCTGTCTTTACACAGGTGGAAGGCTTTTCCCTGAGCGAATTCAACCAGATGGGCACCGCTTCACTGATCACACGCACCACCAATGACATCAACCAGGTGCAGCAAGTGGTCATGATGTCTTTGCGCATGATGGCGCGGGCACCATTGATGCTCATCGGCGGTCTGGTCATGGCCTTTAACACCAACGCCGTACTGTCCAGGGTGTTGCTCATTGCGTCCCCCTTGTTACTGGTGACCATCGCCATCGTTGGCCATATCGGATTCCCCCTGTTCAAACAGGTTCAGTTAAAAACAGATGCCCTGAACCGGGTGATGCGGGAAGAGTTGACGGGCATCAGGGTTATCCGGGCTTTTAATAAATTTGACTACGAAGAGAGACGTTTTGACACTGCTAACCGGGAACTGACAGGCATCTTCCTGAAAGTTGCCCGGTTAATGGCCCTGGTGATGCCCCTGGTGAGCGCCCTCCTGAACTTTACCATTGTTGCCGTTATCTGGTACGGCAGCCGGCTCATTGGCAGCGGCAGCCTGGAAGTCGGCCAGTTGATGGCCTTCATTCAGTATGTGATGATGATCCTGTTCTCTCTTATTATGGTGTCTATGATTTTTGTCATGATTCCCCGGGCCAGCGCCTCTGCCATCCGAATCAATGAAATTCTGGACCAGACACCAACCGTGAAAGACGGCGATGCCTCTTTAAGCACTGAAGCAATCATCGGTGAAAGTGTTCTTGAATTTCGGGATGTTTCTTTCAAGTACGCGGGGGCTGAAAGTCCAGTTGTCTGTCATTTAAATTTCGCGGTGAAGCAGGGTGAGACCACAGCCATCATCGGCGGTACCGGCTCCGGTAAATCAACCATCATTAACCTGATCATGCGCTTTTATGACATTTCAGAGGGTGCCATTCTGCTAAACGGCACCAACATCGCTACCTTGCGCCAGGCTGAGCTGCGGCAGCATTTTGGACTTGTGCCCCAAAACACCATCCTCTTCACTGGCAGCATTCGGGACAACATCGCTTTTGGGAAGGAAGGGGCGTCTGAGGCAGAAATCAACGAGGCCCTGCGCATTGCCCAGGCCACTGATTTTGTGCATGAACGGGAAGAAGGACTGGACTATGTCCTTTCCCAGGGTGGCAAAAACCTCTCCGGGGGCCAGAAGCAAAGACTGTCCATTGCCCGGGCATTGGTGCGGAAACCTGCTTTCTACCTGTTTGACGACAGCTTCTCTGCCCTTGATTTTAAAACTGACCGACATTTGCGCAAGGAACTGAAAAAAGTGACAGCTGGTGCCGGTGTTCTCATCGTAGCCCAGCGCATCAACACCATCATCGATGCAGACAATATTATTGTCCTTGAACAGGGTGAGATTACTGGGCAGGGGACGCATGGGGAACTGCTGAAGAGTAACCGGGTTTATCGGGAGATTGTCTCCTCGCAACTGGGAAAGGAGGCGCTGGCATGAGTGAACCCAGAAGTAATCCCTCAAAAGCGGGCAGACCCCGAGGCCCCGGTTCCGGGTTGATGGTACCCCAGGAAAAACCCAAGAATTTCAGGCGCAGCTTTCGGCGGCTGGTTGGTTATCTTGCTCCCTACCGGTTTTCTCTGGTCATGGTGTTCCTCGCGGCTGCGATGAGCACCGCCTTCACCATTTTCAG
>JAABSW010000052.1 GCA_011390155.1 Clostridiaceae bacterium
AGAGAAAAAGGAGGTTATGAAATGGCAGCAGAGCGATTAGAAAGTTGTTATTTAAAACTTGAGGAAGGCATTGAGATGCATTATATGGAAAAAGGCACCGGAGATCCGATGATTTTCATTCCAGGGTTGACCTTTTGCGGAGACATTTTTGAGGCGCAAATCAATTATTTTTCAAAAAATTACCGGGTCTTTGCCATAGACCCCCGCAGCCAGGGTCTTTCAACCAAAACCCTGCACGGCAATGACTACCTGACCCATGGGAAAGACCTGGCAAAACTTATTGAAGCCCTTGGTCTGGACCAAGTGGTGCTGGTGGGATGGTCCACCGGGAACCTGGATGCCTGGGCTTATGTTCAGCAGTTTGGCATCGATAAAGTGAAGGCGGTGGTCACCGTTGACATGTCTCCGTTGCCCATGTCGGCGAACCCAGATGACTGGACGGAAGCCAGCATTGAAGACCTGCGGTATGTGTTTTCCCAAATCTTGACCAGTGCGGAGGGCACCCGGGCATTTTTCAGCGACTACACCAAAGAAGTCATGCTGCAGGAATCTCCGGAACCGGAAAAACTGGAATACATTTTAGATTTGTCTGCCAGGACCCCTTACTATGTCTGCAGTGCATTGTTTGCCAATGCCCTTTTCTCAGACTTCACTGAGACGGCCAAAAACATCTCTGAAACCATTCCTTCCCTCATGTTCATCTCCGAACACTGGGCACAAGTGGCTGAACCCTTTATGAATTCAAGGTTTCCCGGCACCCAAACCATGGTGATGGGTGGCCACCTCATGTTTTATGAGCACCCGGAAGAGTGGAACCGAGTGCTGGAAGCATTTTTAAAAATGGATAGCGTATGCTAACCTTCTGAGATCAGATTGGCTTAACATAAATCTCTGTTTAGCGGGAGGTTTTTTTGTTGTGTTGACAGCAGATGACCATCACTCGTGGTACCATAGAAGCAGAACCTGAAACACAAAGGAGGGATTTCGTGAAGCTCACATACTTAAATGGGTTTGCAGTGGAAGAAAAAACGGCTTGGATGATGAAACAAATCAAGAAAATGATCATTGCTGATCCAGAAAGCGCACACATCATTGTAGTACCTGAACAGTTCACCCTGGAAGCAGAAAAACAATATTTGAAACATACACAAGAGAAAGGTTTGTTTAACGTGGAAGTGTTAAGTTTTTCCAGGCTGGCACACCGGGTATTTCTTGAAACAGGTGGAAAAGGCCGGGTAACCATTGATGATCTGGGAATTCATATGATCCTTAAAAAAATAATGAAAGAAAACAGTGACACATTCTTACTCTACCACACCATGGCCCATCAAAAAGGGTTCATTGAAACCTTGGCGAAGGAAATTGCTGAATGTAAACAATACGAAATTACACCAGAGATGCTTATGCAACAGGCAGAGCTTAACAAAGAAAACCCCAATTTGCATGGTAAGCTGAAAGATTTGTCCCTAATTTTTCAACGGTGTAACCAGGCACTGGAAGGGAAATATTTGCGTAAAGAAGATCAGCTGGCAGCGTTCAGAAAACAAGCAGAACACTCTCACTGGCTTAAAAACAAACATTTATGGATCGAAGGGTTTTATAGTTTTACACCCAATCTCCTAAGCGCCGTCAAAACATTATTAACCTGCAGTAAAAGTGTGACCATGTCTGTTTATGGAAACCAATCGGAAGATGTAAAAGAATCGGTTTCCCTAAAAAAACAACTGTTAGACCTTGCTGCCTATGCCAAAGCCATTAAGATAGATCAAAAGAATATCCTCATGGACGACTTGATTGAACCGAGAGAGAAGCCAGGGGAAATAAAACACCTGGCAGCACATTTTTTTGACATGCCTGTGGTTGTTTATGAAGACGAACCTTCTTCTCTGGCAGTGTTTAACGCCATTAACGATGAGAGCGAACTTGCTTTTGTTGCAAAAAAAATTCAACATTTAGTCCAGCATGAGGGGTACCAGTACAAAGACATTGCCGTCATCTGTCCAAACCTACAAGAACGGCAGCATGACATAAAACGAATTTTTCAACTTCATCAGATTCCAGGATTCATTGACGAAAAAACAACCGCCAAGAATCATCCCCTCATGCGGCTAATGATTCATGGACTGGAAGCCGTTCAGTATAATTATCCGCAACAATATGTACTGTCTTATCTTAAAACAGGGTTAAGCCTTTTAAGTCATGAAGAAATTGAAGAACTGGAAAACATCAGCGCTGAATATGGCATCACAGGGAACAAATGGCACCGAGACCTAACAACCATTAACCCTGATCTGGAAGACTATGAACCCATTAGAAAACGGGGTGTGGAACCGCTTAAACAATTGGAAATAAAACTTAAAAAAGCTCCGACAGTTAAAGAAAAAACCAGGGCTATGTATGAATGGCTGACCAACCTTAACATTGTGGCGAAAATTGAAGCACAAACCTTACGGGCAAAAACAGATACAGATTTCGAGCAATCCCAGGTAAACGCTCAGATCTGGAACCATGCCATGAAATTATTTGACCAAATGGTGGAACTCATGGGAGATGAAACAACTTCCATTGAAGAGTATACTGAAGTGTTAAAGACAGGCATTGAAGCCATTGAAATTGGCACAATCCCCACAACCCTGGACCAGGTTTTTATAGGCACCCTTGAAAGATCCCGGGTCTTTGACATTAAAGGCTTATTTATCATCAGTTTAAATGACGGGGTCATTCCAGCCAACAAGACGCCGGACACCTTGCTCTTACCATCTGAACGAATGGCATTAGCTGAAAAAGGGATTGTTTTGGGGACGCAAATAGAAGACAGAGAAACACAGGAGATGATTTACATTTACTTGGCAGCCACAAAGCCAAGCCAGTACCTGTGGCTCACCTACAGTATGGCCGACCATGAAGGAAATGCAAACAGACCTTCATTGCTCATTGAACAGTTGACAGAAATGTACCCTCAACTACAAATCCAAGACGATTTGATGAACACTACACAGCGCCAATTAGAAAGCATCACCCAACCCCAAAATACATTCCAGACACTAACGGAATATTTACGAAAACTGACGGATCACCGGCCAGCAGAAGAAATATGGTTTGATGTATACAACTGGTTTTATAAAAACCCTGACTGGCATCAAAAGAGTAAATCATTGGTAGAGGGATTGTTTTACAGAAACAACCCTGAACCAATCCCCGAACTGGTGGCAAAAGGCCTTTACGGTAAACCCTTACGGGGAAGTGTCGCTCGTTTAGAAAAGTTTCAAAACTGCCCCTTCATGCATTTTGTGCAATATGGCTTAAAACCGAAAGAGAGGAAGACCTTTGAAATTCAACCAGTTGAAATGGGAGATTATTTACACCTGGCCCTGGACGAATTTGCTGCAGCGGTTAAAAACGAAAACAAACAGTGGCACACTTTAACGGACACAGACTGCGATGATCTCATGGACCGCATCATGGATCCGTTAATGGAAACTTTTAAACACAATGTATTTTTGAGCACAAAAAGAAACAGTTATCTGGGAAACAGGATGAAACAGTTAGGCAAAAAAACGGTTAAAACCATGGTGAAGCAAATACAACAAGGCCAGTTCATCCCCACGTATCATGAGGTGAAGTTTGGCGGCGATGGAGAATTGGATCCCCTTGAAATAACAGATGGAAAAGACCCAATCATCTCCTTGCAAGGCAGAATAGACAGGATTGATTTATATAAAAAAGACGGTGTGATGTACTACAGGGTCATCGATTATAAAACAGGCAACAAAGAGCTGAAAGTTCCGGAAATATATTACGGGTTACAACTACAGTTGCCTGTGTACCTGCAAGCCATCCTGGAGGCAAAAAACGTGACAGAAAAAGAAAAGCAAGCCATCGCCGGGATGTTTTATTATCATTTAGACGATCCAATGATGGAAACAACTGAAACAGATCCGGCGAAAATTCAGGAAGAAATCTATGAATTATCAAAACTTCGTGGCATTGCCTTAAAGGATAAAGAGGTTGTTGCAGCCATGGACCAGCATATGGCAACCACATCACACATACTACCCATTTCGTTTAAGAAAGACGGCGATTTCTCAGCCGCCTCTGACGTAGCAACAGAGGAAGCGTTTACGGTGATCCTGTCCCATGTAAAAAACACCATTGCCAAGTCGGCACAATCAATCATAAAAGGAAACATCGCTGTTTTTCCATACGAATATGACCATAAACGGCCATGTACCTACTGTGATTATATAAGCATTTGTCAGTTTGACCATCAACTTGATACAGGCTCCGTCAACTATTTAAAAAAACTCAATAAAAATGAAGCATTGGCCTTAATGCAAGAAAAAGCTGTTGGAAAGGAAGATGCCTGATGCCAACATGGACACCTGAACAAGAACAAGCAATAAAATCAAGAGAAGCCAATCTGCTTGTATCAGCGGCTGCCGGATCAGGTAAAACAGCTGTCCTTGTACAACGCATCGTAGACCTTGTTTTAATTGACCAGGTCGATATCGACCGAATGTTAATCGTAACCTTTACCAATGCAGCGGCAGCAGAAATGAAAGAACGCATTGCCAAAGAACTAATTAAGAAAGCCCAAGAAAACCCAGTGTTGACAGAAAAAATCAGGCGGCAAACCGCTTTATTAAACCGTTCTTTCATTATGACCATGCACTCTTTTTGCATGCAGCTGCTTAAAACCCATTTTCATCTCATTGGCCTTGACCCTGCCTTTAGAATCGGCAATGAAACAGAAGTTGCTTTGTTAAAGCAGGAAGCCCTTGAAGAGACCCTGGAAGAGTTTTATGAAGAAGCACACCCCGGCTTTCATGAACTGATTGAATCCTTCTGTTCAATAAAATCGGATAAATGGCTGGAAACAAACACGCTTCGCATATACCATTTCATTCAGAGCCAACCAGACCCAAATGAATGGCTGGACATCCAATTGGATGCTTTTAACATGGATGAAAATGAGTTCAATAACAGTGCGTGGATGAAAAGCTTCATGAAAATCATTGAAATCAGGATGGAAGGGGTGTTAAATCACTTACAGAAAGCCCATGATTACAGCCTGGAACCAGGCGGGCCTGAAATGTATGGCCCTACCATTGAAAAAGAAATCACGTCTTTGAAAGAAATACTGTCGGATATAAACAACCATGATCTTACAGCCTTTACAAAACTCAAAAACATGGAGTTCGGCAGGTTAAAACCGGCCAAAAATGTTGACGAAAGCTTAAAAACGTTGGCCCAATCACATCGCAACGGGGTGAAAGACGAACTTAAAAAAATTCAAAAAGAGTGGTTTTTCAGCTCCCATGAAAATTGGTTGGCGGACATAAAAAGGATGAGAATTCCGGTGGAACAGCTTTGTTCGTTTATTAAAGGGTTTACCCACCGGTACAATGTTAAAAAGCGGAAAAGAAACATGGTGGACTTTAACGATTTAGAACATTTAACCCTGGAGGTGCTGTCCTTCCCAGAAGCGAAAACATATTACCAACAACAATTTGTTCAAATCTTTATTGACGAGTACCAGGACAGTAACCGGGTTCAGGAAACCATCATTAACCATATTAAACAAAGGAACAATGTGTTTATGGTCGGTGACGTTAAACAATCAATTTATCGGTTTAGACTGGCAGAACCAGAAATGTTTTTAAAGAAACAGCGTCTTTACTCCCACGAAGAAAAAGCAGTGAACCGCCGCATCGACCTGAACAAAAACTTTAGAAGCTGCAACACCATTTTGGAGGGTGTCAATTTTATATTCGAAAAAGTGATGAGCCCCTACTTAGGTGAAATGGAATACGACAGTCATGCTGCACTTAAAAGTGGAGAGGTCTACCCCGCAGCATTGCCGGAAGAACCCATACAAGTTCATTTGCTGGAAAAGACCGTTGAAGACGATGACGCGTTGCTGGGTACATTTGAAGAACTGACCGACATGGAAATTGAAGTTGAGTTGGTGGCCAATCGCATCAAAGAACTTATGAAAGAAAGTATTTATGATGAAACACTGAAAACAACTCGGCCCATGAAATACCGGGACATTGTTGTTTTAATGCGGGCAACAAAGAAATACCAGCAGACATACCAAGACATCTTTACAACAGCAGGGATCCCTATCTTTGCCGATGCAGGAACCGGGTTTTTTGATACCCTTGAAATCCAGATATTTATTAATTTATTGAAAATCATTGATAATTTTAAGCAAGATGTTCCTTTATTAAGTGTGCTGCGCTCGCCAATAGGTCATTTTACCGTCAATGAACTTGCGGAGATTCGGTTAACCTGTCCATCAAAAGCTTTTTACACATCTTTTCTAACTTATGGAGAAACCATATCAACTTCTTTAGCCGATAAGGTGGTTGCTTTTATCAAACAGGTTGAACAGTGGCGTAACCGTAAAGAAATGCCTTTGTTTGAGTATGTCTGGTGGCTCTTCACCGAATCAGGTTATTATTCATTTGTCAGTGTCATGCCTGGGGGAGAGCAAAGACAAGCTAATCTAAGGGTGTTGGCGAAACGGGCACATGAATATGAATCGATCCAAAATGGAAGCATCTATGGGTACCTTCACTACATCGAAAAGCTTAGCGCAGGTAAGAGCGGCGATATGGGTGTGGCGAAACTCATCAGCCCAAATGCTGATGTTGTGCGTGTCATGAGTATCCACAAAAGTAAGGGACTTGAATTTCCAGTGGTGATTCTTGCTGGGATTAACCGAAAATTTAATTTAAGGGATACCTATGAAAAATTGTTGGTGCATAAAGATTTAGGGTTTGGACCTATTTGTGCAGAACCGGATAAACGAATCTTCCGGAACACACTCAGCAGGGCTGTGATCAAAGAAAAGCTTAAACAGGAAAGTCTTTCTGAAGAGATGCGCATTTTGTACGTTGCCATGACCAGACCAAAACAAAAGTTATTGTTGGTAGGAAGCGTTAACAAAGCCCTTGAAAAATGGGAACAATGGGAAGACGCACTCTCTGCATACCAGCTTTCAAAGGGACAATCCTATTTGAACTGGATCGGGCCAGCCTTGGCAAGTGTCTACAAAAACCATTCAGACACATTGGAAATAACCTCGCCTGAATGGACGATTAAAGCCTGGTCTAAGGAAGAACTGGCAACAGAACTGGTAAAGGCCATTGAAGGAGAAGACACCCTTGAATACAAACTGAGAAATAACCCTGAATCATTAACAGGCAACCAACAAAAATATGTAGCAGAACAATTGGAGTGGACTTATCCGTACCAGAAAATGACTGAAACACCTGTCAAATATACCGTGACTGAATTGCTGAGAGAACATCTGTCAACGAAAGACAATTCCTTTGAAAACCAGGTTTCTCTCCAAAAAACCCCCCTGTTTATGTTGGATAAAGCACCGCACACCCCCGCTGAAAGAGGTAGTGTGATTCATTATGTGATTCAGCATTTACATCTAGACCAGTATCACAACACCAAAAATCTTGGTATGCAGGTTGACTCGATGGTTGAAAAAGAGATGTTAACGGAGGAAGAAAGACACCTGATTGACAATACCCAGATTGAAGACTTTCTTGAAAGTGCTTTAGGTCAACGTATGAGACTGGCACAACCATTGTACCGGGAATGGCCCTTTGTGCTTCAAAAAGAAAGGGATAACGGTCATATACTTGTCCAAGGGATCATCGACTGTTTCTTTAAAGAAGATGATCAGTGGGTATTGGTTGATTTCAAAACGGACAGGATTAAACCCCATGAGATTAATGAATGGAAAGAAAAATACCGTACTCAAATGGACCTTTACACAGAAGCGTTAGAAACGTTAACGGATCACAAGGTGAAAGAAACTTTATTGTTTTCAATCCATCTGAATGTGGCGGTTGCCTTATAAGTAGATAAAAATAATTTGGTCAAATTTCTACACATTCAAAAGGGTCTCTCTGGATTTATGATAAACTGGAAATGGAATAACAAAATAGCCTGCAACAGGAGGGAGATTTTTTGTGGAAACCTTATTCCTTCATCCGTCCACGCTTCAGGAGGCATTGTCGGTGGCAAATCAGTACCAGGAAAAAGCTGTCTTCATCAACGGTGGAACTGATCTGACCATCGAAATAAGTCAAAAAAGAAAGTGTCCGGAGAGGATCATCTACCTGGGAAACCTTCAGGAACTTTCTAAAATCCAGGTGCGTGACAAAACCCTGGTGATCGGTGGTGCCGTCACCTTTAGACAAATGCAAACATCTCCTTATTGTAGGCAGTACAGGGGTCTTGTGGAAGCCATACATCACCTGGGGAGTCCGGCCATCAGGTCTGTGGCCACTCCAGCTGGGAATGCAGCGACTGCCGCTGCCTCCGCTGACTGCAATACCATGCTCCTGGCACTTGGTGCCTCGCTGAAACTTGAAAACCTAAGGGGCAGCCGCATCATTCCAATGGCATCATTTTTTGTCAGCAAAAACCTGACGGTATTGATGCCAGATGAAATCATTACTGAAATCCATCTACCGGTAATGAAGCAGGGAATGGGCAGCGGATACAGTC
>JAABSW010000053.1 GCA_011390155.1 Clostridiaceae bacterium
TGTCGGTGATCCCATCGATCCCACTAACAGCATTACGGGCGATGGTCATTATGATGTCTTCGGATATTCTAATTTTACCCTTTTCACTTTGTAATACCAACGGATCTGTGTTTGTCATATTTTTGTTCCCTCCTTCGATTGAGCTGGTCACAACCAGACCACTGAACATACCAACGGTTTTTATGTTTTTCCCACATCATCAGCAGCTTTTGGTAATCCTCTTCACTGTTCACATTCATAAAACTCGACAATTGAGGGTCAAACCGGTGGATGGTTTTTTCATCCACTGTTCTTACCAACACTTCATCATAAAAGTGGCTGACTTTATAATGTCCTGATTCGATGGACTTCCGGATATAGGGAAGACAACTTTTCCTGTAGAATGCGTGCAAAGGTTGATAGTGTGGACCCATGATCGGTACCCGCACGTCTTCACCATCCAGAAGACCAATCATGTGTTCAATCAGCTTTCTGTTCAGCAAAGGCATGTCGCAGGGCACCACAAAGATGGTGTCATGACCTGCTTCCATCAATCCAGTGTAAAGGCCAACCAAGGAATTGCGACTGGGGGTATTGATAGCATCCTGCACAAAAGTTACATTTTCAAGGACAGAAAAAAGTTGTGGCTGGTGTGTTACCACAATGACTTCGTTGAATAAGCAACTCATTGCACTGACAATCCATTCAATCATTCGCTTTTCACCCAATGGCAGCTGTGCCTTACTTCGTCCCAATCGTTTACTGTTGCCTCCAGCCAAAACAACACCTGATATGCTGTGTTTCATCATGACTTTCTCCCATCTGTTTACCTGTTTATCACTGAGTGATTATAACGCTATTATATCATAGTGTTAGTCACAGTTACAGTTCTACCACAAGGATGGCAGCTGATCAACATAATGAAGGAAATCAAGGGATGTTCCCTGATGGTCCGGAAGAATAAGTTGCTGATCAGCATGAAGCAAGCAATCTGTGACAAGGTAAGTGCTCACACCAAGCTGAGCGGCAGCCAGGTCTTCTTTGGCATCGTTTCCCACCATCATTGCCTCTTGGGGTTCAATGTTCAATCGGTTCAACACCTGTTGATAAAACTGGGGATTGGGCTTGCAGGCATGCATTGTTTCAAAGCTGGTGATTAATTCAAAATCACCAGCTTTCAGCCCTGCCCACTCCATACGTCGCTTCACCGCTTGCAGGGGAAACAAAGGATTTGTTGCAACAGCAAGTTGATAGCCTTTCTCTTTTAGCTTCTTAACTGAGTTAAGCATATGATCATTCTGTTCTGTGGCAGCCCTTGCAAGGTTAAAACCTGTTTCATAAAAACCATCAAACACATCTACCATCAACTTTTTCTTGTCTTCAATACCTTCAAAAAAGGACTCATAGAAGACCATTTCATTGCTTTTTCTTTTATCGTTGTTTTTCAACATGAGTTTTGTTCCTTCCCAAAGGCGCGCCTGAAACCGCTCAGGGTCCATATAGGGTGCAAAGGCTTTTGTCAACGCTTCCAAATACAGTTTCATGAATTGTTCTGTGTTCATGGGTAACAGTGTGCCGTCCAGGTCAAAAAGTATGGTGTTCATTAACAGGCTCCTTATGGATAGATTTCGCAAAGCGAGAAAACTGTCACTATTTACATTGATGCTTCGTATTAAAAGAATCTTTTCTACAATCATACCACATAACACATTTTGATGAATCAATCATTACAGGCTGGCGTTTCGACCAGATAGCTACCGGGTATCAGATCGTTAAAGGAGGGATTTTTATGGATTATAATGTGTTAATCGGTGGATCTGCCGGACAAGGCATGGACACACTGGCAAGTTTATTCCAGCGCAGCCTACATCGTCATGGATACCATGTGTTTGTGCATAAAGATTATATGTCACGGGTGAGAGGCGGGCATAATTTTATACAGATTCGTTTTAGCGACGTGCCCTTAGTTTCACACCGTGATCAACTGGATCTGGTTGTGGCCCTTGACGAAACAACTGTTAAGGAACATTTACCTCGTTTACAGGAAAATGGATTTCTTCTGGCAGACGAAGAAATCAAAAATCAGTCAGATCAGATGATCTCATTCCCCATTAACAAGTCCGCTAAAGAAGCCGGTAATGCCAAAACCTACACATCAGTTTTTTTGGGTTTGCTGCTAAAATGGTATGGTTTACCTTTTGAACAGACAGAAGCTTTTCTATTAGAGACATTTCATGACAAATCACCGGAAGCCAATGTAAAAGCCTTTCAAGCTGGTGCCGCCCTGACGAAAGGGAAAGTTGAACTACCCAGCGGACCACTGTCAGATCATCTTTTAATTGACGGCAACCAGGCAATTGCCTTAGGTGCCATCGCTGCAGGCGTTACCTTTTACTCCGCCTACCCTATGACACCTTCCACAAGCATTATGAACACCCTGGCAGCACATCAGGTAGAAGCGGGGATTGTTGTGGAACAGGCTGAAGATGAACTTGCTGCCATTAACATGGCCATCGGCGCCAACTATGCCGGCATTCGTGCCATGACTGGTACATCCGGCGGTGGGTTTTCCCTTATGACTGAAGCCTTGGGTCTGGCCGGCATCACAGAAACACCTTTGGTGGTAGCCAATGTACAACGACCGGGACCGGCCACAGGTTTTCCCACACGAACGGAACAAAGCGATCTGAGTTTTATTCTCACAGCTTCTCACGGGGAAATTCCACGCATCGTTATTTCTTTACGCAACCCGGAGGAATCATTTTATCAAACGGCCCGCGCCTTTAACCTGTCTGAAAAATACCAGGTGCCTGTCATTCTTCTCAGCGATCAGTATTTAGCTGATTATACTGTCACTGTGCCTGTTTTTGATGTGTCCCGGATTACTATAGACCGTCATCTCTCTGATGATTCCTCTTATTCTGAAGAACATCCCTATCAACGGTACGCTTTAACTGATAACGGGCTTTCTCCCAGACTTGTTCCAGGAAAATTTCCAGGACAGGTGGTACTGGCTGATAGTGATGAACATGACGAGGACGGACATATCACTGAATCGGCTGAAGTACGTATCAATATGATGAAGAAAAGAATGGGCAAACTGGAAATGATTAAAGATGAGATGCAAGAACCCTGGCATATTGGCGATGCTCATCCAGATATTCTTATAGTAGCCTGGGGATCTATTGCCGGCCCACTGGAAGAAGCCATTAACCGTCTTCGTGAAGAAGATGAAACACGCTCCCTTGGCGCACTGGTTTTTGGTGATCTATGGCCTCTTCCCACCAACCAGCTGACATCACTGGCAGAAAAGGCCAAGATAATTGTAAACATCGAACAAAATTTCACAGGTCAACTGGCTAAATTAATTCGCCAAGAAACTGGACTTCATTGTTCAAAGAACATACTAAAATATGACGGTCGACAAATGACACCTGAATTCATCGTCGAACTGTTGAAACAGGAGGTGCTTTAAATGAATGAATCCAGTCGTTTTCATTCATCTGATGAAGTGGCCTGGTGCCCTGGCTGTGGTAACCATGCCCTTTTATCCATCTTAAAACAAGCCTTGGAAGAGTTAGAAAAAAAGCCTCACGAAGTCTTAATCTGTTCCGGCATCGGACAAGCTGCCAAAACGCCTCATTATGTGAATGCCAATGGCTTCAACGGTCTTCACGGACGTGCCATCCCCCCTGCCTTTGGAGCAAAGGTGGCGAACAAGGATCTGACTGTTATTATTAACTCTGGTGATGGTGATTCATACGGTGAAGGTGGCAATCATCTGATTCATAACATGCGCCGAAACCTGGACATCACACATTTTGTCCATGACAATATGATCTATGGTCTAACCAAGGGACAGGCTTCTCCCACAACCAGGACAGGCCATACCACAGGCATACAAACAGAAGGAGTTGTGCTTAACCCGCTTAATCCTCTGGCATTGGCCATCACCATGGGCGCCACCTTCGTAGCCCGAGGGTTTGTTGGCGAAAAAGAACAGCTGGTGGAACTGATGAAACAAGCGATTACTCATAAAGGGTATGCTTTACTGGATATTTTTCAGCCTTGCGTTATCTTTAATAAAATAAACACCTTTCAATGGTATAAAGAACATACTTTCAGACTACCCGAATCCTATGACCCCACTGACCGGGCAACTGCCTTGCAGATGGCCTTTGAATGGGACAACGGCATTCCTCTGGGGGTCCTGTTTAAAGAGGACCGAGCCACCTACACCGAATCCATTGAAGTTCTTCGTGAAGGCCCTCCCCTTGTTGACCGGGAGTTGAAACCTGATCGTGTCGTTCCGTTTCTGGATGATTATAAATAACCACTGCTCCTGTTTATTTAAACTCGGTAATTAAAAAATCCTGACGCACTTATTGCGGCAGGATTTTTCTCTTTTCATTTTTAAAGCTCATCGGTTAATCTTCCATGATTTTCAGTGGATCTGCCACAATAAAGTCGGCTTCCGTTACTGCTTGTATTTGTTCAACTGTTGTGTCCGAGGCCATTTCGCGAAGTATCATGCCTCCAGGTGTTATCTCAAAAACGCCCATCTCAGTGACGATTAAATTCACCTCTTTTTTCGCTGTCAGGGGCAGTGTGCATTCACGTAGAATTTTAGGCCTTCCCTTGGCCGTGTGTTCCATGGCCAGGATGACCTTTTTCGCACCCACAACCAAATCCATGGCACCTCCCATACCTGGCACCATTTTACCAGGAATCATCCAGTTTGCCAGATTTCCAACTTCATCCACCTGCAAGGCACCCAGGACTGTGGCGTCCACATGCCCTCCCCTAATAATACCAAAGGAAACTGCACTGTCAAAATAAGCCGCGCCTGGCAACACAGTAACCGGTAATCCTCCGGCGTTCACAATATCAGGATCAACCGCATCTTCAGTGGGAGCAGGCCCCATTTTTACGAAACCGTTCTCTGATTGGAAAATGACTTCAATATCGTCTTTTATATAGTTGGCTACTAACGTTGGCAAACCAATTCCCAGGTTCACAATGTCTCCATCTTCAAATTCTTTGGCCACTCTTTTTGCTATTCTTTCACGGATATCCATTAGGCATCCCCCTTTACGACGTAATCCACAAATATACCCGGTGTCATTACATTGTTCGGGTCAATTTCCCCAACCTCCACCAACTCCTGTGCTTCCACAATGACAATTTTAGCGGCTGTGGCCATGACTGTGTTGAAATTTCGAGTGGCTGCATTGTACCAAATATTGCCTTTTCGATCAACCTTTGACCCTCTGATCAGCGCTACATCAGCTGTCAATGGTAGTTCCAGCAGATAATCTTTACCGTCAACAACCAATTTCTGCTTACCTTCTTCCACCACTGTGCCCACGCCCGTTGGGGTCAAGAAACCACCCAGACCTGCGCCTCCTGCCCTGATTCTTTCCGCCAGGGTTCCCTGGGGGATCAATGTAACATCGATGAGTCCTTCGTTCATCATTCTACCAGTTTCAGGGTTCGTACCGATATGAGAAGCATATAATTTTTTTACCTGTCCATTTACAATCAGTTTTCCGATGCCTATATTGGGACGTGCTGTGTCCGTGCAAATAATATGTAAGTCTTTAATCCCTTTTTTCACCATGCCGTCAACCAGGGTTTCCGGTGTTCCTACCCCCATAAAACCGGGAATCATAACTGTCATACCGTCATGAAGCATGTCCATGGCCTCATCCATTGAAATAAACTTTTTCATGATTGCATCTCTCCTTCTCTCAACCTTTACACATCGCCAACAAGCCTTCACAAGAAATGCTTACATCATTCAATGCTTATCATATCATACTCTTTCTGCATGTGGTCAACCCACTTATATTGTCACTCAGATGGCTGTTTATATTTCATTCTTCAAGGCAGCTTCCAGTACCTCTTCCAACCCATTATTCCATGATCCTTTAGTCACCATATCCGCCCTCTGTTTAACTTCCTCAGCTGCATTGGCCACTGCCACACCCATACCAGCATTCACAAGCATGGAAATATCGTTTCTTTCGTCACCCACTGCCAGAATGTCCTGCGTTAGAACCCCAAGGGTTTTCGCAAGCACATCTAAGGCATTGCCTTTTGAGGCTTCTTCAGGTAATAATTCCAGATAGTTTCTGTCCGAATAGACCGTTTGGTAACCAATGAGGGTCTTTTGCTTGAGGACCTTTTCAAATGCCGCCAGTTCTAATGGCTCACCGATGACCAGGATCTTCGTCGGTGACGTTAACACTAAATTCGATAGATTATCTGTTACAACACAATCTATGCCGTCCTTCTTTGTATGTGCCAAGATATCATCGTTATACTCCTTGACATAAGGCTGCTGTTGAATATGAACGATTGGACTTACGGAAAAGGCATCCATTATTTTCAACGCTTTTTCAGCAAACAAGGGAGATAGTTCATGTGATAGTATCAACCGATCGTTTAATGGATCTACCACTTGTGCACCATTATAGACAATGACTGGTACTTGTATCTTCAGTTTTTGAATAAAGGGTTCGATGGCTTTTTTCATTCTGCCAGTTGCCAGCGTGAAAATTCCTCCTTCTTGTTGATACTGATGTATCAACTGAACAGTCCGCTGTTGCACCTGGTTACCTGACTTAAATAATGTACCGTCTACATCTGACACAATCAATTTGTACTTCATAGCTTCCTCCTAGTAAAAGCTTAATAAAAAAAATGATAACACCATGGCCAGCAAGGGGGTTGTTACCCATCCTCCGGCGATGATTGCCAGTTTTCGAAAGTTTACGTTTCGTCCGCCTCTTATGATGCCAATGCCAACGACTGCACCCACCACTGTCTGTGATTGAGATACGGGTACCAATGGAAAAGAAGGCAACCCGGTAATCTCCAGCGCATGTTTTAATCCCTGGGATGCAAATATAAATAGCACTGTGGCACTTGCCAACACCACCACCAGGGCTGCCGAAGGAGTGAGTTGAATAATATCATTGCCCACAGTTTCCATCACCCTGCGTGAATACATGAAGATACCTGCAGTCACTGCTACAGCACCCACCAGAAACAACAACTGCTGGCCTGATAATACTCGCCAACCCATCAGAGTGAAGTCACCAATATGGACACTGTTGGTAAAAACACCTACGACGTTGGCCATATTGTTCGCCCCCAGGCTATAGGAACCAAAGGCTCCGGCAAGCAAAAGAGCTATGCGCAGTAATCGGTCTTCTTTAAGTATATGTATGTGGGTATGTTTTCGAAATACTTTCAGTATCAGGTAAAAAAACATGGCAAAAATAGCTCCCAGTACTGGTGCGAAAATCCAGGTTCCAGCGATTTTATACAAAGTATCAAACTGGATGTTGCCACCTTTTTGCAAGTTCCAACCCACAATGGCTCCAACAATTGCCTGTGACGTGGACACCGGTAAGCCTCTTCTCGTCATCAACAAAACCGTTAAGGCAGCTGTCAGTGATACAGCAAAGGCTTCTTCCAGTTCAACAATCTCACCTAGTGTTCCCAGTGTTTCCACTGGACCGGCACCACTGATCACCGCCCCCAAGGCAATCATGAATCCCATGATGATGGCAGCCGTTTTGAACCGTACCATCCGCGTTGTCACTGCCGTACCGAATATATTGGCCGCATCGTTGGCCCCCAGGGACCATCCCATGAACAGACCGGCTGACAGGTAAATCAATGTTCTTAGTATGTTTTCCATCGAACACCCTCAAATTCTAAATTCTACATCTTCTAAATTCTACATCATATTACCTCATCTAAGCTCTTTTACTTAATAACCTCTTCGACTTAAATTCAGGAATTCCTTTAAAAACATTGGATTTTACAAAAAACGCCTGACATAAATCAGGCGCTTGAGATAAACAGGATTTTTACTTATCAGGCCAGATCTTTGCCTCGGGATCTAAAAGCCATTTGTGCTCATCAACGAAAATACGCTCTGCAAACCGGGCATGTTCCAAATGCCTGATCATCCACAGGTAGTACATGGCGTAACCAGGAGCGGCTGTTTGGGGGTGAGTAAGCCCTCCAGGCAATATGGACGTGTCCATATTCTTTACCTTAAACACATCTTCTCCGATTTCACAATGACCATAGCCTTTTTCCGGTTGGAACCTATAATGATATATTTCCGGCTGAGGATGATGGTGCGGTGGATAGCTGGAATATTTCCCCGGATGGTTAATGACTTCTCCCATCACTAAGTTTGCATCAGGCGCGTTACGATCATCAAAGATGGTACGAACCGTTCGGGTTGCCGTTTCGTTTAAAGTACCTGCACCGAATTGTTCACTGAGGCATTCATCAGGTGTATACAATTTAGGTTGAAAGGTTTTGTTATTGTCTGTCTTTTGTTCAGCAACTTCCGTACCCGAAGCCAGTGCCTTGATGATCACTTT
>JAABSW010000006.1 GCA_011390155.1 Clostridiaceae bacterium
CCCAAGGCCCCAACCATGTTCACTTCTGCCCCCAACCTTGCAGCAGAAACGGCCTGGTTGGCGCCTTTTCCTCCTGGAACAGTGAAGTAACCCTCTGCCGTAAGTGTTTCGCCTTTTTGAGGCAGTCGGCTGACTTTCATCACCAGATCCATGTTTATGCTTCCAATCACAACAATCTTCACAATTAACCCTCCAAGCCTGTCATCATTACGTATTCATGTTATCCTTAGTAGCGCACTGCTTCTTTTACTGCTTTGATGGTTCTTTCTGCCAACTGCGATATTGTCAAATTTTTCATACCACGGACGTAAGTTGTCACTTCATTCTTAAGAGGGGCTTTCCAGTGGTCTGGTATGTTATGTTTTCCTATGGCAATGCCAAGTATGGTTCCCACCTGTGCTGCATTACAGTCTACTTCTCTTCCTGCCATGGCAACGATGTGCATTGTTTCATCAAAATCGCCATTGCCAAACCACAGTCCCAACACTTCTGCTGCTGCATTTATATAGGCATGGCTCCAATGATACTTTTCCAGCATAGTTTCGCAGGCGTTCCACACATTTTTCCACTGTGCATTTTCTTCTTTGCACCATGTAAGCACTGTGTTGACAACGTGGTAATATTCACTTGTAGTGGGGATTAATTCTATGGCAGATTGCAAAATAACCCTGGGGTTTGATTCAACAAAAGCCAATGACGCCATCACAGCGTTAAAGACTTCCCCTAAAATACCATTGTTGTCATGGGACACTGACCCGTCCATCCAGGCCAAGCGTGCAGCTTCTTTTGGATCACCGGGTGCCACCATACCACAGATGGCCCCTCGCATTTGTGCGCCCACCCATTCGGAGAAAGGGTTATTACGGCTTCCACTATCCGGGGGGTAATATCCCAGGTTAATAGACCGAAGTGCCAGGTCTTCCGCATCGATGCCGTAGGGTATGGAAGAAACCCATTCATCCGCAATTTGCAACGCATTTATGCCATATCCTTTTTCTTCAAAACACCGTAAAAAAGCAAGTTCATAGGTAATGTCATTGGTAAGGCTGATGGGTTGGCGGACATACCCCTTTACATCACCACACAATTTTATGATCTGATCCGTGGTGTATCCTTCTAATGCACTTCCCAGTTGGCTTCCTATGATTTTTCCCAGCCAGGCATCATTTATTTGCATTTCATATTCAATGGATTGTTCATCGACTTCCTGCGCCTCTGGAAAATCGACAGCTTCAGCGTATTGCTCGTAAGACTTAAACATCTCATATTGCCAGTATGCTGCATCTGGGTTAATGTCTGCTGTAGATGTCAGATACTTGATCCGTGCTGTTACTCGAAACAGCTTAGACATATCATTTGCTTCGTATGCGTCCAATCCATCCTGTATCAATCGCTCTGCTGATTCTACAAAATAGCCTTTGTTTTCCAGGCTTTGTATCATGGCAACCATTAAACACTCAGGTTGTCCTGTACCTATGGTTTTTCCCTTCCACCATCCTTTTACCCGTTCATCTTCAATTTTTTCCATTTTTGAAAATAAGTCCCAATTGTTTGGCGGGGTATGTAGTACCTGTAGTTCTGCGTTATCAATCAACTCTTTTGAAAATTGCCATGCTTTCATGACTAACCCTCCTTTACACTTATCACCACAGATGCCCATTGCCTAAAACCTAATGGATGCGCTGCCTTTCCCTTTTTTCAATAAATCTTTGGTTGCCTTCAACATGTTGTGTTTTATATTTTCCAAGTTCATTTTTACTTTCCCATCGTATTTTGCCCAGCGCCCTGCAATCATCACATGCTTTGCCTGTTCTTTTCCACTACTATAAAGAAGAGCCGCCAAGGGGTTATGTAGGGGCATGGTTGTCGGATGTGTCAAATCCCAGAATACCAAATCTGCTTTCCATCCTGCCTGAATTTTCCCTGTTTTAAAAGGCAGGGCTTCATGCCCTTTCATGATCATTTGCCAAATTTCTTTTAATGTTTGTCCTGTTGCTTCTTCCTTTAGCCATTTTCCCATCAATCCATACAACCTGGCCTGTTCCAGAGGGTTTAACGTGTTTGAACTGGCTGCACCGTCGGTTCCAATGGCCAGGGGCAGCTCTTTGGATTCATTCCAGATGTTTCCTGCACCCATGGCCAGCTTCATGTATGTTTTGGGACTAACGGCTATTGTTGTGGAAGGTGTTAGTAACTGTCGATCTTCCGGCGCAACCCACAACCCGTGGGCCACAATGGCTGGCACCTCAAAACCTCCAGCATTTGCAACAACCTGAAATGGTGTGAGTCCATACTGATTGATACTGTCCTTCACCTGTTGTCTGGTTTCCGAAACATGGAGGTGAATGCCAACGTCCATTTCTTTTGCCACATCAACCACCTGTTTTAATTGCTCCGGGGTACATGTATACGGCGAGTGAGGCCCAAAGCGCAACGAAAGGCCCTCATGTTTATGTTGATATTTTTCAATGAGTTTTACTGTCATCTGAACATCATCCTGAAAGGAAACATTCAACCCAAACAATGTGGGGGCTAAATCGCAGCGTATCCCTGTCTCAATGACAGCTTTTATTATGGCTTCCGGAAACATATAATGATCAGCAAAAGCGGTGACCCCATAGCTTAACATTTCATAGATGGCTGTTAAGGCACCTGCATAGGCATGGTCTTCTGTCATGTTCTTCTCATAAGGCCATATTTCCCTGTTAAACCAATCCTCAATTGAGACGTCCTCTGCTATGCCCCGAAACAATGTCATGGGGGAATGAGTGTGAAGGTTCACAAGGCCAGGTGTGATAATGAAATTTTCGCAATCTAAAACAGTGGCGGGATCATAGTCATTCTTTATTTCTGATGATACATCAATGATTTCATCTTTGTTAATTATTAGATTTTTACCTTTGAAAAAAGTGCCAGTTTCATCAATGACACTGGCGCTTTTTAACAAGAAATCAACTTTCATAGGATTTCAGCAACCTTTTTACCAAGTGAACAAACCCTTCCCTGTCAATGTCCAGGGCCACATTCACATTGGGTTCTTTTTTTGTTACCCTCATCACGTCCACCACTGTTTTTCCTGTGGTGTATTTACCCTTTGTTTCAACCACCACATGATAGGGTTCCGTCTTAATCAGTTCTGGTTGTATCACTGCTGCAACAGCAGAAGGGTCATGCATCACCGCACCATCAAAACCAAACCGGGTCGCAAACCCATAAATGTGATTCATCATGTCCTGTGCCAGTTTTGCCCCTGTTCCCGGTGTCGAAGCCATTGAATCAATTTCTTCTTTGGTTAGAAGTGCTTTATGTGTACAGTCAAGTCCCACCATGGTAATGGGGATGCCGGAGTCAAAGACTATGCGAGCTGCTTCCGGATCTGCATAGATATTGTATTCTGCAGCAGGTGTGTCATTGCCATAACCAGATGACCCGGCCATCATGGTAATGCCTTCGATGCCCTCTTGCAACGAAGGGTACTTCATTAATGCCATCGCCACATTGCTAAGTGGCCCTAAGGTGATTAAATGTACTTTTTCACCCTTGTCAACAGTCAGCTTGTAGAACAGGTCCCATGCTTTTATCTCCAGTTCGGGAATAGAAGCCTCCGGTAACACCACTGGTCCCATTCCGGATTCACCGTGTACATGGGCTGCTGTCACCAAAGGCCGCATAATGGGTTTATCTGCCCCCTGGGCAACAGGTACATCTTTGTTTAAATATGATACTATTTTTCGTCCGTTAACCGCCGTTTTATCAGCAGTTTGGTTTCCTGCCACAGTGGTAACAGCCTTTATATCCAACTCTTCGGCTGCAAATGCCATCACCAGGGCAATGGTATCGTCTGTGCCTGGGTCACAGTCAATAATCACTGGTCGTTTCATGCGCCAACCTCCCTTTGATGGTAATATTGCAAGCTGTCTTTTAGCAACTGAATAAACGCCTTTCGATGGACATCAAAGACCACGTCCACCTGTTTTTCTTTTCCCGTTATACCATGTATGTCTACGACAGTCGCCCCATCTGTGTATTCTCCGCAGGTTTCAATGTCAACATGAAGCTTTTGGGAGGTGAATAGCTCAGGTTTTATGAGCCAAGCCACTGCACAGGGATCATGTAATGGACATCCCTCAAAACCCATTTCCTGATGAAATTTTGCAAAGAAATCCAACAGTTCAGCCACCATCACGGCAACTTTGCCTCCCTGTTGCCTTAGTTCTTCAATTTCATGATCAAGTATCTGGGCTTTATGGGTTACATCCAGGCCACACATGGTGATGGGGATGCCTGATTCAAAAACAATCTCCGCCGCTTCCGGGTCAACCATAATGTTAAACTCAGCCGCAGGCGTCCAATTGCCTCCCACCGCAGAACCACCCATCAATGAGATCCGTTCAATTTTATGCTTTAGATGGGGTGCTGCAATCAGTAACCTGGCAATGTTTGTTAATGGTCCAGTGGGTACCAGGGTGATGGGTTCTTGACTCTCGCTGATTACTTTTTCCATCAATTCCAATGCGCTCAGCGGGCTGGCACTAAAGGTTGGTTCTGGTAATTCAGGGCCATCCAAGCCTGAATCGCCATGTACTTCAGGGGCAATTTCAAGTTCACGCACCAAAGGCTTACTGGCTCCTGCCGCCACAGGCACATGCGTAATGCCGGCAAAACCCAGCACTTTCATGGCGTTTTGCAGTGTTTTTCCACTGGTCTGATTGCCTCCCACTGTAGTGACTGCCCTTACCTCCAGCTGATCACTGGCAAAGGCCATGAGCAGGGCAATGGCATCATCATGACCAGGGTCACAATCCATAATAATTGGTTTCTTCATACACGGTCCTCCGTTTTATGTTTTTGGGCCATTGATTGACGTCTTTTTGCATAAACAACAAGTCCTAAGATGGTAACAACATACGGTACCATTTGAACAAATTCGGATGGTATGCGAAATGCCTGCAACGCATTTGCAAGGGCATCTGCCGTACCAAAGAGAAGGGATGTTAGTAAAACACCAAATGGTCTTCCCATTCCCAGTGCTTCTGCAGCCAGCGCAATAAAACCCCTGCCAGCTGTCATGTTGGTTGAAAACCAGGAAACGTAACCCATGGACATAAACGCTCCTCCGAAGCCTGCAAAAGCGCCACTCATGATCAAAGCGATGTACTGGGTTTTAATCACACTGATTCCCACAGAATCAGCCGCATGAGCGTTTTCTCCAACTGCACGAATACGTAACCCCAAAGGGGTTTTGTAGATAAGCACATACACCACAATCACTGATAATAAGGCCACATAGGTTAAGATGTTGTGATTTGATAAAACAGCACCCACAACAGGAATCTGGTGGATGAGGGGTATCTGTACCTTTGGTAATACAATACTTGCAAGAGAACTGGAAATGCCTCTGTCTCCAGATATAATATAAAGGGCAAAAACCGTGCCTCCTGAAGCCATTAAGTTGATGGCAATGGCGGCCAAAATGATGTCTGTTTTCAGATTGAGGGCAAAGTATGCCAACATTAACCCCAACAACATACCCGCCAGTACTGCAGCGACCAATCCTGCCAGACCACTGCCAGTTACAGCACTGATGACCACACCGGTTAGGGCTGCCGTCAGCATGGTGCCTTCCATGCTGATGTTTACCACACCGGCTTTGATGGAAATTAACGCACCCAGGGTTGCAAATAAGATGGGGGTGGTCACACGCAAAACAGCGTATCCAAAACTGGTTGATAGTATAATGTCCATCAGATTAGCCATTCTGCACACCTCCCTCATCCATGGGCTGGTTTTGCATCTTTTCTTTGACGATCATTCGATGACGCCATCCAGCCAGAAGACGTTCAGCTGTCACCAGCATAATCATGATGCCCTGGATAATGGCCACCACTTCACTGGGCACGTCTGTGACCCTTGCCATGAGGTCTGCGCCAATTCTCAGATAGCCTAAAAAGAAGGCAAACACGGGGATCAGCAATGGGTTGTTGCGGGCCATAATGGCCACAATGATACCATCCCAGCCATAACCCGGCAGCTGGAACCAGGTAAAACGTGTGTACATGCCAAGGAGTTCCACTGCTCCTCCCATGCCAGCAATCATACCTCCGATAATCTGTGAATAAAGGACAACCGACTTCGTATTGATACCGGAATACTCTGCAAAACGAATATTAAGTCCAACCATTCGCAGGGCATAGCCCCAGCGAGACCTGTATAGGAATAAATAAACCAAAATTACCATTAAAAGGGCAATGAATATGCCAAAATGAAGGCGGGTTCCTTCTAACACACGAATCAGTTTAACCTGTTCAGGCAATCTGTGTGATGCCATGGCCCCTGCCTGTGCATCGCGAAAATAATTATTAATGATAAAGATGCCCAGCCAAAAGAGTATGTAGTTCATCATAAGGGAAGAAACCAGTTCACTGGCATCCAGCTTTGATTTTAACAGCGCTGGTATGGCATTACCCATACCACCGGCTATTCCACCGCATAAGATGGCCACAATGGGCATAATGACGGGCGGTAGATCGAAGGTTAAGGCTAAGGCCGTTGCACCGACAGCCCCAAAGAAAAAGCCACCCTCTGCACCCAGGTTAAACTGCTTGGCTGTGAACATAACGGATATAGCCAGTCCGGTAAAAACCAGGGGTATGGCCATTTCAAGCACATTACCAAAATTTCGCAGGCTGCTGAGAGGGCCTAAAAGAAAGCGCTGTAACGCATAGCCCGGGTCTTCGCTGACAGTGAAAATGATGACAAAGGCCAGTAATAGTGCGACACCAATGGCCACCAGGGTTCGCATTGTTTCAAACAATATTTTTTTATTCACCCATGGCACCTCCCATTTCTTTCACTTCCATTTTTTTCAGTCCCAGCATGTACATGCCCAGTTCCATTTCATCAACCTTGGAAGCGTCTTCAAAATAGGCAGCCATTTCACCATTGTACATCACCATTAAACTGTCACTTAATTCCATGACTTCGTTCAGGTCTGCAGAAACAAGCAGTATAGCTGTTCCTTCATCCCTCAGTTCAACCAGTTTGCGACGAATGAATTCGGTAGAACCTACGTCAATGCCTCGTGTTGGTTGATCTGCGATTATCAATTCGGGTTCAGAAGAAAATTCCCTTGCCACAACTACTTTCTGGATATTTCCCCCAGACAGCATGTTTACCTGTTGGGTTTGACTATCACATTTAATGCTGAAATCTTGTATTAGTTCATTGGATTTTTGTACCAAATCATTTACTTTTTGTAAGAGTCCCGTGTTATACGCTGGCAAATCATATCGATCAGAGATCAGGTTCTCTCCAATGGTTCCTTCCGCTGCTACGCCATAAACCATTCGATCTTCAGGGATATGAGACGTTTTCAAGTTTCGGATGCCTTTTACGGTTAATTTGGTTGCTTCCTGGCCATTGATGAATACCTTGCCATTTGTCGCTTTTTTAAGACCAGTAATCATTTCAACAAGTTCGCCCTGTCCGTTTCCTTCAACACCAGCTATACCCAGTATTTCACCTTCTCTGAGCCGAAATGAAAGCTTGTTAACCACTGGTTTGTTAGCCATGTCATAAAATGAAAGGTTTTCTATTTTCAATACGGTGTCACCGGGATTGGCAGCTGTTTTGTTTACTTCCAGTATCACATCTCTGCCAACCATGAGCCGGGATATTTCCTGTTCAGATATATCCTTTGTATCGTGCACTCCCATACTTCTACCATTTCTTAAAATGGTTAATCTGTCGGTGATTTGTTTTATCTCTTTTAGTTTATGGGAAATAAAGATAATGGTGAGTCCCTGGTTTTTAAGGTTTATCAACTCTTCAAACAACTCTTTTGTTTCCTGGGGTGTTAAAACCGCTGTTGGTTCATCTAAAATTAATATTTCGGCACCTCGCAGCAAAGCTTTTAAAATTTCAATTTTTTGTTTTTTACCTACTGCAAGGTTTTCAACCGTTGTTTTAGGATCAATTGCCAGGTTATATTTTTTTGAAACCTCTTCAGTCATTGCCACCGCTTTATCAAAATCAAAAAAAGCATTGTTCTTTTTGGGTTCAATACCAAGCACCATATTTTCTGCCACTGTTAAGGATGGAACAAGCATAAAATGCTGGTGAACCATGCCAATGCCATAATTAATGGCCTCCCGGGGAGAATTGAGGGTTATTTTTTCTCCTTTATAATAGATTTCTCCTTCTTCCGGTTGTTCCATACCAAAGAGTATTTTCATCAACGTTGATTTTCCTGCACCATTTTCACCCATAATGGCGTGAATTTCTCCTTTTCCAACAGAAAAGTCAACGTCCTTGTTGGCAACGATTCCATTTGGATACACTTTTGTGATCCCTTTCATTGATAAAATCTCATCCATGCCTCTATTTGCCCCCCATTCATAAAAACTCCCGTCAATTTGGCGGGAGTTTTGATCCCCTGGTAAAGGGAATGAACAGGACAGATCAGGGATTGTCCTGTTCATGGTTTTACATTGAGTTTTTGTTAGGGTCTGACAGAATCTCTTAGTTCATTTAGTTCATCAGTTGTCATTCCCATGGCTGAAGATACTGTAATGTCACCATTTGCTATCATATCTGCCATTTCCGCCAGTTCTGCCCGCAGTTCTTCAGACACATTGTTTTGATAGAATTCATTGTTAGCCAAACCGATGGCTTCTTCAACCAATCCCAGTTCTTCTGCCTCACCATAGGGGAGTGTTCCGTCCAGGTGCATTTCAACTGCACGGAAAAGTGAATTATCCACTCTCTTAAGCATTGAGGTCAGTACCAGTTCGGCTTTTTCCGGATCACTGTCGGCAAATACCATGGCCTGGTCAGAGTCAACCCCAATGGCGTACTTGTTCATTTCCTTTGCCGCATCCAATTGTCCTAACCCAGCTTGGCCTGCAACGTTAAAGCCTATGTCTGCGCCTGCGTTGTACTGGGCAAGGGCCATTTCTTTACCAGTGGCAGAATCATCAAACCCACCAATATAAGAAACATATACTTTAACATCTTCATCAACATAAAGTGCTCCTTCAATATAGCCCACAAGGAAATCGTTGATAACAGGAATGTCCATACCGCCCAGGAAGCCGATCATTTTTTGTTCATTTGCCAGTTCCATATCTGAAGATGTTACATTTGCAGCTAGAGCACCTGCAAGGAATGAACCTTCATTTTGTTTGTACAAGATTGAATACACATTACTTAAATCAGCAACAGAATAATCTACCGCCGTGTCAAAAATGATGTATCGGTTATCAGGAAACTCAGGGGCAATTTCTTGAAGATATTCCTGCATTTGCCATGTTCCCAATATGATGATGTCCCAATCCTGTTCAGAAACTTCCCATAGGGTTGGTTCCCAACGGGTTTGATCGTAAGACATTTCGATGGTTCTTACTTCTGCCCCAAACTCATCTTCAATCATTTCAAGGCCAGCGTTTGCAGAATCAAAGAAGGAACGATCGCCTAATGTGCCATTAAGCAGCAATACCACACGCAAGGCATCTTCTTCTGCCTCTTCACCAGGTTCTGCAGGAGCCGATGGTTCATCTGCCGGAGCTGGTTCTTCAGGTTCTGGAGATCCGCATCCAGATAAGGTTAACGCCAATGCCAATAACAATATCAATACGATGCTACTATACTTCTTCATGTAAATCCCCCTTTGTCTGTGGCTGCAGGATAGCAGCCTGGTTGTTTGTAAGAAGCAATATCCTCTTACAAGTGTAATTGAAATCTGTTATAAAGTCAATGTATTCACTTATCTTTGCCAACAGCATTATCAACAGTTACAAGTGCAAAATCAATTTCTCTTTGTGCAAGATTCACACCTTCTACCCGTATGGTTAGCGCATCACCGATACGGAAAACTTTTTTCGTTCTTTCGCCCGTTAATGTCAGTTGCTGTTGGTCGTAAATATAATAGTCATCTTCCAAATCACTGAGCCTGATTAAACCTTCCACCGTGTTGTCCAGTTCCACAAAGATTCCAAAAGAAGTAATGCCTGATATGAGACCGTCAAAGGTTTCTCCGATATGTTGCTTCATGTAGACTGCTTTTTTCAAGTCAACGGATTCTCTTTCTGCCTCTTCAGCGTTTCGCTCCTGTTCAGATGAATGAGCAGCTGTTTTTTCCAGCTTTCCCTCCAACTTATTTCTTTCCTCTTCATCAGCCAACACTCCATTTTTTAACACTTCTTTAATGATTCGATGAATGGCTAAATCCGGATACCTTCGAATAGGCGAGGTAAAATGGGTGTAGTACCTGGCAGCCAGCCCAAAGTGTGTATCATGGATCGCTGTATATTTTGCTTTTTTTAATGAACGCAACATCATGGTGTTAATAACGGGCGCCTCTTTTTTCCCTTCCACTTCAGCCAATAATTGCTGCAATTCCTTTGGATGCATGTCACTACCTGCACCCTTGAGTTTGTAGCCAAAATGAAAAATAAATTTATTCAAATCCATCATTTTTTCTTCATCTGGGTCTTCATGAATTCGATAAATAAAAGGTTGTTTCATCCAGTAATGATGTTCAGCCACTGTTTCATTACACACCAACATAAATTCTTCGATAATCCGGTTAGCTGTTCGTCTTTCTTCTAACCTGATATCAATGGGGTTGCCTTGTTCATCCAACACCACTTTTGACTCAACAAAATGAAAATCAATGGCTCCCCGGGCGTCTCTTCTTTTTCGTAGCCGTTGGTAAAGTTTATCCATCAACTGAAGGTCTGCTTTAATATGCCCGTATCGCTTCTTCAGGTCTTCATCATGATTTTCAAGCAAATCACTTACGTCATCATAGATTAATCGCTCAGTTGTATTGATAACGGTCTCATGTATTTCGTGATGTACGACAATACCTTTGTCATCAATGTCCATAAAAACTGACAAGGTCAGTCTGTCTTCATTGGGGTTTAGACTGCAAATACCGTTGGAAATTTCCTTCGGAAGCATAGGCAGTACCCTGTCAACCAGGTAGACACTTGTCCCTCTGTCCCAGGCTTCCTGGTCCAATTTTGATCCTTCTCGTACATAATGTGCCACATCTGCAATATGAACACCTAGTCGAATTTTGTTTCCGTCTATTTTTTCAACTGAGATGGCATCGTCCAAATCTTTTGCATCCGGTCCGTCAATGGTCACAATGCTCATCTGTCTTAAATCTTTGCGACGGTGTATTTCTTTTTCCGGTATTATTTTAGCAACAGCTTGCGCATCCTTTAAAACACCTTTACCAAAGGTTTCATTTAATCCATGTTTTCGAATAATAACCATCATGTCGGTTTCCGGATCTGCTGGATTACCCAACACTTCAATTATTTTACCTTCTGGATTTCGCATGTTTTCCGACCATTTTGTAATGCGGCAGACGACTTTGTGACCATTTGGTACACCCTTTGCCTTGTCCCCAGGTATAAAGATATCTGAGTTAAACCGGGGATCATCAGGAACAACAAACCCAAATTTCTTTGACTTTTCAAAAGTTCCCGGCAACTCTAACACGCCTCGCTCCAGTACCTTTACCACTTCTCCCTCAGCTTTCTGGTCTTCCCCAGCCGATTCTTTTATCCGCACTAAAACCTTGTCTAAATGAAAGGCATTGCGCATGGCATTGGATGGAATGTAGGCGGATGGAAGCTCTGGATCGATGGAATCCACAAATCCATAACCTTTCCAGTGACCTTTTAAAATACCTGTCATATAACCCATTTTTTCCGGAATTCCATAACGCTGGCTTCTGGTTGACATCACAAGTCCTTCTTTTTCCATGTCAGAAAGGATTTCTTGAAGTGCTTTTTTTTGATCAGAGCCAATTTCCATTGCTTCCATTAGCTCATGAATCTTCATTGGTCGATATGCGGTGGTTTTCATACATGTCAATACCTTTTCTTTCATAAGTTCATTCCTTGATACGTCGATTCTAACTCCCCCTTTCTATACTTTTATATTTACCACACAAAATCGATGTCAATCAATAATTGGATCAGAAACGGCATTACCAGTGCCCTGTGTATAAGGTAGACCAATGGCACGCCAATATAGAAGAGTGGTTTTCTGATTTTGTGTCGAAATAATATCATTCCCACTATGACTCCCAATGCCCCGCCCAGCAGGGAAATAATCATCAGTGACTTTTCGGAAATTCGCCATTTACCTTTGACAGACTTTCTTTTATCAATGAGCATTGCCACAAATCCCAACAAACTCATTAAAAGATAATATGAATTGACTGGTGATAGCGGCCAATTGGTCATGTCCATCCTCAACCTTCTTTCTATTGGAAAAAAGCCCTCTGCCTGAGAGGCAAAGGGCTTTTTGATGATCGCTTAAAACAGTCCGGAAAGCAGACCGCCAAAGGCAACAAACAGTGGTGCGAAAACAACTGAAACAATGGTCATAAGCTTGATCAGAATATTGATGGAAGGGCCTGATGTGTCTTTAAAGGGGTCTCCCACAGTGTCACCCACAACGGCTGCCTTATGAGATTCACTTCCTTTTCCTCCGTGATGTCCTTCTTCAATATACTTTTTCGCATTATCCCATGCGCCGCCTGCATTCGCCATCATGATTGCCAGTAACACACCTGCAACCAGGGCCCCTGCCAGCAAACCACCAACTGCTTCCGTGCCCAATAAAAGACCCATCGCAATGGGAACAAGCACTGCCAGTAATCCCGGAAGAATCATTTCTTTAAGTGCTGCTGCCGTACTAATATCAACGCAGTTTGCATAGTCCGGTTTACCAGTTCCTTCCATGATTCCTTCGATGGTGCGGAACTGACGTCTAACTTCTTCAATCATTTGATTGGCTGCTTTACCCACTGCTTCCATGGTTAATGCAGAGAATAGGAATGGAAGCATGCCGCCAATGAGCATACCAGCGATTACGGTGGGTTTTGTTAAATCAATGGATGTGAGCCCAACCGCTGCAGTATAAGTAGCAAACAGGGCCAGTGCAGTCAAAGCAGCGGAACCAATAGCAAAGCCTTTACCAATGGCAGCTGTTGTGTTACCTACAGCGTCTAATTTATCAGTAATTTGTCTGACTTCTTTTGGCAAATCGCACATCTCAGCAATACCGCCCGCATTGTCTGCAATGGGACCATAGGCGTCAACGGCAATGGTCATTCCGGCAGTCGCCAGCATTCCCACCGCTGCCAAAGCGATACCGTAAAGTCCTGCGGCTCCGTATGCAACCAGGATACCCACCGCGATGAATATAATGGGGTACATGGTGGACATCATGCCGACAGCCAATCCAGTGATGATTGTGGTTGCTGCGCCGGTTTCTGATTGTTGTGCAATGTGTTTAACAGATTCATAATCACCGGATGTATATACTTCTGTTATTTTCCCGATGGCCATGCCCACTACAAGACCAATGACAACAGCCATAAAACCGCTCAGGTTGTCAAGGAGCATGTTGCTGAGTATAAAAGCTGCAACAATGGTAATAACACCACTTACATAAGTGCCACGGTGCAATGCTTTGGCAGGATTGGATCCTTCCTCTCCCTTAACAAAATAAGTGGCAATAATAGATGCAATAATTCCAATGGCTGCAAGAAGTAATGGAAATAAGGCGCCATTCAGACCATAAGCGATAAGTCCTAATGCAATTGCAGAAATAATGGATCCTACATATGATTCAAAGAGGTCCGCACCCATACCAGCAACATCGCCCACGTTGTCGCCAACATTATCAGCGATTACCGCAGGGTTTCGGGGATCGTCTTCAGGAATACCAGCTTCCACTTTACCCACCAGGTCAGCACCAACATCGGCTGCTTTGGTATAGATTCCTCCGCCTACACGTCCGAAGAGTGCAATGGAAGAGGCCCCTAAGGCAAAACCGGTAATAATTGTGCCTGCAGCTTCAGCTCCTTCCAGAGCTGTCATAATGATAAAGAGTCCTCCAACACCAAGCAACCCTAAACCTACCACTGACATGCCCATGACGGCCCCACCTGAAAAGGCAACACTTAAGGCTTTGTTCATACCACTTTCTTTGGCAGCGTTGGCTGTTCTAACATTTGCTTTCGTAGCAACCTGCATACCAAAAAATCCAGCTAAACCTGAGAATAGTGCTCCAAGTAAAAAACTGATTGCTGTTAAGATGTTAATCCCAATTGCCAGTACAACACCCAGCACAATAACAAAAATGACCAACGTTTTGTATTCTCTTTTCATAAAAGTCATTGAACCTTCATGAATATAAGAAGCAATCTCTTTCATGCGATCCGTTCCAGGATCTACTTTTGAAATTTTTTGGGCCAGCATATACGCGAAAACCAACGCGATTACCCCAGCCAGTGGTGCCAGATAAAATTGACTCATTTGATCGTGTCCCTCCTGTTGTTTAGGTTATCTTTTACTGAATTGCAACCAAAGCTATAGCAACAAGAATAAACAGTACTGCAGCTGCAGTAGTGACTTTTGCTAAAACGGCTTCGTATCCTCTTCCCTGTTTACCGAATAATTGCTCTGCACCACCTGTAATTGCACCGGACAACCCAGCGCTCTTGCCAGATTGCATGAGAATACTTCCGATAAGCACCAATGAAGCAATGACCTGAATGATCATTAATACAGTTCTCAATGTACCCATTTTCACACCTCCCATACCTCGCCTTTAACACAGCTATTCTATCACAGGGGCCTATTTAAAGCAACAGAAAACTCGCAGAGAAAAGTCGCAAAACCAATCCAGGATAACAATTTAATGACTGATTGAAAAGCAGCTTCTTCACCTTATGGAAAGAAGCTGCTTTTATACTGTGTCATCAATACATGTTCGTCATTATTTCATGTTGTAGAACAAATTTTCTCCACCAAATTTTGCTGTATCTCCAAGTACATCTTCAATGCGAAGTAATTGGTTATATTTAGCTACCCGGTCTGTTCTTGCAGGGGCACCCGTTTTTATCTGTCCAGCATTAACTGCCACGGCAAAATCGGCGATGGTACTGTCTTCTGTTTCACCTGATCTGTGAGAAATAACGCAGGTGAACCCGGCACGTTTAGCCATTTCAATGGTATCAAGGGTTTCGGTTATTGTACCGATTTGGTTAAGTTTGATCAAAATGGAATTGGCAGACTTTTCTTCTATGCCTTTTTTAAGTCGCTTTGTATTCGTAACAAAGATGTCATCTCCCACAATCTGAATCCTGTTGCCCAATCGTTTGTTCATCAGGGCCCAGCCTTCCCAGTCTTCTTCCGCCAGACCGTCTTCAATGGAGATGATGGGGTATTTATTAATCATTTCCTCATAATAATCGATCATTTCTTCGGCAGTTTTCTTAACACCTTCACCTGCCAGATCATACATTTTTTCATCTTCCAGGTAGAAACTTGATGCCGCTGCATCGACAGCTATTTTCAAATCTTCTCCCGGTTTATAACCAGCTTTTTCAATGGCCATGACGATTACCTGGAAAGCTTCTTCGTTGGATTTAAGGTTTGGTGCAAAGCCACCTTCATCGCCTACACCTGTTGCCAGCCCTTTTTCCTTCAAAACTGCCTTCAGGTTGTGATATACTTCAACGCCCATGCGCAGTCCTTCTGCATAGGTTGCAGCTCCCAATGGCATAACCATAAATTCCTGAATATCCACATTGTTATCAGCATGGGCACCACCGTTTAAGATATTCATCATCGGCATTGGCAACTGCTTGGCATTGACTCCCCCAATGTATTGGAAAAATGGTAATTCAAGTGCGTTAGAGGCCGCTCTGGCAACTGCCATGGATACACCAAGCATAGCGTTGGCTCCCAGCTTTGATTTGTTTTCTGTTCCATCCAGTTCAATTATAATTTCGTCTATTGCCACTTGGTCAACCGCATCCAATCCAATGATTTCCGGTGCGATGATGTCATTTACATTTTCAACGGCTTTTAACACACCTTTTCCCATGTATCTGCTTTTATCCCCGTCCCTTAATTCAACAGCTTCAAAAATACCTGTTGATGCTCCAGAAGGAACAATGGCACTACCCATAACACCACTTTCCAGGTATACTTCCACCTCAACGGTAGGGTTCCCCCTGGAATCCAATACTTCTCGTGCATATACATCAGTTATCATTGTCATTCTCACACACTCCTTTTGAATTATTTTTTTAATAATGAATGGCCAGTCATTTCTTCCGGTTGTTCCAGACCCATCATTTCCAGAAGTGTTGGTGCCAGGTCACATAATTTTCCTCCATCCAGAAGACTGGCGTTCTCCATTCCCACCATGATCAATGGAACTGGATTGGTTGTATGAGCTGTCACCGGCTCTCCTGTTTCTTCATTCACTAGTTCTTCTGCATTGCCGTGATCTGATGTGATCAATAAGGCACCGTTCTTATTCAGCACTTTGTCAACAATCCGCTGCATGCTTTTATCAACTGTTTCAAGGGCTTTCACCACAGCTTCCATGATACCTGTATGTCCGACCATGTCCGGATTGGCATAATTCAGCACGATCAGGTTTAACTCCTCCTGATCTAATCGCTCCAGCAAAGCCTCCGTTACTTCCACAGCGCTCATTTCCGGTTGAAGGTCATAGGTGGCAACCTTTGGTGATGGTACCAGAATGCGATCTTCACCTTTAAACGACTCTTCCCTGCCACCATTTAAAAAATAGGTTACATGGGCATATTTTTCTGTTTCAGCAATGCGTAATTGAGTTCCACCCTGTAAGCTGACTGTTTCTCCGATGGTTTTATTTAGCGTTTGTGGTGGATAGGCTATTTTAGCCCCTTCGATTGTTTTATCGTACTGTGTCATTGTAATGTAATTTAACGAAAAGATACCCTTCGGTCTTTCAAAACCTTCAAAATCATCATCCAGTAATGCCCGGGTCATTTCTCTTGCCCGGTCAGGCCGGAAGTTGAAAAAAATAACAGAATCGCCTTCACTCACCAGGTATTTTTCATTAGGATTCAATCCAATAACCGTCGGCTTCACAAATTCATCATTCTCGCCGCGTTCATAAGACTTAGTGATGGCTTCCTCTGCAGTTGGTTCTTTTAATCCTTCGCCCAGTACCATGGCATCATAAGCAAGTTTAACCCGTTCCCATCTTTTATCACGGTCCATGGCATAATACCTGCCAGAAACTGTTGTAATCCGACCAACGCCAAGATGCTTCACTTTTTCTTCCACAGTTTTTATATAATCTAATGCGCTTTGTGGCGGGGTGTCTCTGCCATCAAGAAAACAATGAATGGCAACATCACTAACTTCGTATTTTTTTGCCATTTCCAACAATGCCAGCAGATGATCCACATGACTATGCACTCCACCGTCGGAAACAAGCCCCATTAAATGAAGTGTCTGTTGTTTGTCCCTTGCGTGTTTAATGGCATCCAGCAGCACAGCGTTTTCAAAAAAATCACCGTCTGCAATTGACTTTGTGATGCGCGTAAGTTCCTGGTATACCACCCTTCCTGCTCCGATGTTCAGGTGACCAACTTCTGAGTTGCCCATTTGTCCTTCTGGCAATCCCACTGCTAAACCACTTGCCTGCAGCTCAGTGTGAGGCCATTCATTCATTAAATGATCAAAGTTCTCCAATTTCGCTTTTTTTACTGCATTTCCCACTACTTGATCCCGCATACCAAATCCATCCAGGATCATCAAAACAATTGGTTTTTTCATGATAACGCTTCCTTTCGCACTAAAACTGAATGATGCCAATAAAGTCATCTGCTTTTAAGCTGGCACCTCCCACCAGTGCTCCGTCGATTTCTTCACAATTCATAATTTCTGTTGCATTGTCGGGTTTGACGCTGCCGCCATACAATATACGGATTTCTTCCGAAACCTGGTTGCCGTAGAGCTTTTCCAGTTCACTACGAATATAACCAATGGCTTCGTTTGCCTGTTCCGGGGTAGCGGTTTTGCCTGTCCCAATGGCCCAAATAGGTTCATAGGCGATAACCAGTGTCTTAACCTCTTCCGGAGATATTCCTTTGATGCCTTCCTCTAATTGACGTTTGAGCACAGAGAATGTCTCATCAGCTTCTCTCTCAGCCAATGTCTCACCGATGCACATAATCGGTGTTATTCCCTTTACTATTGCTTTCGCCACCTTTTTGTTAACCATTTCGTCTGTTTCGCTAAAAATCTGACGTCTTTCTGAGTGACCTATTATGACATAGTGAACCTTCGCTTCCAGCAGCATGTCAGGAGAAATTTCCCCTGTAAAAGCCCCAGCGTCTTCCCAGTGCATGTTTTGCGCACCCAGTTTAATGCTAGTGTTTTCAACTGATTCACCAATGCAGCCTAAAAGAATTGATGGGCAGCACACTGCCACTTCCACTTCAGTCTCCTGTACTGCAACCTTAATCGATTTCACTAAATCTGCACCTTGCCGGCAATCCAGGTTCATTTTCCAGTTGCCTGCAATCAGCGGAACTCTCATACAATAGCCTCCTGTTCTCTACTTCCCATTATTCAAAACTATTTTTCAGGTATGGCGGCAATGCCTGGAAGTACTTTGCCTTCTAAGAACTCCAGTGAAGCGCCCCCACCTGTGGAAATGTGTGTCATTGAATCAGCAAATCCCATTTGCTCAACAGCCGCAGCACTGTCTCCACCGCCAATAATGGTAACTGCTTCAGATTCTGCCAGGGCTTTTGCAACTTCACGTGTACCTGTGGCAAATGCCTCAATTTCAAAAACACCCATGGGACCATTCCACACAACTGTTTTTGCATCTTTGATTGCTTCAGCATATTGCGCAACTGTTTTTGGTCCGATATCCACGCCGATGCCATCAGCGGGCATCGCTTCAATATCAACTGTTTCAAAGGAAGCTTCTGCCGATACCTCAGAGGCAGAAACCGTGTCAACGGGAAGTAACAGCTTCACATTTTTTGCCGCTGCTGTCTCCATCAATTGAGTGGCCAGTTCAATCTTATCTTCTTCCAGCAACGATTTTCCAATTTCGTATCCCTTTGCCTTGAGGAAAGTATAGGCCATTCCTCCACCAATAACCAATGTATTCACTTTGTTAAGCAGGTTTTCGATAACACCAATTTTATCTGAAACTTTTGCACCACCCAAGATGGCAACAAATGGTTTTTCTGGATTTTCCAAAGCTTTTCCTAAAAACTTAACTTCCTTCTCAATCAAATAGCCCATGGCTGCAGGAAGATATTCAGCTAACCCCGTTGTGGAACAATGAGCTCTGTGAGCTGTTCCAAAGGCGTCATTCACATACATGGTACCCAGGGTCGCCAATTCACGGGAAAAGGAAGGCTCATTTTTTTCTTCTTCCTTCCTATAGCGTACATTCTGCAGAAGCATAACCTGACCAGGTTTTAGATTTTTGGAAGCTTGTTGAGCCACAGGTCCAGTGACAGTATCATCATCAGCAAATAATACTTCCAGACCAAGTAATTTCTCGATTCTGTTCGCAACGGGTTTCAATGAATATTTGGGATTTGGTTCACCTTTAGGCCGCCCCAAATGAGACATTAAAATCACAGCAGCGTTTTGTTCTAATAAATACTTTACTGTGGGCAAGGCTGCACGAATTCGAATGTCATCCGTTATGTTTCCTTCCTTGTCCATTGGCACATTAAAATCGCATCGCACCAACACTTTTTCTCCACTTACCTGTAAGTCATCCATTCTTTTCTTGTTAAGCAAAGACATAGAATCTCCTCCTATTCAAATTAAGGACAAATGTGTATCTAATCTGATTTTTAGTAGTGTTTCATAATTTCCATGGCAGCTGCTTCATCAGTGACCAACATCATCTGAGGCTTGAGTTTTGCAATGGTATAGATGGCTTCTGCCTTTTTAGCACCTCCCGCCACACCGATGGCGTGTTCAATTTTTGAAAAATCACTGAAATTGATACCGAGTGTTTCTATTTCGTAAACGATTGAACCATCACGGGTGAAATAATAACCAAAAGATTCTGCAACAGCCCGGTGCTTTATCAGAAGGTCGATTTGTTCCCCGGAAAATTCTCTTCTTATAGCCATATCGTCCGCACGTCCAATACCAAAGACAAGGCATTGCGTGGTTTTTATGGTGTCAATAACCTTCTTGATTGCAGGATCATTCAACACGCTTTTCAACGCTTCCTTGCTGAGATTATCGGAAGCATGCAATAAAAAGTACTTTGCTCCAAGTTTTCTGGCAATTTGTGACACAACTGTGTTAGCCTGTTTTTCAACCTCACGACCGAATCCTCCACGTGCGGGCACGACTGTAATGTCTTCATCTTTTTTTAGTGGACTTAGATTATCTGCCACCGCTGCCATTGTACTACCTCCGGTAACCCCCAGTACCATGCCAGCTTCCACCGTCTGCTGCAATAACACAGCAGCCACTTTTCCCAGATCGTTTAACACATACTCTTCTTCTTCCAGGTTGCCCGACACAACAATCACTTTTTTAAGGCCAAGCTTCTTCTGAAGTGATTCCTGGAGGTGACGAATACCCCTTAACTGATAAATACTTTCCTTCAGTTGATGAATCACTTCCTTGCCTTTGGGCGTTACTAACATACCTCCAGCATTGACTTCCAGGAGGTCCTGTTTTTGAAGAAATGAAATTTCTTTTCGCACAATTCGTTCACCGATTTGTAATTTCCCTGCCAGTAACCTTCTGCCAATCGGTTGCCAAACCAGCACATTACGGAGAATGTGATACCGCTTTTCCATTAAAGTCAGCATTTCTGGCACGATTATCTTTTGAAGATCCAACAACCCTCTCATAATTCAACCCTCTTCCGCGGGACGTTTTGAATCCCTGCGATGTAATTTGTGTCCCTGTAAGTGTAAAAAAAAGAGCGAGCTCTTCTGCCCACCCTCATTATATCTTATAAAAACCGTTGCATCAACCATGGTTACTCAATTTATTCATTTTACCGAAGGATTAATACCGCTTTCTTTTTGATGACGCAGGTATTTTCATATCTTCTCGGTATTTTGCAACAGTTCTCCTTGATATTTCGATCCCTTTTCCCGCAAGTTCTCTTGCAATGCGGTCATCGCTTAAAGGTTTTCGCGCGTTTTCTTCATCAATAATGTCCCGAATATAGTTCTTAATGCTTTCTGATGCAATGCCTTCTGCTGAACCATCAGAGACACCACTGGAGAAGAAATATTTCAATTCATAGGTTCCCATTGGTGTTTCCATATATTTACCATTGGTTGCACGACTGACAGTGGATTCATGGACGCCGATCTCATCTGCAATTTCTTTAAGTGTCATGGGCTTCAAGTGTTTTTTTCCATATTCGAAAAAACACCGCTGCTTTTTGAGAATCATGTCAACCACCTTGTAGATGGTCTGCATTCGTTGTTCAATACTTTTTATTAACCACATGGCACTGTTGAATTTATCATTCAAAAATTTTACTGCATCGTCATTTTTATTTTCGCTGGACAACATTTTCTGATAATCTTTGCGAATTGTCAACCTGGGTGCATTGCGATCGTTGGGAATAATATAATATTCATTACCTACTTTTCGCACCACCACATCTGGTACCACATATCGATTGTCTACTTCAGCATACATGCGTCCAGGTTTCGGTTCCAGGGTTTTTAGAAGATCGCAGATATCCTGGACCTCACTTGTGGTAATTCCCATGTTTTTTGCAATAACAGGGTATCTGTTGTCTGCCAGTTCGTCCAGGTATTTTTCAATGACCATGTAAACGTTTTCATCCCTGAGTCCAATGGTGCGACACTGAATCGTCAAGCACTCTTTCAGACTTCTGGCTCCAACCCCTGCTGGTTCAAAGTTTTGTACAACCTTCAACATGTTTTCAACGTCATGTGTGTCTACTTCAAGATCCTCAGCTATTTCTTCAACAGAAATGGGGAGGTATCCATTATCATCCAAATTCTGAATAATGTATTCACCTATTTCTTGATAGGTTTGATCCAAATTAGTCAGTTGTAATTGAAACATAAGGTGTTCTCTCAAGGTTGGGTCTTTAAAGATAATATTTTCATAATTGAAATCATTATCCTTATTGTGATGATAGGCATCTTTGCAATATTCATAGTTATCGAAGTCTTCGGCATATTCTTTCCAGTCAATCTTATTCTCTTCAACGGGCTCAGTTTTGGCTGCCCGATCTTCTTCACTAATTTCGATGACCGGATTGTTTTCAATTTGTTGTTCGATGTACTCTTCCAGCTCCAAAGAAGTGAACTGAAGTATTTTAATAGCTTGCCGCAACTGCGGTGTCATCACCAGCTTTTGTGATTGTTCCAAATGGAGATTGTATCCCATTTCCATTGCCATCACACTCCTATATTATCAGGATGGCCTCAAATGTCCGTGACCACTAATCATATTATATCATTGATCTAACATAATAAAAAGAGATTGGCAATAAATAGTCAATATTTGGCATGTATTTTGCATGTGTTATACACACTCGATTTCTTCATATACTAAGTAACCATTTTCTCTTAGTATCATCAAGGCCTGGTCAAACTTCTTTTCATTCACCATTAACACAGGGCCTGTGCAACCCATTCCACTTTCAGCGTAGATTCCCTCTGACCATACGACCCTAACAGCTTTTTCCAACTCCATTATATCGATGCCTGAAATCCCCTGGTTTACCGGTTCGCCCAAAGGAGAAACAACTCCAGTACCTGGTCTATAGCTTTCATCGTCTCGTTCTTTGGTCAGCTCCTCAACAATCTGTTCCAGCCCAGCTTTTTTTGCCAGGGCAAATTCGTTCTGCGCGACCTTCACTAAATTTCCTTTTACAAGTTGAACTGCATAGAGTATTGCCTGTTGAACGACAATGTGTCCTGATGCCCTGGAAATGACCATGGCTAACCGGTCATAATGCTGGCCAATACCAGGACCATAACCAGCGCCAGCTGATTCAAAAAAACCTCCTGTCATGAAGGTTGCAAACATCTTCATGGTGATGTTACCAGTTAAAGAATCATGAACCAACACATCCGGGGTGCCGGCAACCACATCATTTCCTCTCATGATACAACCGGATTCAGGCCTGAGGGATTGAGCAAAATGAATGGGGTACCCTTGTTTTTTAAGCTGCTTTAGTTTTTTTTCTGTTTTTCGGGCACCCGCCACATTCAGTATACCTACCTTTGGATCAATGATTCCCATGGTTTTCGCAGTGATGATGCCATAAATTGCATTCATCACCATGGCTGCAGAACGATTTAAGGCAGCTGTGCCAGAGGTGGTGGCCAAATAAAAATCTTTCCCTTTACCTGGGGCCATCATTTTTCCAACTGATGCAACACCGATGGGATAGGTATAATGAGTTGTAATGCAGGCATCAATCATTCCGAAATCCAACATGGTTTCCATCTTGTGATGTGCTTCATCTTCTGTGTCGGCTTCAAATTGCAGCAAGGTTGTGGTAAGTTTCGGACCGATTAAAACAACCTCAAAATCCTCTCTGTTTCTGGATATGTCTTCAGCAGCTGCTACCCACTGCTCAATCCCTACTTCGCATCCAAACGTTGTCAGTCCAATTTTTACCTTCTTATCCAGTTTACCTGTTTCAATGGCTTCTGCTATCTGGTAAAAAACTTCACCCATGATCCGTTTTACTGGTATCTTGTCATTCATACAATCCACCTCGGTTTTAAGATTCCTGTTCAGTAAGCAGTTGGGCGGCAAAATCCCTCATAACCGTTGCAATCATTTTCTTCACTTCATCTTCAGAAATCATTTTACTTGCTTCCTGGGATATTTCTCCGGGATTCTTCTCAAGAATCAATGAAATGCCATCAAACTGGTTCGTCAAACGCCCCAGGAATAAACTGCCTTTTCCTACGATCATGGCCCGGTGTATTTCATTGTTCAAAAAAGCGTGTCGTGCATGTCCAATGTAAGGAATCCCCGATGGTATATGCCCTTGTGTGGGGGCCCATCCTGGCAATCCGAATCTTTCTCCGAATGCTGCTACTTCTTTTTGTTCCAGTTCTTCCCTTCTAACACCCAATGCTGCAATCATTTTATAATTTGCTTCCGGAACATCCCCAGCTCCGGCAGGTCTTGTAATGTCAGGGTTTTGCATTTCAACTGAATATCGATCAATGTCTTTAATCTTATAACCTGCTTTGTCCAATGGGGTTGTCACAAGTGATGTAATGACTGCCTGGGGAGAAGACCCCGTAGAAACTGTGTGTTTTCCAATCAAATCTGTTCGAATAATTGGGTTCACACCATCATTTTCACCAATGAGCACTGCAAAACCAGCAACCATGTCTTCCAGCACAGGCACACCTTTCAGCATATGCTCCCTTGCATTCACACCCAGTTTTGCCACTGAGCCACCGGCAGTGACAAGTACATTTTTATAAATGCCTGAACTCACCAGGGCAGCCGCTTCAACGATGGCATGAGCTGGGGCAGCACAAAATGCACGGGTGTCTGATCCGGTTGCATTATTTGCGCCAATGGCTTCGGCAATGGCTTTGGCAAAATTGCCTCCACCCCGTTGTGTTATGTCACCAGCCGCACTTTCAGAGCACTCAATGACATAGTCAATCTCGTCTGGATCTATACCGTTTCGATCCAGTAAATTTAAACAGGTTAATACGGCAGATGACTTTGTGGCTAAATTTTCCAATATCACCGCCGGGGATAAATTGGGGTCAAACTCGTGGCCTCGCTTCACACAACCCACCAGTCTCCCGTTTACTTCCAGGGGAAGAGCTCCCTGTTGTTGGATATGATAATCAAGGGATTCTTCGTCTTCGCCTTCTTTTAGTTTTGCGATGCGTTGTTCACTAAACAGTGGATGTTTCGCCAAAATTTTCTTTATGTCTGTCGTGAACTTCTTTTCCAAGCGAATCAAGTCGAAGACGTCCGATATTTTCAATAACCCAATAAATTCTTCATAGGGCATTATTTCTCCAAAAGCACCAAATCGATCAGCCTCATCAAGGGGATGGTTGTACCATGGCATCTCAATGGACCTTAATGCTTCCGGCTTCAGTTCGCCGACGTATACCTGATTTGGTGGATAGTGAACTGCTTGATCAAAGGATCTTAATTCACTGGCCACGTCAGACATAAATTCAACTGTGACACTGTTACGCATGGATTCTCTGCCAACAGCACTGAATTTTGGAATCAACTCAGCTGCATGAATCAGTGTATATCCTTCTGCCTTAATAACTGGAAATTGCACATTTTCACCCCCAAAGTTGTCTTAATTCATTATTCATGCAAAAAAATTGCCAATGTTCCCGGACCCGTATGTGTACCAATGGTACATCCAATCTGAGACATGATAATTTCTTTTGGCTTTATCATTTCAATTATTTTATTTCTTAATTCCTCTGCCTGGTCCCGGGCGTTGGCATGAGCAATGGCGATTGTTTTACTTTTCAAGTCCTCTCCCGTTGACCGGGTCAATTCAATCATTTTCTCAATCACTTTTCTTGAGCCCCGCACCTTATCCAAGGGTTCAACCAAACCATTGGTTACTGTTAAAATTGGTTTTATGTTAAGTATGTTAGCCACAAGTGCCTTTCCAGGGGCGATGCGGCCGCCTTTCTGAAGATAAGTTACTGTATCAACAGTAAAAATGTGTTTCATCCCCTCAGAATATTTTCTGGCAAACGCAGATGCCTCATCTAAAGAGTGATCTGATTCAAGAAACCTGGCTGTTTCAATCACCGTTAATCCTGCACCCATACATAATCCAAGGGTATCAACCACTTGAATGTCATTAGATCCAATGGTTTCTTTCGCAATAAGGGCAGACTGATGGGTTCCACTGGCCCGGGATGATGCATTGATACAAAGCACCTGATTACCTTCCTCCAAAGCCTGTTGAAATGCATTTTGAAATTGTATTGGCGTGACCTGTGAAGTCTGTGGAAGTACGTCTGTGTTTGACAGTCTTTGATAGAATTCTTCCATTTCGATTTCAACACCATCCAAATAGGAAGTCTGGCCAAAGGTAATTGTTAAAGGAATCATTTTTATACTATATTTCTCCTGCAACTCTTTGGGTATATCTGTCATGCTGTCTGTGATCATTTGAATGTTTCCCATTGTACTCCTCCTTATTGCAACCCAGGAAAATTCCATTGTCTGAGAACTTCATAACATACCGCTGCTACAGCATTTGACAGGTTTAGTGACCTTGCTTTTGGATGGTCAACCATGGGAAGCCTGAAACTGGTTTTACCATATGCTTCATGGATAAACGGCGGTAATCCGGCCGTCTCCTGACCAAACAATAAATAACAGGGATCCGGGTATTCAACATCATGGTACATTGATCTGGATTTCGTGGTCATGCAGTATACCTGGGGGTCATGATTTTCTTTTAAAAAATGATCGAAATTCTTATATACATGGAGATCCAACAGATCCCAATAATCTAACCCTGCACGTTTTACCATTTTATCAGATAATGAAAAACCTGTTGGCTCAATTATATGAAGTGATGCACCCAGCACCACGCAGGTACGGGCTATGTTGCCAGTATTTTGTGGAATTTCCGGCTGATAAAGCACAACATTCAATCCCATGGAAACCCTCCCTCTGAGCGTATTGAACTGAATAGTTCTTATATCCGATTATACCATAGATGAGTTTAGCCGCAATGAATGTTTTAAAAATGGCTTAAGGAGGGTATTGATGGGAATAACCTTGGCCTCAAAAAGAAAGGAGCATTTTATGAAACCTTTTACGGCTCAAATAACCCATGTATACCACAGTGGATTTATTGTTGAAACAATTAATCATACACTGATTTTTGACTACATTGAACCTGACAAATCCCTTGATGTAACAGGGTTTAATCGTCATGATGTTTTCCGAAAGTGGATCAGTGACCGGAATAATGTTTTTGTTTTTGTTTCTCATCACCACCAGGATCATTACATGCCTTCAGTACTTGACTGGCAAGCAGCTAATCCATCATTACACCTTGTTGCCGGTTATGATGTTCCCGTCCAGCCCTCTAAAAACTGCCATTTAATGAACCCCTGTGAAAAACTTAAAATCAATGAAGTTTCCATTGAAACCTTTGGTTCCACCGATGATGGAGTGTCGTTCTATGTGCAGGCAGATAACATGTCTTTCTTCCACTCAGGGGACCTAAACTGGTGGCACTGGAATGAGTTTTCTCCCCAGCAGCTGGAAAAGGAAGAACTTGATTTCAAAAAAGAAATTCAACCTCTTTGTGCCAAAAGTATTGATGTTGCTTTTGTACCGGTTGATCCCAGATTGGAAGAACATTATTACCTGGCAGGTGAACATTTTGTTGAAACCTGCAAACCATCTTTGATGGTCCCCATGCATTTTGGGACCAACTTCGATGTAACAAAAATGTTTTCAAGTAAATTGACCAACTCATCTTCTTCCATCGCAGTGTTGGAAAACTGCGGCCAGCAACTACATTACGAAAAAAAATAGCTTTCTCCAACACATGTTTGTCAAATGTAAAAAAACCGGCATTGTCCTTTGACAATGCCGGTCATACTGTCACTTGCTCTATACCCTAAAAATAATTGCCTTGTATTTTTCAAGCACCAATAACAATGGATATCCTAACCCATAACAGGCCACCAATTGACCCGCCCCAACCCATAACATCGCGGACCACAAAGGTACCTGTTCAGGAGATCCTAAAAACAGATAGTAGAGCATCGTCCCAATAAAAACTGCATTGATCAAAACTGGCGGCATGGGCGCCCATTTTTTTGATTTAATTTTGCTGGTGACAATGGCTGCCGAGGTCGTAGCTGCCGTTCCAACAACAATATCCAGCAAACCGTAAGGTCCAACTATATTAGAAATCAAACACCCGATTGCCAAACCAGGGATGGCGGCAGGCGTTAGAAAAGGCAAGATTGTCAACGCTTCAGAAACCCGAACCTGCATCACTCCATAACTAATTGGTCTAAACAATAGTGTCATCACTATATAGATGGCGGCGATCATTGCTGCATGAATCCAATACACGGTTCTATTATTAATGACTAACACCTCCTTTTCATCATTTATCATCTAAACATCCGGATTTTAGCGTCTCTGGATGCACTTGACTATTTTACACGGTCAGGCCACAACTGGCAAGAAAAATATTTTGACGTGATCATTGACAATGGTTATAATGAAGTGTGTTCAAACTGAAGGGGGATCAGACATGGGAAGAATAATCATTATGACAGACAGCACAAGCGATTTGCCTGCTTCGTTTGTAGAAACTGAAAATATATCCATTATTCCATTGTATGTAAATTTTAAAAATACTGCCTACCTTGACGGCGTGGACATTGATCCATCTAAACTGTATGAAAATGTTTCGGAAACCGGCATTTTCCCTAAAACCGCCAGTCCGTCCCCAAGTGACTTTTTAGAAGCTTTCACCCCCGCCATTGATGCCGGTCACGATATTTTATACATCGGTTTGTCGTCCCGATTATCATCAACCATTCAAAACGCCCGCATAGCGGCTTCTGAGTTTGATGATCATCGAATCGAAATCATTGACTCTCTTAATTTATCTGCTGGCATTGGTCTGTTGGTCATGAAAGCTGTTCAACTCAATGAAAAACCGCAGCTTAGTGTTAAAGCACTGGCTGATGAGCTGAGATTTTTAGTACCTAAAGTGCGCACTTTTTTCGCAGTGGATACACTGGAATACCTTCATGGTGGCGGACGTTGCTCTTCACTGGAAAACCTGGTGGGTAGTATGTTGCGCATTCGTCCCATTCTTCAGGTGGTGGATGGCCAAATCCTTGTAAATCGAAAAGTGCGAGGGAAACGGGAGAAACTTCTCCAGGAAATGCTGGGACTTCTTGACCCCAATCACACTCACCAAGAGCTGGTTATGGTCAACCATTCCATGTGTCCTGAAATGGCAGATGCTTTGAGCCGTCATATTACCACACTTATGCCCGAAGCCCAGGTTGTGATCACACAGGCTGGTTGTGTCATTTCAAGCCATTGCGGACCAAAAACCTTTAGTTTTGTCTATTTTGAAAAGTAGTGTACTTGTTTTAGTCAATATTGTCTTTAATGGCGCTTACCAAGCGTTCATTTTCATTTCTGTTTTTAACAGCCACACGAAACCAACGCTCATCCAGTCCAATAAACGTACTGCAATCTCTGATAACAATACCTGATTGCAGCAACCTTTCCCTTAATTCTGCAACAGTTCTATTATTGTCCTTCCAATGAACCAACAAATAATTTGCGGCGCCATTGATAACCTTTAATTGTTGCAAAGCTGACAAATGGTTGTATAACCATTGTCTCTCCTTTGTTATCAGGTGACGTGTTTTGATTGTATACTCTTTTGCGTCATCGGTGTTGATGTATCGATGAAAGGCGTTTGCCACGGCATTGATCTTCCAGGGAACCGCTTCCTCTTTACATTGAGCGATGAGTTGACTGTTACCGGCTACCACAGCCCCTAATCGTATACCAGGCATTGCAAATATCTTAGTAAAAGAACGAAGGACGGAAACCTGTGGTAGTGCATTGATTTTTGAAATTAATGTTTGCTTGTCCCCATCCTCAATGAAGTCCATAAACGCTTCATCCACCATAAGATAACACTTATGGCTCAACACCAAACGCAGAATCTTATCCATTTCTTCAGACGGTATAATTCTTCCTGTTGGGTTATTTGGGTTGCATAAAACCACAAGATCGATGTCTTTGGTTAGCAGTGGGGCAAGCATTTCAGCTGTTATATCAAAATTGTTGTCCTGGTGGAGGGTTGCATAGATTATCTCAGCGTTGACCCCTTTTAAAGCCTTTTCGTATTCACTAAAAGTAGGCGCCGGAATAATAGCTTTCCTGGGAGACATTTTATGCAACCATTGATAAAGAACATCCACTGCACCATTTCCCAAAAGAATGTGTTTTTCATCGCACCCAAAACAGACCGCTGTTGCACGGTACAAATCATGGTAATCAGGGTCAGGATAATGCACTGCTTCTGCTATTGACTGATAAAATAAATCCGTTAACTCGCTGGATAATCCCAGTGGGTTAATGTTGGCACTAAAATCAACCCAGTCTGAGCTGTTCAGATTTGTGTTTCGCATTAAATAATGAATGTTTCCACCATGCATCACGTATTAACCTCCCAAGATGGCCGATATGGTCAAAGCTGCAATTACTGCGATACCAGTGGACCAATCCAGTAATTTTAGCGCCTGTTTTATTGCATTACCATCCACTGCCTTCCCGGCTTGACCTATGGTTGGTTTAACCACCCGTTTACCAAAATAAATGTTAGTACCACCCAGTTGAACTCCTAAGGTTCCTGCCATGACCGCTTCCGGCCACCCAGCATTAGGGCTTTTGTGGCTCCGTCCATCCAACCGGGCTGTTTTAATCCCTTTCCGCCAATCATAACCAGCAACAGCGCCTGCCAGTATGAGAAACACAACTGACAGGCGGGCCGGCACCCAATTTGCCGCATCATCCAGCTTTGCAGCCACACGGCCAAAATATTCGTAGCGTTCATTTTGATAACCCACCATTGAATCCATTGTGTTGATTGCTTTATACATCATTGCCAAAGGTGCACCTCCAATGACGAAATAAAAGAGAGGCGCCATCACACCATCAGAAAAGTTTTCAGCCACCGTTTCCACCACAGCCCGGGCAACACCCTCTTCAGATAATGCTTGGGTATCACGACCTACAATGAGTGATAATTTTTTTCTGGCTTCCAAGAGCTCTTGTCGTTCCAGAGGATGAAGCACTTCCAATGCCGCCAGTTTCAAACCTTTTGCAGACAACGAAGCATAGGCCAGGTATATGGTGAAGGCGTATCCCAATACAGGGTGTATGAATGAAAACAAGCGAAGTCCTGTTAAAGTGACACCAGCTGTTACAACCAAAACGATCAAAACCAATGCAAAGCCGCTTAGGAGCTGCTTTTGTTTTGAGGCTGAACTGGAATAAAAATGTTTTTCTACGAAAGAGATTAAATGTCCCATAAACCTGACCGGATGCGGCCAATGCGGTGGATCTGCCAGCCATTGATCCAGTAAATATGCGAATAAAATCATCATCAGTCTCCCAACTTCAGTCCCATTAATTGATATACTTTGTCGATGTTTATGGATTCTCTTATGGAGTCCGCCAGTTTCTTGTATTGTTTTTCTTTATACACTGCAAATTCTTCTGTTATTCTTACTGAAGTTTCTTTACCCGTTTGTTCGTTTAGTTTTTTAAATAACGCCTCCACAAACTTCTGGTTATCAAAAATCCCGTGAATGTATGTGCCCCAGACCTTTCCGTCCTGGGAAACAGCTCCATCATCACGTGACAAATGTTCACTCAATCCTTTAACACGTGCAAAGGGCTTCACACTTTCCAATAAGTTGGACTGGCCCATATGTATTTCATAGCCTTTTACGGGATACTGATCCAAAGCAGTTCCATTCACCTGTATAGTGGTTTTATGAGGTTCAAATGTAGTTTCAACTCCCAGTAATCCCATACCTCGCATGGAGCCTCTTTCGCTTTCAACCTTATGTGGATCATGAAGCCATGAACCAAGCATTTGAAATCCGCCGCAGATACCACAGATCATTGAGCCTGCTTCATGTACTTTTTTAATAGTTGCTTCAATGCCCGTATCTCTTAGAAAAGCCAAATCTTCCAGTGTATTCTTCGTGCCAGGTATGATCAACAAATCCGGTGTGCCAATTTCAGAAGCAACATCCGTGTATCGTAAATCAATGCCCTCAATCATTTCCAGCCAATGAAAATCAGTAAAATTTGAAATTCTGGGTAAGCGAATCACAACAACTTCTATGCCTCCCTTGCGTTGTCTTGAATGCAGACGTTCTGCCGTGCCATCTTCTTCCTCAATATCAAAATGACCATACGGAACTACACCCAGTACAGGAATACCCGTCATCTCTTCAAGTTTGTCCAATCCAGGTGTTAAGATATTGATATCTCCCCTGAACTTGTTGATAATAAATCCTTTGACTCTTTTGCGGTCCGCTTCGGGCAGCAAAGCAATGGTTCCCACAAGAGAGGCAAATACACCACCCTTGTCAATGTCTCCCACTAAAATCACCGGCGCATCAATCATCTCTGCAAGCCCCATGTTGACCAAGTCGTTTTCCTGCAGATTAATTTCTGCAGGGCTTCCTGCTCCTTCAATTACCAGTAAATCAGATTGATTTTCCAGTTTTTTATAAAATTCTAAAACCGTTGATTTTAATGCTGGTTTTTCCTTCTGATAGGCTTCAGCAGTAATGTTCTTCCATACTTTGCCTCCCACAATAATCTGTGCTGTTTTATCACCCGTGGGTTTAATGAGAATAGGATTCATGGCAACGTCAGGTTTTAGACCCGCTGCTTCAGCTTGTGCCACCTGGGCCCGACCCATTTCAAGTCCGTCTTCTGTAATGTAGGAGTTCAATGACATGTTTTGAGACTTGAAGGGAACCGCTCGGAAACCGTCTTCCTTAAAAATTCTGCAAAAAGCCGTTGTAATCAAACTTTTGCCAACAGACGAGGCTGTACCCTGAATCATAATATTTGGTTTTTTTTGCATATTAAACTCCCTCCGATTGCTGTATTTCATCCATGATGTCATCCAGATTTTTGTACTCTTTAAGGCCTAATGTACGGAGCTCATCCAAAAGCTTCTTTCCTTCACCTCCAACATAATCATAAGGAGTGGCGTCAACGTAAGTATTCCACAGAAAAACCGTTTTCCCCTTAATAAGTTGACTTTTGGCAAGCAATAAATTCCGAAGGTTTCCCCTCCCAATGGGAATACTTGTTAAAATTACATAATGTGCGTTATCCGCCAGGAGGCAGGCTTTTTCAAGAACGTCATCTGTAATGTCACAAAAAGGTTCCTCTTCAACAATTTCAACATTCAATTTTTTTCCCAATTCTGCATCACTGTCTCCCTTGTTAACAACTCCCAGTGATAAGTGAATGTTTTCCCGGTAACACCGTTGCAATACCTCTTTGGCAATACCTCCTCCACCAATGACATGCACACTTATACGTGTGACCCTATTTTTTTTGGTTACACTGATAGGAGAAATTTGCAAGCAACCTGTGTAGACATTACGATCGATAATCATGTTCATGTCATAAGCTCTTTGCAATCGTTCCGTCGTCATAACCTTATCAGTTGTTCCCAAGGCCAAGACTTTACCTTCATGCATCAACATGACTTCATCACTGTACCTGGCTGCCAGGTTTAAATCATGAATGACGGCAATCACAGTAATGCTTTTTTCCACATTTAGTTTTTTTAATAAATCCAATATTTCAATTTGGTGATGAATGTCCAAAAAGGAGGTAGGCTCATCCAATAACAATATTTGAGGTTCCTGTGCCAGCGCTTTGGCAATCATGACCCGTTGCTTTTCGCCGCCGCTTATTTCATCAATAAACCTTTCCTGAAGGTGAAAAATATTGGTTGCTTTCAATGCCTGTTCGACAATTGAGACGTCTTGATCTGTCTCCCTTTTAAACCTTGAAATATAGGGATGTCGACCCATCATGACTACATCATAGACGGTAAAATCAACCCCGGCATCAGGGTTTTGATGCACCACTGCCATGTCCTTTGCCAAATCCGCCGTTGAATAGGTTGTTAGTTTTTTTTCATCGATAAAGATTGATCCCTGGTTCGGCGTAAGATTCCTGGCAATATTTTTTAATAAAGTTGTTTTTCCTGAACCATTGGGCCCAATTATGGATAAAAAAGTTCTGTGTCCGATCATCACATTCAACTTTTTCAGAATTGACTGATCGCCATACCCAAAACTCAGGTCCTTGATTTGTATGGATTTTCCCATGTTCGTCATCCTTAACGTAATTTTTTTGTTTGTCGCAACAAATATATGAAAAAGGGAGCTCCTGCCAAAGCAGTTATGATGCCCACGGGTAATTCTGTCGGTGCAATGACCGTACGTGAAAATGTATCAGTTATAATCAAAAAAATGCCACCCATCAATCCTGCAGCAGGTAATAAAAATCTATGATCTGGTCCCGTCAACATGCGTGTTACATGGGGAATAATAAGTCCAACAAAACCAATAATACCGCTGACTGACACAACAAAAGCTGTCAGCAAGGTGCTGACCACCAATATGATCCGTTTCACTGCATCCACTTCAACGCCTGTGTTAGAAGCCGCATCTTCTCCCAGCAATAATAAATTCAGTTCTTTTGCGTATGCCATCAACACCAGTGAACCGGCAAGCACAGGAATGACAATCAAACTGACATGTTGCCAGCCTCGGGAAGAAAAACTGCCCATGGTCCAATAGATAATGCTGCTGACATCCTGTGAAGCCATGACCATGATAAATGACAAAATTGCATTAAAAAACTGACCCGTTGCAACACCTGCTAATAACAAGGCAGTTACCGGCACCCTGTTTTTCAAACTGGCCAAGCGATAAACGATACTTGTTGAAAGGAGCGCTCCAACGAAGGCTGTGATGGACACAGCACCAAATCCCAGTATGCTTTGATTAAATTTAAGAACAATGGCTATGGCAGCTCCCAGTGCTGCTCCTGAAGAAGTACCAATGATAAAGGGGTCCGCCATGGGGTTTTTAAGCATGCCCTGCATGGCTGTTCCCACCACCGAGAGACCATACCCCACCAAAAATGCCAGTAGAATCCGTGGCAATCGAATGTACAGTATGATGGATTGATGTGCCTGGGAAATATGGCTTACATCCACCAAATCTCCGATGCCGGGTATTGATGATAAAATGACCATCAATGAATCCCGCGGCGCTATACTGGCTGCTCCAAGTGAGGTTGAAAAAACCAGCACAATGGCCAGTGCCATGGTGCCGGTAATAAAAAATGTTTTTTTGGATAGACTTATTGTCATCTAGAACACCTCTGGGTGAATCGCCTCTGCAAACATGCGCAGACCTTTTATAATGCGCACGCCTGGACGCGACGCAATGTTAGGCTCCATCAGTTCAATTCGATTATCTTTAATGGCTTTTATTTGATCATAGCCAGGCCGTTTTCTTACTTCTTCCCGATATGCTTCAGCCATCTCCTCTGTCATCTCTTCAAAATTCGCCACATGTGGCGGCATAAAATAGATTTCAGGGTCTTTTTCAATCAGTGCTTCTACGCTGTACATGGGGTACTCAGTATCAGTATCCCCAGCGATATTTTCTCCACCAGACATTTCTATCAGTTCATGAATGAAAGATCCAGGTCCTGCTGTTTGTAATGGTTCATCCCATACCTGGTAAAAAACAGGAACTTTAGGAAGGTCTTTGACTTTTGAAAGAATCAGTTCTTTTTCAGCTTCGAGTTCTTCCACAATACCTTGGGCTTCATCTATTTTGTTTGTTAGTTCTCCTGTTTTCAAAATCGATTCAAAAACAGCTTCAATTGAATTGGGTGTAAAATCGACAACCTGTATTCCAGCAGCGTTCATCTGCTGAACAGCTTCAGGTTGTCCACCGGCATAAATAAAAACAATGTCCGGTTCCATTTCCAGTATGCGTTCAAGGTTAATTGTCCATGAACTGCCCATTTTTTCCTTCGTTAACGCTTCTGCAGGATAATCACAGTAATCAGAGACGCCAATGATTTGATCTTCCAAACCCAAGGCAAACAAATTCTCCGTTTGACTGGGTGATAATGATATGATGCGAATCGGCTCATCCTGGGCGGTTTCCTCTAAAGGCTGATCCAGGTTGGTTTCCTCGGAAGATTGGTCTTGTAGCACTTCCTCTGAAGGCTGAACTTCCTCATTGCTGGTGCAGCCAGCCACTGTAAAAAACAGTAAAACAGCTATAAGAACTAATAACACTCTTCTCATCTTAGACCCCTTTCTTTTCTTGCACTGCATCATTACACATTGTCGGGGGAAATAGAAAAACCCCTTAACCCATGTACGCGTGGGCAGGCAAATTCTCTCTGATGGAGCAGGTTTCCTGACTCGGTGTCTTCACCAGAACTGCGTCTTCCCGGACTTTCCCAGTGACCTTTGCAGCCTGACTCTCCCTTACAGTGGCGCGACCGTGCCGGATTTTCACCAGCTTCCCTCTCTGCCTTATGTTTAGGCATCACTCGCATCAGAATATATTCTTTTCATTTGAACGGTTTAAGATTACCATTCTTTCATCTTGTCTGTCAAGGTGATGAAAGCGGATGACCCAAGTGGTTAGTGTCATTGCACAGATCCAACACCGGAAACCCGTCGTAAAAGTCAACAACGGTAATGCTGCAATGGTCAATCCTGAACCTCCAGTGAGCACGCCAGTCATTTGCAATCCACCCGGCAAGCAAACATCGTATGGTTCCTGAATGGGCTACCACAGCAATTGTTTCATCATTTGGAAGTTTCATCAATTTTTGCGCCGCTGACTGAATGCGTTTGTGAAAGCTACGCAAACTTTCTCCTTTAGGAAAAACATACTTGCCCGTCATTTTCTGTAACTGTCTAAAATCATCCGGGTATTCATCCCGAATGTCATCCATTGTTAACCCTTCCATGGTGCCGAAGTTCATTTCCTTTAGACGATCCACAATTTCTCTGGATTTACATAGGTGGGGAAAAACGATGGATGCCGTCTCTTCAGCCCGCTCCATCCCACTGGTGATAACTCTGTGTATTCTCACATGTTCCAGTCTTTTCGCCAATAATCCTGCCTGCTCAATACCTTTTTGACTTAATGTTGCTTCAGTCCATCCACTCATTCTGTTTTCCACGTTGTGATCTGTTTCCCCATGCCGAATGAGGATCAATTTCATAAAATCATCTCCAATTAATCAGCATTAACATTGCAATCATGAACAATGTCTCGCTTATTTCATTAAGTGCGCCCAGGGTATCTCCTGTCATTCCAGTCAGTATTTTCGTCGTCACTTTCTTACACAGGATAATCCCTGGAACAACGATGACCAGACTTAGATAAGCTCCTGGGTAAATTATCAGGCACATGAGCAACAAGATCAATGCAGTCATCATGTCTTTTGTACTTATGACTCCTATAAATAGGTTGCCCAAGCCTTCGTGTCTTGCATAGGTTGACCTCCAGGCGCCCATTACCAGAGCGAATCTTCCCACTGCTGGCGTGAGTATAATGATTAGTATTCGAGAGGTGTCCGGCATGAGCAGGAGGGCTGTGAATTTAAGGATAATGATAAACAACAAGATTACCGCTCCGTGTGTTCCCAGGCGGCTGTCTTTCATAATTTCAAGTTTTCTTTGCAGATTCCGTCCACTCATACATCCGTCAAAGGTATCCGCCAACCCGTCATGGTGCAATCCTCCTGTGATAATAAACTGGGTTATTAAGACCAGTATCACTGCAATTTCCAAAGGAAGCACCTGTACACTCACCCAATAGACCATTGCGCTGAATGTGCCAACCAATAAACCTACGATGGGAAACCATCCCATGACCCGATGATACGCCTCTTTACTGACCATGGCGGCAGGGGCAGGGATGATTGTTAAGAATTGTATGGCCAGCATGATCCTGTTGATCATGTTTCTCCTCCTATTTTATCCGTACAGGGATTCCGGAAACCACAAAATACACGGCATCTGCAAATGACGCAATACGTTGGTTCATACGTCCAGCAATATCCCTGAAATCCCTTGACATTTTATCTCCCGGCACAATACCAAGGCCCACTTCATTGGTTATGATCACAGCCGGCAGTCCCAGGAATTTCAGTGTTTCCAATAGCTCATCAATTTCCTGCTGAACACCTTTTTCAATTTCATCCAACGCTTCAGAAGAAATCTTGTCCCAGGATTCGGAACACTTGTCCAACATAAGTTGGGTGACCATCAATGTGATGCAGTCCAGCAGCACACCATCCACCTTGTTTTTCCAGTCTGGCAACACCTTCTCAAACTGACGGTATTCCTCTATGGTATGCCAGAAAGCGGGTCGTTGTTTACGATGTTTCTTCACTCTGTCTTCCATTTCTCTGTCGTATACCTTAGCTGTTGCAATATAAAGTATCTTCAACTTTTCAGCTGTTAAGAGCGATTCACCAAACCTGCTTTTTCCGCTTCTGGCGCCACCTGTTACCAGTGATATTAACGGCTTGTCATCCATGCTGAGTCCTCCATGATACGCCCGTTGTTTACAGAAATTCCTTCAAGGGATAGCAATGCCTCTTTCATGTCCAATCCCCCGCCATAACCTACCAAAGCACCATTTTTTCCCACAACACGATGGCAGGGAACCACCACTGACACCGGGTTACGGTTATTCGCCATTCCTGCAGCACGTACTGCCTTGATATTGCCTGCAGCTGCTGCCGCTTCCTGATAACAAGCCACTTTTCCATAAGGAATTTTTAACAAAAATTCCCACACACGTCGTTGAAATGCCGTCCCATTTAAATCCAGTGAAAGATCAAAAACTTTCCGTGATCCTTCAAAGTACTCCTTTAGCTGTTGTAAATAGGGCGCAGCCGCTTCCTTATCCAAGACAACATCAAGACCAGGTTCTCTTCTTTGTTCCCTTGCTGAAATTTCTTCAACGCTTCTAAACTCAAGTATACGCAGCCCTTTTGATGTGACTCCCACTGTCATAGGCCAATGTTTCCACTGGATTTGGTTCATATAGAGCTTAGGCATGTTCTGCACCCTCCTTCTGCTTGTTATAATCGTCCTTTGCAAGTTGCCATTGATCTCTGGCTTTTAGCTGAATAAGGCGTTTATTTTTAATGTCAGGGTGTTCTAAGGCCTTGTTGTACCAGAAGATGGCTTCTTTAGGTTTTCCTGTCGATCGTTTTAATTCCCCCACTAAGTATGACAGTGATACCTCATCCAGTCCTGCAATGGGAAATGTTTCTTCAGCATAGGCTTTTTCAAAGTAATCTAAGGCATGCTGTAGGTATGTGTCTTCTTGCGTGCTGTTGGCTTCCCGATAAAGCCATCCTAGCCTCAGTGACAATCCTCCCAAATAACCGTTAGGTTTTCCCAGCAGCTGTCCCATAAAGATTGCCAATTTATGAGTCTCCACCGCGTGTTCCCATGTGCGCTCACTTCCGAAATCTCGTTTGTTCCACTTAACACTGACATGTTTCAAAATAAGGGATTTCTGTTCGGCAGTAAGCGGTTTATGTTCACTTTCAGTGACACTTAAACCGCAGTTGGGACAAACCCACACGTTATAAAACACAGGGTTCAGTTCTTTGTACCATATGTGAAAATCAGGGTCTTTTTTTTCAACGGGAATTTTTCTGATTCTTGGTTTTTTTGTTGAAAACTTCATGTTACACACCGGGCACGTTACTTCTTTATCGTATAGATATTTATCCATCCAAATCCTCCGAGTTGTTATTTTCTATTGCATTTGGTACTTGTATGGAATCATTGATTAACCACTCTCCAGGGAAACGAGGCTTTGTACCCTGAATGACAATGCCATTCACTGTCCTGTAATAGTCACGATTAAATTCTTCTCGCATGACTTCACGGCCATTTTCACTGTACACTTTATACGTAACCACCCGATACCCTGTTCTTGGTTCTCTTTCCACTTGAGTTTCATCCACATACAATGAATTGTCGTATCTAATTTCAGTTGTCGGTTCAATCACCTGTACCACCTGTGAAACCAGGTCAATGTCAGGCCTCTCCTCGTCCTTGCCGTAAATTTTCACTTGTATTTGGTTGCCTTGCACTTCACTTACGAGAAAGATGGGTGACTGCAGGTTATTCTTAAATTTAAAGTCAATTGAATTAAATGCAACGGTTGCATCCTGGCCTCTGGGCACATAAGAAACAGGCAGCGAATGATTTGAACGCTCGACAATGTCTAAATCAGCCCGTACCACCGCATTATACAGCGTGGTGGATACCTGGCAGATTCCTCCGCCAATCCCAGGAACCAACTCACCCATTAGAATAACAGGTGCTTCCTGGTATCCAGCTGAGGCAATACGCGGCCCCGTTGTGTCATTAAAAGAAAATTCCTGTTCAGGTAATAGTAAGATCCCATCGATGCTGTTGGATCCTTGTTTCAGATTCTCTGTACGACCAATGGCTCCAGCATTAAACGTTGTACTGAACTCACTGATAACCGTTTCTATCTGGTTCAGATCCGTCGCAGTGGGATACACATTAATCTCTTCCACAGCCAACATAATCGGTTCATCTGTTTCACCTATAAGCACACGATGAGCCATTTCTTTGGTTTTTTCTTTGTCCAGTTCCCGTCCCAGTTGTTCAGGTTCCACAACAAACTCATCCCCAACCCGTTCAATGGCAGCTGGATGAGGACTCATAAAAATTTCTTCTTCAATATCCTGAATTAGTTTTTCCAATAAGGCATCATCATATCCAAATCGAAGTGTTAAATGGGCCGGACTTTCTCGCAAACCTTTAATTTCATTAAGCCGGTTCACAACACTGCCGTTGCGGCCGTATCCCATTGCCTCGTCAAGTACTTCTTCGTAAAAATAGTGAAATCCCAGTTCTTTATATGGTATACTCCATTCCTTTTCCCCAAAGGTTAGTGTCAGGTACCGATCTTCAAGCTGTGTTTCCAAATGTGCTTCCAACCTTTTTTGGGCTTCTTCTGGCTTAAGGTCATGCACATCGATTCCTTCAACTGTCACATGAGGATAAATGGTGGAGGTATTCAACACGCGCTGTGCATAAACACCAGCAGTTACGCCTGTTAAAAGTATTGCTGAGATCATTCCAATGATAACACCCCACAAAATACGTTTGTTACGATCCTTCTTTTCCATAATCTTGTTCCCTCTTTTCCTCAGCGACATTTATCTTTTCCTGGTCCCAATAAACCCAAATATCATCACCCGGTTTAATGGGAGCTGTGTAAACAGCCGGCTCACCATTGTGTAACAGCACTAATTTCCCCTTAACGTCACTTCTATCAAAATCAATGTGATCAAATAAATCGACAAATATTATTTCATTCTTATCCGTTTGAAAGGAAAATTCTTTTCCATTGTATTGAATGATTACCCTATTACTACCAGTCTCTGCTCTGTTCGTTTCGACCTTCAAAGTAGAGGCCCTTTCCTTCTGTTCCACTTTTTGTTCCATTTTAAAAAACTGTTCATTGTGATGGATCATAACATCCTTTGAAGTAACCTGGCCTGCTTTGTTACAGATACATTCAATGGGCCATTCATACCCTTGGTGTAACCAAACATCATTCAATGTTTTTAATTCATCGTACTCAACGGCGTCTTCATGCTGTAATGCCATGGTCAAATTTTCAACTGGCTGGCCATTGACCTTAATGTTGGCAATAAGTGATACTTCTTTGTCATCCAGCAAAAAATGCCTCTCATGAATTACTTCTTTTAACATCAACTTGCGTTTTTTGCCAACCGTGGCTTTTTTAATAAAAACCCGGTCACCTGAATGCAACTCTGTTTCAATGGAAGCCATTGATTTATTGACATAGATTGTAGCCGCTTCACCATATTCACCATAGAAGGTTACAGGTTCACCATTGAGTAGAATGGTTAATCCTTCACCCCTGCGTGGCACCAGATGTTGTGGTTCATATTGAATGGCTGCCAGCGAATCCTTAACATACAATGTTCTTGTGTGAAATAATTTTACCAGCTGTCCATTAACCTCCACTTCAAAGAAATCATTTAACGTTGAAACCAGTGCCTTCTTTAAAATTCCAATGGGGGTAACCCCTTCAGGGCCCAGGTTGATTGAAGCCCTATAGTCAACCCCTGGAATTTGATGAATGTTTCTCACGGCCACCCTTTCCGGCGGCAACCCCAACAAATTGCTGATAACACCCGGTAATCCGGGAATTTGGCATCCTCCTCCAATTAGAAATACAGCACTTGGTTTTCGGGTATTTTTTTCCAAAATGCTTTTATGTATCTCTTCTGCCACCATGTTAATGGCGGGCTGTAACTTCTCCAAAAGGGCATCGCTGGATGATTCATGTTCCATGCCGAAAATATCATTATAGCGCAACTGATCCTGTTGCGAGATTAAACACTTTAAAATTTCCGCCTGATCAAAATCCATCATCTCAGTTTTTGCCAACAATTCAGTTATTTCATCACCGGCGACAGCACTCATACCGAAAGCGATCATTGTGCCGTCCTTTGTGATGGCGAGGTCAGATGTACCAGCACCAACATCAACCAAAGCAATGTTCAGTAACCTTGCATTTTCAGGCACTGCAACTTCTATGGCTGCAATAGGTTCCAGGGTCATGTAGACCACTTCCAGGTTTGCCTTGGAGACAGCTGTGTAGAGACTGTCTACCACCATTTTGGGTAAAAACGTGGCAATCAGGTTAACAGTCAAGTGGACGCCATGATGGCCCAATGGATTTGTGAGTACAGCCCCATCCAACTTGTAATGCACCACTGAATGTCCCACACAGAAATAACGGGTATCTTCACCGATGTCTTGGTAAATTGTATCCTGTGCCTTCTGCAATGCTTCCAATTCAACTTGATGTATATGTGATTGACCAATGGGCATCAATTCATCCAAGTTAAGGGCTGCCTCAACCTGTGTGGTTTTCAAAGCGCGACCAGCCGCTGCAATGGTTACTTCTGAAAGTGTCTGTCCAGCGATTTCTTCAAGTTCTTCCTTCACACGTTTTATCACCTTTGACACTTTATCGATGTCGTGAATCTGACCGTCGAACATGGCCCTGCTTTCATGGTATACCATCGCTGCATGTTCAACCACAAGCGTTTGTTCTTCTATATACCCCAGCAAGCCCACCACACTTCGTGTGCCGATGTCCAAAGCAAACATCAATGGCGATTTTTTCAATAAAGCAGCAGGTTTTTTTTCCGTCATTACAATCATCCTCACAAGAAATTCTATTTCATCGATAGGCTATGGCTCTAAACTGGATGGACAAATATGATTTAACCCACACTGATGACACCTGGGGTTTCTTGCATGACACACCCTTCTGCCATGTAAAATCAGCCAGTGGTGTGCAGGGGACCACTCGTGTTCAGGAATGACATCCATCAGTTGAAATTCGGTTTCTTCCGGATTTTTTGATGCGACAAGGCCCAGGCGATTGGCAACACGAAAAACATGTGTATCAACTGCAAGGGCAGGAAGCCCAAAAGCATTGCTGAGTACCACGTTGGCAGTCTTACGGCCTACACCTGGTAATTGCATCAGGCTTATTCTGTCAGAAGGTACCTGACCATCAAAATCTTTTACCAGCAAATGACATGTGGCAAGTATATGTTTACTCTTGGTCTTATAATAATTACAGCTTTTAATTTTTTCCTGCAACTCAGTCTCAGTCCATCTTATCATATCCTCTGGTGTTTTTGCCTCTTTAAACAATTGTGAAGTAATTAAATTTACACGCTGGTCAGTGCATTGGGCTGACAACATGGTAGCGATTAAACATTCAAAAGGGTTTTCAAATTCAAGTTCACTCTCTGCAGAAGGATATGTATTTGAAAGTATTCTTCTAATTTCTACTATGTCTTTGGATGTTAATGGCAATTTATTGTTGTTTGGTTTTTCGCTGTTCATCGCTGTCACCTTCTTCTATACAATTTCTGTTTGAATGTCCATGATTTCTCCCCTGCCGTCTGATTCTGCAAAACGTATAATCTCCTGCATCATTTTTTCAATATGTCCTTTTTCATTGCTTACACAGCTAAACCCGATTTCAGAGCGCTGCCATTTATCCTGCTCTCCCACTTCTGCAATCGATACATTATAACGACTACTGATCTTTTGAATCAGGCTTTTTACAACCATCCGTTTTTCTTTTAAGGAAGCACCCTCATATAAAAGTAATGTAAAACTGCCAATACCAACGTATAGCATCCCAGCACCACCTTTTATAAAAATTATTTTTACGAAAGCTCTTTCAGGGCCCACCGGGCCATATCAGTAAGTGTTTCTCTTTGATGATGTAAAAATGGCTTTATGTGAGTAATTGCGCCCGGGTCATTAGTGTTTCCCAACGCCATGAGTGCGTTTCTCTGCATGATTTTCTGTCCTCTCCATCCAAAAGCCCTGCTTCGATACAATCTGTTAAACTCTCTATTGGATAAGGTAAGCAGATGAGCTGCATCAATCCACGGTAATCTGGGAATTTCCAGCATTTTCGATTCTTTAGTCTTGGCAGCATTTTCGTTATGAGGACACACTTCCTGACAAACATCACACCCATACACCCGTTGACCCATGCGTTTTCTCATTTCATGAGGAATGGTTTCTTTTTGTTGCAGCAAATGTGACAGGCATAAGCTGGGGTTTACTTGAAATGGTTCTTCCAACGCTTTTGTGGGACAAGCCCTTTGACATTTTCCACATCCATCACAGGATTGAAGGGGTCGGGGTCCGCCCACACTTTTTTGTATAGGTTTATTAATAATCAAATAGCCTAACACTACATAGGAACCTGTTTCAGGAATAATCAAACAGTTATTTTTTCCATAAATCCCAATACCCGCCTGCGCCGCAAGGTATCTGTCAACCAAAGGGCCCGTATCCACAAAAGCCCGCCAGGATATATCCAGTTCCAGTTTCTGGAGTTTTTCTGCCAACTCTTTAAGTTGGTAATGCACCACTTGATGATAATCCAATCCACGTGCGAAACGAGCCAGTTCACCTGCATAACGGGGCTTATTTTCCATAAATACTGACGATTCGTCACAATAAGAAGTTGCGGTAACAATGATGCTTTCGGCCGTGTCCATCAATAAAAATGGATTGATTCTTACTTCAGTTTGCTGTTCCTCAAAAACTGTCTTCCTTTTTTGTTCTGCCCGTTTCTGTAAAATCGGCAGCAGCTCGTCAAATTGACGGGCTTTCAAAGCACCAATGGCGGCAAAGTTCAGTTCTTTTCCCAACAGATTAAGCTTATCAAGATCAAGCATTTTATGATCCTCTCACCACAGGGTTTGTGTTTTTCAGTTTGGCCGGTTTTGCTGTGGAACCTCGCAAGAATAAGAAGAGGCCAAAAATAATAATCGCTCCACTGATCAACTGCAATGAACCCGGCACTTCATTTAATAGTAGGTAAGCCAAAATGGTGGCCCCCAGAGGCTCCCCCAAAGAGGCTGTTGACACCTTTACGGCTTCCAGGTGTTTTAAACTCCAGTTAAAAATACTGTGACCTCCCAATGTGCAAACCAAAGCCAGCGCCATAAATATGACCAGGTTTTGTGATCCCACACCAGTCATTGGAATTGAAAAAACCATGTTAAAAACAAACAGGGTAACAGCACAGGCCCCATAAACCAAAGTACAATAAGTGGCCGCTGGCACATTGACCCTTAGTTTTCTTCCAATTAACATATAAAAGGATGCAAAAAGACCGCCTGAAAGTGCAAGCATGTCACCAAGCAGATGAGCACGGTCAACCTGCAAGTCAGATATACCCATCACCACACTTCCCGCAATGGCAACCAACATTCCGAACCCACTTAGCCATGGCAATTTTTCTCTATAGAGAAGATAGCCTAAAATCATTGTAAAAACAGGCTGTAAGCTCACCAACACCGTTGAAGAAGCAATGGTTGTCATTGATAATGACTGGATCCAGGTGAGAAAGTGAGCTGCCAGAAAAATACCGCTGGCAATTGAATAGTATAATTCCTGTTTTGTAAGGTTTTTAAAATATGAACGTTGATAGTACAGAGAATAAGGCATCGTCAGAAGACAGGCAAAAAGAAGACGATAGAAAGCAATGACGCTGGCTGGCGCTTCAGCAAATCTGGTTAAAATGGCTGAAAATGAAACGCCAACCACTCCAAGAAAAAGTACTACATACACAAAAATAGGTTTTTCTTTCGCTTCCACCATTTCACCTTCTTATTAATTAAGTTTATACGTCAAATCATTAAAAAGCAGTGTGACCCTGGCCACACTGCAGCACGCATAAGGCGTTAAAAGGCACTTTCTCCAATAAACTCCCTCAGGATAGACGTTTTGGGAACATCATCCTCATTCTCAAGAACCACAAAATAACCAAGGAATTTTAGAAGTCTCTTAGCTTCTGCATAGAGGGGATTTTGATTGTCAATTTGCCTTAACAATGGTTCTGCATATTTTTTCAGAACACTGAGTTCGTAAAAGAGGGCTGAATTGAACATGGCATCAGCATCTTCCTGGAACGGAAAGATATTCCCTTCTTCGCCGCGTCTCACAGACATCCACATTGAAAGGGTACGAGTGGCATCGTTTCCTCTAAATTGAAAGTCCCTTACCAAACGACGTATTAATCGGGTGTCTGTGGTTGGTATGCGGTTATGTTCATCGATATTAAGCTGTGTTAAACAACTGATGTATATTTTAAATTTATTATTTCTGTCAATGCTTCGCGTCAATTCTTCATTCAACCCATGGATTCCTTCCAGAATCAATGGTTGGTTTTGATCCACCTTAATTTTATGGCCAGTATACTCTCTTTTCCCTGTTTTAAAGTTAAAGGTGGGAACCTCAATCTCTTTACCCTCAAGCAGCGCTTTCAGGTGCTCATTAAAGAGATCCAAATCGATGGCATACAGCGACTCAAAATCATATTCTCCCAATTCATCCAAGGGTGTTTTTTCACGGTCAACAAAATAGTCATCCAAAGAGACGCTCTTGGGTTTTAGTCCATTGACTTTCAATTGTATCGCTAACCTTCGGGCAAAAGTGGTTTTCCCTGAAGACGAAGGACCCGCAATTAATATCAGTCTTTTTTCTGACAAATGTCTGGTCACGTCGTCAGCTATTTCAGCAATTTTTTTTTCATGCAATGCTTCAGCCACCCGCAGGTACTCTGCTTCTTTTTTGCTGACAATTAAATCGTTTAAAACCGACACATAATCAATCTCAAGAATTTCTGCCCATTTTTCTGACTCTCTAAATACCTTAAATAATTTTGGATTGTCAACAAATTCAGGTATGGCTCCCTTTTCTTCCAACCTTGGGTACCGAATGACAACGCCAGGTGCGTACCACGTCAAGTCAAATTGTTTTAAATAGCCGGAAGAAGGGACCATATAACCATAAAAATAATTTTTAAGCCACCCGCACTGATATATTTTAATATAGGGCTTTTCACGGTATTTTAACAACTTAACTTTACTTTCCTGCCCATAATCCCTGAAAATATCAATGGCTTCCTCGACAGATATGCGGCTTTTTTGAAAAGGCACATCTTCATCAATGATTTCCTGCATACGTTGTCTGATTCGTTCCACCATTTCTTCATTTATTGGTGTTTTGTACTTCACTTCACAATATAAACCTTTGCTCATGGAATGTTCCACATTTACTTTACACCCTGAAAAAAGCTCCATACAGGCTCTCACAAAAACAAAGGATAAACTTCTTTTGTATATTCTCGATCCAATGGAAGAACAGTAATCAACCCACTTAACTTCACAATCTTCATCCAGGGTATGACGAAGTTCTTTTAGTTCATTACCCACAATACCTGCAATGATCAAGTATTGTGATTTATCTTGAAAGTTTTTAGAAACTTCTTCCAAAGTTATTCCGTAGGGGTATTCGAATTCGCCCTGTCCTTCGATTCTAACTTTGATAGCTCTTTTGATTGTATTTGCAACCATTGCTTATGCCCTCCTCATCAGCATCTTACTGTGCTAATACAAGCCTCCAAAGCGGCCGAATGGATATAACCGCAGGAATGCCTTTCCGACAATATCTTCCAGATCAACCAAACCAAGGGCTTGGTCCCGGCTGTCAAGGCTGTTATTTCGATTATCGCCCATAACAAACATTTTACCTTCTGGAATCACCATATCAACTTGCCCCAATGTATAGCCATCTTCCAAGTAAGTTTCCTCCAGAAGCTCACCGTTCACATACACTTGACCATCCTGTATCAAAATGCTGTCTCCAGGTAAAGCGATCACTCGCTTTATCAGGAGTTTTTCCTGCCCTGTGGCAGTTAGCAGGGGGGATTCAAACACAATAATATCACCTTTTTGAGGTTCACCTCTTCGGTACAGCAATCGATTGATCATTAAAAAATCGTTTTCTTCCAATGTGTGATCCATGGAATGGTTTTTAACAATGGTAGGTTTCACAAAGGTCGTTATCACCAGTGCAATTACCAATGATATCAGAATGGTTTTGATCCATTCCATAATTTCCTCTTTCATGATGCATTTGCCTCCCGTCTATCTTTAACAGTCATAAAACTAACACTATTGTACCACCACCTGAAGGTGAAAGCAACGGCCATGCTCTTGTATCCAATTATGCCTTTCAGACCAGTTCATCGGTTGAAATAGCCATTAATCTATGCTATGCTGAATCCGATGACTATCACCGCTAAGAATCCTGTTTTATCTGACTTTAGAATGCGAGGTGTTCCATTAATGGAAAAAATTAAAGACATGATCTATGATTATTCTGATCTGTTTCTTGCACTCATCATCACTGCAGCCATGGTTGGCGTCGTGTACGTAAACCTTACAACTATTTTTGATGATAGTATTGCCGTGATACCAGGTTCTTCGGATATTCTCATAGGCGGTACAGATGCACCATCCGAACCTGGTGAATCCACTGAAACCATCGTCGTTGATCTCAGCGATCCGGTTACTCCAGAAAACACGGATGTGGAAGACAGTCGCCATGAATCTGAACTGGAAGAGCCACCGGTTGAAGAGCCTTCCACACCTGTCACCCCACCGGTTTCAGGTGAAATGGTCAGTGTCACCATCCCCAACGGAACCCCTGGGATAGGCATTGCGCAGATCCTGGTTGATCATCAGTTGCTCCCTGATACAACCGCTTTTGTTCAGGCGGCGGAAGAACTTGAGCTGGCAGTGAAACTCAAATCAGGAACCTTTCAAATTCCTGCAGGATCTTCGCCGGAACAAATGGTTAGAATTATCGCCAGGCAATAACAAAAGCCTCCGCCCTTGCGGAGGCTTTTCTTTAACCGATGACAATGACTTAATCACCTGTTCATGTCTTCTAAGGCTTCAGCTCTTCCATGAGCACGTTTTATCAGGGCATCTTTATTCACAATATGTCTTTCCATCCGACCTTTGGCAATGGGCCCTACTTCATCATAGCAAACTAGATCAAAATAAATCGTATTGCCTTCCACACGGTCAATGCTTGCTTTAACAGTAACGGTCATACCCTGCAGTGTTGGTTTTTCGTGCGTTAGTTGAAGCTGCCTGGCCACTGTAATTGTTCCATCCGGCACATTATCACCGACCAAATCAACACAGGCTTCAATCATCATGCTTACCAGGGCAGGAGTTGAAAAAAGAGTTTCAATACCGGATCGACCAAAGCTGACAGTGGTATCTTCGTATGCCACTTTTTTCTGAATCATATACTCCATACCGGCTTTCAGCAGTACATCCTGCATCATTATTGCCACCTCCCTTTTTCATTTTCGTTTCAGTTAACTGACCATTTAGATTTTCCATTTAACCTACCTATCATGATTACTAAACACTTGCTACTTATATACCCATATTATTAAAAAAGTCCAACGTTTTCTGAAAATTCATTGATATTCTGACCAAAGTGAATTTTTTTAAAAGAAACATAAAGAAAATTCGTTTTATTTATCAAACCTGCAAACATTAAATTCTATTCTATATCAGGAGTTTGAAGCACTAATTCCACCGGACAATGATCGCTACCCAGCACCTTGTCATGAATGCCAACATCTTTCAACAAGGGAATAAGCCTTTCAGAAACAATAAAGTAGTCAATTCTCCACCCAACATTCCTGTCCCGTGCTTTACCCATATAGGACCACCAGGTATAGGCATCTTCTTGATCTGGATAGAAATACCGGAATGTATCAACAAAGCCCTTGCCCAACAACACAGTCATTTTTTCGCGTTCTTCATCAGTGAAACCGGCATTACGACGATTTGTCTTTGGATTTTTCAAATCAATTTCCTTGTGGGCTACATTAAGGTCTCCACACAAAATTACGGGTTTCATCTCATCAAGGCGTATCAGGTAATCTCGAAAAATATCTTCCCATTCCTGCCGATACTCCAGCCTGGCTAAGTCTCTCTGAGAATTAGGCGTATAAACATTCACAAGGTAGTAATCGTCAAAGGTAAGTGTCAACACGCGCCCTTCACTCTCCAATGATTCCTGACCGGTGTTTAAGCCATAGGTCACATCAATGGGTTCTTCCCTGGTGAACACAGCCGTTCCAGAATAACCTTTTTTCACAGCAGAATGCCAAAACTGATGATACCCTTTCAAATCAAGTTCCAGTTGTCCTTCCTGCATTTTTGTTTCCTGAATACAGAAAATGTCTGCATTTACTTCCTGGAAAAAATCTAAAAAACCTTTCTTTACACAAGCCCGAATACCGTTTACGTTCCATGATATTAGTTTCATTGTTTTCCTCCCGGTAAATTAAAATCGGCTTAAACAAACAGGAGCTTTTGCAGCGTGAAGCACACGCCCCAAAGCTCTCATCTTGGTGTTGTCATTCACCTCAATAAGTCCATAGTTCAACAGAGAGTCCATCTCCACAGCTCCCATGACCAGGGATGCCATGTTTGCTATATCCACAGATCCGTCCTTTTGGGAATGCTCTTTTGCTGGTGAGGCCGAAATTTTTCCTGCAACGCGCTCCAGGGTCCACAAACCAGTCAGTTCGTCGATCAAGGGGTCATCGATGTAAACATGGATGGGAAAATACTGTGATTCATGGTCTGGCACCTCCACTACAGCCAATGCCTTTTCCACGTTTAAGATTCTGGCCATCATCCCATTGCCAGTTCGATACATTTCATTGCTTCTGGTATGGAATGTATCATCGTCTCCCGTGTCTGGGTTCTGAAAGTTAAATTCAAAATTGTTATCCTGACTGAAAATAATAACTTGATGGACCTGATCTTCCTGTGCATTCAAAAAAGCCATCAACGCTTTGGCTGTTTCATAATTGTCCCATAAAAATGCCTCAACAATGAGATTGGTCTTGAAAATATTATGAGGTGCAGTCCTTTCAAACCGTATTGGCATAATGCCTGATAGCTTATTCTGTTGCCATACTCCCAGTGTCATCTGGCATTCTTTTAAAATGTCCCACACTTCGTAGGCTTCCATTTTAAGCATGCCATGATTCTTTTCAAAATACTCATGAACAAATTCGACAACTTCAGGCATGTGTTTTTCCGTCAATTCACTTACCAAAGATCGGTCACCCACTTTTGAAATTTGAGATGGTTTAAGTTTGAACTGGTGATTTTTTACACTTATCCCACAGCCCATTTTCTTATAAAAACCTATGTTAAAGGGATCTAATATGGCCATGCAGGCACCATCATTTCTGCCTTTCAGGAAGGCATGAAGCAAAAGATTAAGGGCAATTCTTTTTTTCTTATGCAGCAAGTCAACACACAGCCCACCCAGTCCAATAACATCCACCTGTTCCATGCGCAAGTTCATGGATTGTTGTAGTACCTGGATGCCCCCCAACAGTTGGTCGTATTCATCAAAATACCCCAGCCCGATTTCATCTGTTGTACTTGTAACCATACGCTTTACCCATTTTTCAGTATTCTTTTGTGCATCAACAGTTATGTCGTATCCCGGATAAGCATTGCGCATTAACCTTGCCATGGCAGGTATGTGTTCTTCTTTCATCTGTTTAATAATACTCATACGATATTCCCCCCAGATATGTTGCTATTTCAAGGAAAAGATAAGGCTAACAGGATTATGATCACTGTATGTGAACCCCAAGTCATGGCCTTCGATTTGATGCACTTCCACGTTATTCGAGACAATAAAACCGTCAATCACAGTTGCAAAACTTTCTCCTACTCTATAAGGAGTGGCATTGTCCCGAACAGTGTATACATCAGGATCAACTGCCCATTGATAATTTTCCGGCAAAAAATCTTGGGGTAACGGCATTAACCAGTCTGGCCAGTTGGCCATAAAGGCAGGGTCATCCATCTGTTCCGGGTACAATAAATGATTCCAGTCACCACCAACGATGACATAATTTCCTTCTACAGTCTGATCAAGTAAGTATTGTTTTATAAAGTCAATTTGATGTTCCCGTACCTTTCCTCCTTTGTCATAGGCGGACAAGTGTAAGTTAACTAATGCCAGGGACTTTCCATTTTTCACAGGTATCCTGGTTTCAATCATGCACCTGTCAAGGTCAAAAAGTTGACGTGGCCATGCTTCACTGCCGGGAAGCTGGTGTCTAAGAGGATTGTCCATGGCATATACACTAAACGTTGTGATTCCCGAGTCAGCATAACCCATGGGGTTAAACACAGGAACAGGTACCCACAACGCCTTATAGTTCCATCCGTGAACACTGGCATGGTGTGGAAACGCTTCCCGAAACATTTTTAGTTGGTTGACATCAAAACTTCTGGAAGACCTAATGTCCACTTCCTGCAACAACATAATCTCGGGTTGCAACGTCTGTAGAAAGCTAATCATTTCCCTTGAATTTTCCTGGGTTCTCTCAAGGCTTTCAGACCTGGACTCCACCCCACCATCCATAAAGAAATCCCTGTCTTTATCCAGCCCACCATAGCCAATGTTAAATGTCGTCATTGTCACTGGCGTGTTCAGGGATAGTTCTTGTTGTTGGGGATTATAAACTTCCAATAATTCCACTTCTTCAGGTATTGGATTCATATAACTCACCACCCCTATAAAACCACCAATCACCCCCGCAAAAACCATGACTATCACCAACAATACCATAAACTTTCGCTTCTTTGTGATCACCGTTTTGTTATTTAAAGCATCAGTATCCAGAGGTTCTTCTATTGCTACATCTTCTGAGTTAGTCTCTTGTCCCAGCGATTGGGATGCAATATCTTTTTGTTCCAGGGGGGATTCAAAATTCTGGTCAGTCCCTTCCACTTGATCTAGTTTTATAACTTTATCCCCCTGCACTCCTGGTGAAACCATCCCTTTCAACCTTTTAATAGCCAGGATCAATGACAGCATGGCAATGGGCAGGGTTAATACACCACTGATCAAGGTCAACAAATCCAATGTTTTTACCCCAGCCAGTAAGCTTGTATAGGCTGCCAGGGAAATAATGGCTGAAAGAAGAAACAATACACCCAACCATCTTTCTATGCCTTCTCTCTTAACCAAGCTCCAGAAAAGAAGGATCACAGCCACTGCCCATAAGGCATATCCGGTTTGATTAATAAAATATGCCAAAGAATCTGGATTGAAAAAATACCATAGTTCTGCCATGAAGAACTTATTTTGATTAAGATAATACGGTACAAGGGTAAGTTGAGCCCCATATGAAGCGGTGGCAGCCACTGCATAAAACACTGAAATGGTATAACCTGTTATTTTTGTTATGCTAACAAAAGGTAGGAACAGCTGGTGAAGGGAGATCATAAAATAGAGAAAGACTGGAGCTATTGTCAGTGCCACAATAAAACTAAGCCTGAATATTTGCCAATGCTCTGCCAAATTTCTTAATTGGTTCAGGTATGTTCCTGACAGGGGGTTTAATAACATAAAAATTACCCAGGCGGTTAAAGCAACAATCAATAGACTGCTGCTGACCACCACATGTATGCTCACTTTTTTTTCATTATTCAGTTTGATCACCTCACGCGTGTTGTCATAAACAGGATTTTTAGCTTCTGGTTGAGTTTATCTTAAACATTGTTATTTATGGTATGGTTCACCGTATCACTGTAACTGCGGTTTTGTCTTTACAGAACAAATGAGTCATCGGAACTGCTCCCTCAACTCCTTAACTTAGAATACGGCAAGTTTAATACGTTTATATAAGTAATACACTACTAAAATTATTATACTAATATACGATAGAGTAATTATTAGTAAGCCACTAAAATCAAATTGAAATGTTAGAAATGCAGCTGTATAAGAAATTAATGGAATTGCTTCATTAAATGTATCAAGTATTACCGCTGGCAAAATAGTATAAAAAGATATTATGAGATATACAATCAACATGGATACTGTGTATCTGTTTTTATAAATGAATATGTCTAAACAACTAATGATAACCCCCATAGCACATAATATGAAAAAATAACCACGGAACTGTATATTGGCAAGTGTTACATATAAAAAAGTGGCATCGCCATTATATGAAAATAAGTTGCCATTTTTTAAAATATCATTATAATCGTGGGGATAGAATAGAATTTCTGGTTCCATATTTATTCTTTCATTCACCATTCCTACTACAAAAAATACCCAAATCAATAGTAATGCTACTGGTAAAACCTTTTTAAACATATTCAATCTTTTTCCTCCCTACTTAATCTTTTTGTTATTTTATCAAGTAGAAACGGTCCTTCCTTGCTTACTTCAGCAAATATCTTTCCATTGATTATTCATATATATTGAAAACACTTCACCCTAGAGAAAATTCCAGTCACTTATGGTACGGTTCATTCCTGTTTATTTTGAAGGCTCGATAAACCTGTTCCAGCAAGATAAGGCGCATTAATTGATGGGGAAAAGTCATTTTTGAAAAACTAATCTTTTCGTTGGACCTGCCAAGCACACCATCTGATAAACCCAAGGATCCGCCTATGATAAAGACAATCTGACTGTTACCCTGCAACGATAATTTTTCAAGCTTATCTGCGAATTGTTCTGAAGTATGCATTTTACCATCTAGATTCAAGGCAATGACGTACATGCTATCCTTCACATGCTTTAAAATCCTCTCTCCTTCCCGTTCCTTCACCTGAATCATGTCATTGTCACTCAGGTTTTCCGGAGCCTTTTCATCAGCCACTTCAATAAGATTCAGGGAACAGTATCGTGATAATCTCTTTGAGTATTCAGCTATTCCATCCTTCAGGTACTTCTCTTTCAGTTTTCCGACTGAGACAACTGTTATATTCATTTCTTCAGCTCCATGAGTGACATCCTTATTCTGTTTCATTATACCCGAAAACACAAGGTCTATAAATGGAATAATAAATAAGTTTTAATGATAACCATTTTCAATTAATGTTTTTTATGATATACTGTATTTTGCCAACAGGCTTACCGCGGCACAACGTTTGTTAAATAGCAGGAGGAATTTGAAGTGGCAAAAATGATGAAACCACGTTTTAAAACCAGTCGACGATTGGGTGTCAACATTTGCGGCCATCCTAAAGCGATGAACCGCGCAAGTGCATCCTTTGACAGAAGTGCACGTAAATTGTCAAATTACGGTGTACAGTTGCTTGAAAAACAACGATTAAGGGCATACTATAATGTTTTAGAAAGACAATTTGAAGGATATGTTTCAAAAGCAATGAAACATCCTGGGGTAACTGGGGAAATATTGGTTCAGCTGCTGGAAAGCAGGCTGGATAATTTAGTATACCGATTGGGGTTAGCCCAGTCAATTCGACAGGCACGGCAAATGGTCAATCATGGACATATATTATTAAATGGCAATAAAGTGAATATTCCCTCTCACCAAGTTCTTCCCGGCGACCTGATTGCCTTACGGGAAAAATCCAGGAATAATGAACATTATAGTAAGCTTTATCAGCAATCTGATCATTCACTTTATCCATATCTTGAAAAACTTCCCGATGATTTTGGAGGGAGACTGATCAAAATCCCACATCGACAGGACATTCCCATAGAAGTAAATGACCAGTTGGTCGTTGAATATTATTCTAAATAATGATCTTGAATTTCAATAGGATAAAAGCACCTGCACTGATCACATTTCAGAATGCAGGTGCTTTTACTATTTAGTATACTACTGCGACTGTTTTTCTACCCAACTGTCTTGTCAATGGCTGTGCGTAATGCTTCTTCCACTTCCAGTGCAAAGGCTTTCAACGATGGATCCTGCAGACTTTCCATCATGACAGAGGGCAACATCATACCGATGGATGTCATCCCTGCTTCTTCAAAAACAACAATCTTGCATGGCAGAAAGTATATGACCTGTAAATTAGCTTCAAGTGCATTTTTTGCATGAACCGGGTTGCACACTTCAAGAATCACTGCTTCTCTTTGGTAGTCAACACCTTTTTCTTTAAGCTTTGATGGCACATTCAGCTCCCAGAGAGTCCCAAATCCCTGTTCAGCCAAAGCACTGCGAACATCCGTCACTGATTGCTCAACTGTTTTATCCGTTTTAACAGTATACGTGTACGTAAACGCCATATTAATACCTCCAATGTATTTTTTGTTCCAAACCAACTATATAGCTTAACAAATAGTTACCCCATACTGTGGCAAAATCACATCATCACCTAAGGAGAAAATAAAAATCCAGCTATTATTTTCAATAGCTGGACTGTTCCATCGTGATAAACGAGTAAACCTATAAGCCGAGTTCTGTATTAGACAGCCATCTATCTAGGCCGCGTGTTACCAAACGGCTCAAGCAACCTACCACGGGACGCGACGGGCAGCCGCTTTTTCAGCCCCTACTTGGTCTTGCTCCTGATGGGGTTTACATAGCCAGCCTGTCACCAGACTGCTGGTGAGCTCTTACCTCACCTTTCCACCCTTACCTGACTTGCATGCAAGCAGGCGGTATCTCTCTGTTGCACTATCCTTAGAGTCGCCTCTACTGGGAGTTACCCAGCACCATTGCCCTGGGGAGCTCGGACTTTCCTCGTCATCACATTGTGATGCCGCGACTGTCTGGTTTACTCGCTTTCTTTTGTGGACATTATCATTGTAACATGGAGCTTTTTCAATGTCAAAGCAGTTAAAAGCCATGTGTAGTTAACCACCATGTTATTATATCATGCTAAATGGTTTTTATCGGATTATTTTGATTTTTTGCACATACAATGCTTACGGAATGACCTGTTTTATTAAAATATTCCTTTAAATGGTTTTCCACAACTTCTGTAAAACATATTTCTGATTCAAAATGACCAACATCAAACAAGTGAAGGTCCAGGGATTCTGCCAGTTGAGCGTCATGGTACTTAATATCCCCCGTTACTAAGGCATCACACCCATTCTTCGCTGCTTCTTCGATGGCGCTGGCGCCACTGCCGGTTAGTACTGCAATCTTATTGATAGAAGTTGTTGAAGCTTCTACCCATCGTAACGTTTTTAGATGAAACACATCTTTAAGCTGATCAACAAAATCTTTTACCGGTATTGATGAAGGCAATTCACCTATACGTCCTATGCCATGTTGTTCCCCTTTCTGGTTCAATTGGAACACATCATAAGCCACCTCTTCGTATGGATGAACTTTTTTCATCGCATCAATGACAGCTGTCAGTTGTTTAAAGGGTACAATGGTCTCCAGCCTGGTTTCAGACACATGTTCAATTTTATCAATTGAGCCAATTGCAGGAGATGCTCCTTCAAGGGGTTTAAAAGTGCCAATTCCCCGCGACTTGAAACTACAATGACTGTAATTACCAATATGCCCCGCTCCTTCAGCAGCCAGAGCATCTGCCACCCTTTCGACATCATTGTCTGGCACATAAACCACCAGTTTTAACAGTGGTTCTGATGAAGTATGTTCCAGTAAACGCTGCTTTGTTAAGTTTAGTTTATGAAATACCCAATCGTTAAGCCCGCCTTTGGCAATGTCCATGTTTGTATGTGCAGCGTATAATGCTATTCTAGATGCAAGCAATTGTTGAATAACCTTCCCTGGCATGCGGTCTGTGCGAATGTTTTGGATAGGTGAAAAAAGAAAAGGATGATGGGTTAGGATCATGTCTGGTTCATGGACCAAAGCTTCTGTCAGGCAGGCTTCCGTTAAATCCAAGGCAAGAAAAACCTTTGTCACGTCATCCTCCGGAGAACCAATCTGCAAGCCGACATGGTCCCATTCCATGGCCAAAGATTCTGGGGCCAATTGATTCAATGCAGCGATAATGTCTTTTACTTTGCAAACCATTCCAATGCCTCCTTCAACTTTATCAACAATAGTTCCACTTCCATTATTTTCGATTTTTCTACCGTTTCAGACTTCAACATCCCCCGTCGTTTATTCTCCGTTAATCTAATTTTTCTCCGTAAAAATGCTTGTGAGATATCAGGCTCCTGGTATTGCAAAAATGCTCCCACTTCCAATACTAAGGGATCAATCTGTTGTAATGGTTTGTTCCTAAACTGTGTGCACAGAATTTCATAGAACCGATTTTTTTCCTGCATCAGTATTTCATTGGTAATTTCATAACCATTTTCCAATAGATACTGACGTAACTCTCTGACACTCTGTACCGGTTGCAGTATAATTCTTTCAGCACCTTTTGCTATGGAGGGGCTTTGTTCCAATATTTCACTGATTAAGTTTCCCCCCATACCGGCAATAATAATAGTGGAGGCTTCTCCCTCATGCAGTATGCTAAGACCATCCCCCAGACGGAGTTCAATGTGTTGCTGAAGTTTATGCCGTTGGATAACACGTCGTGCTTTGTTTAAAGGATCCTGGTTCACATCCGCAGCGATCACGCTGGATAAGCCCTTGTTTTTCACTAAATACACAGGAAGGTATCCGTGGTCTGTGCCAATGTCTGCAACCGTTTTATTAATAATGACTTCATCTGCAATGGCTTTAAGCCGATGCGAAAGTGGTATCCTCATATTATGATCACTCCCTACCCATTTCACCATGCAGCGATGCTCCATCGTGCAGCCAGATAAACAAAGGACTCGCCTAGGCGAATCCTTTACTGTTCTTCCATCGATACAGCTGGATGGTCTTTGGTTTACTTACTCCAAATAATCTTTCAACTTTTTACTGCGACTGGGATGTCTTAACTTCCGAAGCGCCTTTGCCTCTATTTGTCTGATTCGTTCTCTGGTTACCTGAAATTTTTTCCCTACTTCTTCAAGGGTTCTTGCACGCCCATCGTCCAGCCCAAATCGCAATCTCAATACTTTTTGCTCTCTTACTGTCAGCGTATGCAACACTTCCACTAACTGTTCCTTTAACAGGGAAAAAGCTGCTGAATCAGCCGGTGCCAATACATCTTCATCAGGTATAAAATCGCCCAAATGACTGTCTTCTTCTTCTCCTATGGGAGTTTCCAAAGAAACTGGCTCTTGCGCAATTTTTAAGATCTCCCGTACTTTTTCTTCCGTGATATCCATTTCCCGGGCAATTTCCTCAGGTTTTGGTTCCCGTCCTAAATCTTGTAACAACTGACGAGATACCCTAATCAGTTTATTAATTGTCTCTACCATATGAACGGGTATACGTATGGTTCTGGCCTGGTCAGCAATAGCCCTGGTGATAGCCTGTCTAATCCACCATGTGGCATAGGTACTGAATTTATAGCCCTTCCGATAATCAAACTTCTCGACGGCTTTAATCAGACCTAAGTTCCCTTCCTGAATCAAATCGAGAAATAACATGCCTCTGCCAACATACCGCTTGGCAATGCTAACAACCAGTCTGAGGTTCGCTTCCACCAACTGCTTTTTGGCCTGTTCGTCTCCCTGTTCCATTCTTTGCGCCAACTCTATCTCGAGTGCACTGGTTAACAGTGGTACTTTACCAATTTCTTTCAGGTACATTCGAACAGGGTCATCAATGTTGACACCTTTAAGAAAGGCGATTTCATCTTCCTGTTTATCATCAGCTTTCATGTCATCTTCATCCAATTCAGGATCATCAAGGTCCGGGTCATCAATCTCTAAATCTTCCTCTTTTTCCCCAATGATATCAATGCCCAGGTTGGTAAACTGGTCATACAGGTCATCAATCTGATCTTTATCCAAATCTGCTTTTTCCAATGTGTCCATAATTTCGCCATAGGTAAGATGACCATCTTTCTGGCCTTTTTCAAGCAGTTTTTTTAATAATTCTTTCACATCGACAGCCTGATTATCCATTGGTTTTCACCTCCTTCTGCAATGGCAACTGTTGCAGTTCTATGTTAATGCGCCTAATTTCCATTCCCATCTTAAGCATTTCATCTTCCTTCTCTTTCGGGTTCATATCCACTAATTCTTCAATATGTTGCAGCTGTTTTTCCAAATGTTTCAGTTGTTGTTGCAATCTGTACTTCCTGACAAAGTGGGTGAATCGTTGTATGATTTCATCGTTTGGTAAGTTATGCTCTTCCATCCTTTCAATATTCGCCAATTCTTTCTCAAATCCTGCAAATAAATCAACTTTTTTTTGATTTACCCCAATTTCTTTTGCACTTTCCAGAATGATTGCAAAAATAATCTTATGAGCAGGATCGTGAAAGTATTCATCCGAAACTATATCTGTTAGTCGATCCAGTTCGTCTCTGTGATCCAGCATCCACTTTAAAAACTGTTGTTCGCTTTTTAGGAGGGGGTCTGCCTCCAAGGGCAGCATGGCTTCTATTGCTGGCATAAACTCTTTTTTTCTTTTTGAAGATTGATAGGATTGCTTCTGAACAAATCCATGTCCACTCTGCTGTAACTCCTGCATAAAGGAGGCTTTTGAGACTCCTATTTCTTCAGCAATTCTACCGGCATAGGCTTCTCTCTCAACCAAACTTTTAATCTGTTTAAGAATATCCGCTGTTTCCCGTGCGAAATGGAGCTTACCTTCAACAGTGGCCAGCGAATGCTTTCTGCGAATCAATGATATTTGATAGTCTACAGCTGTCGGTGTTTTATCCAATAAATTCTGAAACGATTCTCTTCCTTCATTCTGAATGTATTGGTCTGGATCAGTTCCCAGGGGTAGTGTGAGTATCCTGACTTCCAGTTGTGTTTGTCGAAAGATCTGTATACTGCGTTGCGCTGCACGAATACCCGCCTCATCACCATCAAAACAAAGAACAACTTTTCCAGCCAGTTTTTCCACTACTTTAGCATGATCAGGTGTCAGAGAAGTACCCAGTGTTGCTGCGCTATTCTTAAAACCCTGTTCATGCAGGCTTATCACATCTGTGTATCCTTCCACTAAAATCAGTGTTTTGTTGGTCAGGTGAGTTCTGGCTATGTTTAGTCCATACAATAGATGACGTTTATTGAAGGTTGGCGTTTCAGGGGAATTTAAATATTTTGGTGTGCCTTCCGGTGTTAGAATTCTGCCACCAAAGGCAACCACATTTCCCCGAATATCAAATATTGGGAACATGACACGGTTCCTAAACCGGTCATAAACCCCACTTTTTTCTCGCTTAATGGCCAAGCCCGCTTTGATCAACTGGTCTTCAGGATGTCCTTTTTTTACCAAGTGTCTTGTCAGTGCATCCCATTGATCCGGTGCATACCCCAGTCCGAAACTTTTGATGGTTTGAATGCTCCAGCCTCTTTTCGCCAGATAAACAGCGCCTGGACTCTTTGGTTTTTTAAGATTCTGGAAATAAAAGCTGGCAGCTTCACGATGCAGGTCCATTAATGAATGCTGTTCCTGCAAGATTTGTTTCGCTTCCTGACTCATGTCTTCTTCCGGAATCTGCATGTGAACTCTTTCCGCTAATTTTTTCAATGCTTCAACAAAATCCAGGTTTTCTTTTTCCATGATAAACCCAGCCACATTACCAGCTGCCCCACATCCAAAACACTTATAGATCTGCTTTTCCCTGCTGACCATAAATGAGGGTGTTTTTTCGTTGTGAAAAGGGCACAGTGCTCTGTGATTAGCGCCACCCGGTTGTAGCGGCAGGTATTCGCTGATGACCTCAACAATGTCATTTCGACTGATTATTTCGTTGACAATCTCTTCCGGAATTCTTTTCTTCACTTTTTCACATCTTTCCTTCATCTGTAAAGGACCTGTTTATGTTCTATTCGACGTCGTGTCAACTTTTCCTCTTTACATATCAGAAAAAGTCTCATCATTTGGGTTTCGGTATGATGTGATCCTTAAATTCCTTGATTGCCATACTATCTGTTAAGCCAGCAATGCGATCTGTGGCCTCTGCCACTGACATCTCTTTTGTATACCTTTGGAACAAAAATTCCACAATATGGGTTGCTTTAACCTTTTCATGCATACACACTTCTCCATTGTACACACGGTTAAACATGAATTTTCTTAACTCAATCATCATAGATTCCATTTCTGGCGTTTGATAAATTCGTTGCTCATTCCCTGCTTTTAGTTGTCGGGCCGTTTCCAATACCATATCCTGAACAAATGCGTTGACTCTCTGGCTGTGGCTGTTTCCCAGCCTCTTCTTAAATGAATCAGGAATATCCTCATTGGTGATAATGCCTGCACTTAAGCTATCCTGGATATCATGACATAAATACGTGATACGGTCTGCAATTTTTACCAGTTTTCCTTCCATCGTCACAGGGACCCCTTGACCTGTATGATTCAGTATGCCATCTCTTACTTCATAGGTTAGGTTTAATCCTTTGCCCTTTCTTTCCAACTCATCAACCACACGAAGACTTTGTTCATTGTGTGCAAAATGTCCTGTGAGATGATCAAGTACTTCCTCACCGCTATGGCCAAAACATGTATGTCCAAGATCGTGGCCTAATGCAATGGCTTCAATTAAATCTTCATTCAGCCGCAGTGCCCTGGCAATGGTCCGGGCAATCTGACTTACTTCCAGAGTGTGTGTCAGACGACTACGATAAAATTCATGCATCTGGATAAACACCTGAGTTTTTCCCTTTAATTTTCGAAAAAACTCAGAATGAATAATTCGGTCACGGTCACGTTGGTAAGCCGTTCGAATCTCACATGGTTCTTCATCGATTAACCTTCCTTTGCTTGCACTGCTGAGCTGTGCCCAAGGTGACAAAAATACCTTTTCATTGTTTTCCGTCATTAACCGAATTTTACTATCCTGTGACAAATTGCATCACCTCTCTGGTATATCAATACCCTCATAAGTAGTATATTATATCAAAATTGATAAATAATCTCAATTGTTTTTTGTTCAATCGTGTTAGATTTCCGAAAAAACAATCCTGCTGTCAGTTATAACAGCAGGATTATCAACGATGTTGTATTTTCCTCTCTTTATGAAGGATAGCGTATAGCAGCCTGGGCCGCAGCCAAACGTGCAATAGGTACTCTAAAAGGTGAACAGGAGACATAATCCAATCCTATCATATGACAGAATTCAACAGAACTTGGGTCACCACCATGTTCTCCGCAGATACCCAATTTCAAATCAGGTCTGGACTCTTTACCCAACTTGACAGCTGTTTTCATCAACTCTCCTACACCTCGTCGATCAATTTGCTGGAATGGGTCTTTTTCCAGAATTCCTTTATCACGGTATTCCTTGATAAATTTTCCTGCATCATCCCTGGAAAATCCGTAGGTCATTTGGGTTAAATCATTTGTGCCAAAGGAGAAGAACTCAGCGTCCCTGGCAACATCATCGGCTGTGATGGCTGCCCGAGGAATCTCGATCATTGTTCCAATCATGTAAGGCACTGTCTGTCCGCTTTCTTCAGCCACCCTTTTGATCACTCTAAGTACCAGCTCTTTCACAAATTGCAGTTCTTTCACTTCACCAATGAGCGGTATCATGATCTCAGGAATAACTGCATGACCTTCACCCTTAAGAATGGTGGTAGCTTCCATAATTGCCTGTACCTGCATCTCGTAAATTTCCGGATAAGTTACTGCCAGTCGGCAGCCACGGTGCCCCAACATTGGATTAACCTCTGCCAATTCCCGCACAGTTTCTTTTAATTGTTCAATCGAAACCTCCAGTTCACTGGCCAACCGTTCAATGTCCTTGGCTTCTGATGGCAAGAATTCATGTAGAGGAGGATCCAGCAAACGAATGGTTACGGGTCGGTCTCCCATCACTTTGAAAATTTCGACAAAATCCTGACGTTGCATTGGCATCAGTTCTGCCAGTGCTTTCTTTCTGGCTTCCAGGGTACGTGACAAGATCATTCGCCGCATCACAGAGATTCTGTTCTCCTCGAAAAACATGTGCTCTGTTCGACAGAGCCCGATGCCTTCTGCTCCAAATTCCACAGCTTTGGCAGAGTCTCTGGGTGTGTCTGCATTGGTGCGCACTTTTAGTGTGCGAATGGCATCTGCCCACTCCATAATAGTCACAAAATACCCGCCCAACCTGGCTTCACGGGTGGCAATATTCCCGGCATACACATTGCCAGTGTTTCCATCCAGGGAAATAAAGTCACCTTCATGAAAGGTATCCGTTTCATTCTTAAAATATTTCTCCTGTTCGTTTATGTTTAATTCACCTGCACCTGACACACAACATTTACCCATACCTCTGGCCACAACAGCTGCATGGGATGTCATGCCACCCTTTGCTGTGAGAATACCCGCCGATGCCACCATTCCTTCAATGTCTTCAGGAGATGTTTCGTTTCGCACCAAGATAACAATTTCACCAGCTTCCTTCGCTTTGACAGCAGCCTCTGGAGTAAAACACACTTTTCCGGAAGCAGCCCCTGAAGATGCCGGCAATCCTTTTGTCAAGACTTTTGCGTCTGCCAGTGCCTGTTCGTCAAAGGTCGGATGCAATAGTTGGTCAAGGTCTGATGGATTAAGCCTCAGCAAAGCTTCCTCCTTTGTGATCAAACCCTCCTCAACCATATCCACCATTGCTCTTATAGCAGCATGAGCCGTTCGTTTTCCAGTACGGGTTTGCAACATAAATAATTTGCCACGATCCACGGTAAATTCGATATCTTGCATGTCACGATAATGTTTTTCAAGCAACTGTGCCACTTCCGTGAATTGCTGGTAGGCTTCAGGTAAAAGCTCCTTCATTTCATTAATGTCTTTTGGTGTGCGGATACCCGCTACCACATCTTCTCCCTGGGCATTTACCAGAAACTCACCATATAGTTTATTTTCTCCTGTTGATGGGTTTCTTGTGAAGGCTACACCTGTTCCAGAATCATTACCCATGTTTCCAAAAACCATCACCTGAACAGTTACAGCGGTGCCCAGGTCATGGGGAATATCATTATGCTCACGATAAATCCTTGCCCTTGGATTATTCCATGATTTAAAGACGGCTTCCACCGCCATCAAAAGTTGCTCATGGGTATCCTGCGGGAATGGTTTTTTTGTTTCCTTTTGAACCACTTGTTTATAGGAATCCACCAATGCCTGAAAATCTTCTGTGGCGAGTTCTATGTCAGATGATACATTTTTTTCGTTTTTCTTTTTTTCCAACAAACTTTCAAATTTGTATTTGGGTATTTCCAGAACAACATCGCCAAACATCTGGATTAATCGCCGATAACTGTCATAGGCAAACTTAGGATTACCTGAAAACCGTGCCAATCCCTGGACTGTCTCATCATTTAACCCCAGATTAAGGATTGTATCCATCATACCAGGCATCGATATAACTGCACCAGAACGAACTGAAACGAGTAATGGATCAGCCAAATCGCCAAGTTTTTTACCCATCTCTTCTTCCAACTCCTGTAGCTTGTTTAGCATTTCAGCTTTTAAATCGTTCCAAATCTTATTGTCTTGCTGATAATACTCAATACAGGCTTCTGTGGTAATGGTAAAACCACCTGGAACAGGAAGGCCAATGCGTGTCATTTCCGCAAGATTGGCTCCCTTTCCCCCAAGCAATGGTTTCATCTCTTTGGACCCTTCACGAAACGCGTACACAAACTTTTTCATGGTTGATGGTCACCTCCGCAGTTTTACTTCTTCATTAAGCCGACATCGTATCCAATTTCTCTGCAAATTTCCAAAATAATGCTTGCACTTTCTTCCACCGCCCGAGCGGAAACGTCTATGACAGGACAGCCAAATTTTCTCATTAGTGCATCTGCATACTCCAGTTCTTCGATGATCCGCTGTATACTTGCATAGTTGGCATTATCCTGTAATCCCAGAGCTTTAATACGCTCTTTACGTATTTCAATAAGCTTGTAAGGATCGGTGGTCAGTCCGATGATCTTTTGAGGTTTTACCTCAAACAATTCTTTGGGCGGTAATACTTCCGGCACCAATGGCACGTTGGCCACTTTGATGTTACGGTGTGCCAAGTACATACTCAGTGGTGTTTTAGAAGTGCGCGAGATTCCGATAAGCACAATATCTGCTTTTTGCAACCCCCTGGGGTCTTTTCCATCATCATACTTAACAGCAAATTCAATGGCTTCAATTCGTCTAAAATACTGTTCGTCGAGTTTTCTGATAGAACCTGCCTCGCCAATGGGTTTCATGCCCAGTCTTTGTTCGAATAGTTCCATTAGGTTCGACATTAAATCCACCGATGCCAAATTTCTTTTTTTTATCTCTTCCAGAAGAAGTTGCCTGATTTCAGGCACTACTACGGTGAACATGATGATGCTATTTTCATCTGCTTCATCCATCAATTCCAACACTTGGTCTCGATCAGCAACAAAAGAAAACCGACGGATTTCATAATTCTGGAATTCAAATTGGCTAAGCGCCGCTCTCACAACAAGTTCAGCTGTTTCACCCACTGAGTCTGACACAATAAAAAGTTTAAGTTCCTGGGGTTTCATAGATCTCCTCCTTAAAAACCAAGTTTTCCCGTCATATAAAGCACCAATTGATTAATTGATACCCTTTCCTGTTCCATTGTATCACGATGACGCACAGTTACACATTCATCCTCCAGAGAATCAAAATCAAAGGTGATACAATAGGGCGTACCAATTTCGTCATTTCTTCTATAACGTTTACCAATACTGCCTGCATCATCATAATCAACTGTAAAATGCTCTGAAAGCAATTCGTACACTTTAATCGCCTCTTCACCCAGCTTTTTCGACAAGGGCAATACCGTTGCCTTTATCGGCGCCAAGAATGGGTGCAAACGCAGTACAACCCTTGTATCCTTTTCATCTATCACTTCTTCGTCGTAGGCATCCACCAAAAACGCCAGCGCAACCCTGTCTGCTCCCACTGAAGGTTCGATGCAATAAGGAATGTATTTTTCGTTGGTGATTGGGTCCTGGTAGTGAAAATCAGTGCCTGAGTGTTCAGCATGCTGTTTTAAGTCAAAATCAGTACGATCCGCAATGCCCCATAATTCCCCCCATCCGAAGGGGAATTTATATTCAATATCAGTGGTGGCGTTACTGTAATGTGACAGTTCTTCTTTTTCGTGTTCTCTCAAACGAATGTTATCCTTAGTAAGACCAAGTTTCAGTAACCATTGGTGGCAAAAATTTGTCCAATAATCAAACCACTCTAAATCTGTTCCAGGTTGGCAGAAAAACTCCAGCTCCATTTGTTCAAATTCCCTGGTTCTAAACGTGAAATTTCCTGGCGTAATCTCATTGCGGAAGGATTTTCCTATTTGGCCTATGCCGAATGGTACTTTTTTACGGCTGGACCGTTGGACGTTTTTGAAGTTTACAAAAATACCCTGTGCTGTTTCTGGTCTTAAAAAAATTTCCGTGCTGCTGTCTTCCGTCACGCCCTGAAATGTCTTGAACATAAGGTTAAACTGCCGAATGGATGTAAAATTTTTGGCACCACAATCCGGACAGACAATGCTTTCCTTTTCAATGTATTCGCTCATTTTTTCTGTGCTCCAACCATCAACAGCTGCATCACCGGCAGCTTCTCCCAGGTGATCTTCTATCAACTTATCGGCACGAAATCTTGATTTGCATTCACGGCAATCCATTAAGGGGTCGCTGAATCCACCCACATGACCGGAAGCTTCCCATGTTTTGGGGTTCATCAAAATCGCTGAATCCAATCCCACATTATGTGGGTTTTGCTGCACAAATTTTTTCCACCATGCTTTTTTAATGTTGTTTTTTAGCTCAACACCCAGTGGACCATAATCCCATGTGTTTGCCAAACCTCCGTAAATTTCTGATCCAGGAAACACAAACCCCCTGGATTTTGCTAATGAAACGATTTTATCCATGCTTTTTTCCACTGCCATTGTAAAACCCCTTTCTCATTATGAAATTTAGCTACTTTTACATAAAAAAATGCCTTCAGTCCCTTGTTAGGGACGAAAGCATGTTGCTTCACTTCCGCGGTTCCACCCTTATTGGGATTTGTCTTGCAAATCCCCACTTTCAATCAGATCAGCTCCCAGGTTCCCTTCATCACGTATCAATACCAGGCTTTCACCCTCCCCGGTTCGCTGAAATCAATAACTGTGATTACTCTTCCTGTTCATTGCCGAAGGCCTTATCTTCATCTTCATTGAATGTATCAAATTTGGCTTCTTCTGTCAATCCATGAGCTGCTGATCCGGTCTCTGGTTGTCTGCTTTTGGCAGATGGCATTGGCAGCAGGTCATCCACCTGGGGTAAAAGTTTAAGGCTTTTAAACTGATATCTTCCCATATGGTACAGCAAGTATGCCTTGTTGATCTGCTGTAGTTCCTCGTTTAACCGCGGGTGAATTTTCAAATGCTGAGAGTCAGTGATGTCTTTGGTTTGAAGATACCTGGCTAACTTAAGGCATGTTCCAGAGATCAGCAGCGTATCTTTTTCTTTTGAGCGACATTCATTACAGATGAGACCGCCTTGTGATAAGGAAAAATACCATTTCTTATCCTTGCTTTTCTGACAATGAGTGCAGTGAAATAAATTTGGTTCATAACCACAGACAGTCATAAACTGAAGTTCAAATGACCTAATTAGTGTTTCAATTTCTGTTGTTTCATCGCTGAGTAGAGAAAGGGCTTTCCCAAACAGGTTAAAGAGCTTTGGATGACTTTGCTCCTCACTAATTTCTATCTCAATCAATTCAACGATGTACGAAGCGTAGGTGAGTCTCCGATAATCTTCACGCAGAGGATAAAAAGTTTTCAGTGTGTCAACTTGGTTGACTGTATACATACTCCTGCCTTGGTACAGTAGAAAATGGGAGTAGGAAAATGGTTGTATCCCAGCCAACATTTGACTTTTCGCCCTGCGCGATCCCTTTGCGACAGCACTGATTCTTCCCAATTTACGGCTGAAAAGAACAAGCAAGCTATCAGCCTCATTGTATTTACGACTCTTAAGAACAAAAGCATCTGTGTTCATCAGCATGGTTTATCCGCAGCTTTCTGTTGTCTTATTCATCATATCCAAAGTCACGCAAAGAAGATGGTTGATCCCTCCATCCTTCTTTTACTTTCACCCAAAGTTCCAAAAACACTTTCGTACCCAAAAACCGCTCCATGTCTTCCCGGGCACTTTTTCCTATACCTTTTAATTTTCGGCCATTTTTTCCGATGATCATCCCTTTATGCGATTTTTTTTCGCAGAAAATAGTAGCCTGTATTTCCATAAGTTGTTTTTCTTCATTCAAACGCATGCGCTCAGTGACTACTGCAACACCATGAGGCACTTCCTGTTCAAGGTACTGCAATAGTTTTTCACGTATCAACTCAGCCATAATGACACGTTCAGGCTGATCTGTGATCATGTCTTCAGGAAAATACCTGGGACCTTCCGGTAATAAAGCTTCAATTTCACGCAACACCTGTTCCAAATTAACACCCAATGTGGCAGAGATGGGAATGATTCGCTGAAACTGGTTCATCTTCTCGTAAAGCCCGTAACAATGATCAAGTTGATCACTGTCTGATATATCTATTTTATTAATGACCAGAATTACCGGTGTTTTGATGTCTTTAAGCAGTTCCATAATATAGCGGTCACCCGGTCCTATATCGTTTTCCGGTTCAACCAAATACAGAATGGCGTCAACATCCTTAAGTGTGTTCAGTGCACTGTCCATCATAAAATCACCCAGTTTATTCTTGGGTTTATGCAAACCAGGCGTATCAACCAATACCATTTGACTGTTTTCTCTGTTTAAAACACCTCGGATACTGTTTCTGGTTGTTTGAGGTTTTGATGACATGATTGCCACCTTCTCGCCAATCAGTTGGTTCATTAACGTTGATTTTCCTACATTTGGCCGACCAACAACGGCCACAAAGCCTGATTTAAAACTCATGAACTTCCTCCTTTATTATCTGCTGCCTCCAGGTCCTTTGGGGTAAATGAATGGGGCAGCAACTGGTCCAAGGTAAATACCTGGTAATCATTTTCTGTTCTGGCAACAATCACCTCTAAGTCTGTACCAAATTCCACCAACACCTGCCTGCAAATGCCACATGGGAATGTGTACGTTGCCGGATCTCCCACCACAGCAATGGCTTTGTATTCTTTTTCTCCCTCAGAAACAGCTTTGAACAGAGCCGTGCGTTCTGCACAGTTTGTACCGCCATAAGAAGCAGATTCAACATTGCATCCTGTATAGACTTTGCCAGAAGCTGCCAACAGTGCGGCCCCCACTTTGAAGTGGGAATAGGGTACATACGCGTTTTCTCTAACTTCGAGGGCTTTTCTGATCAATTCTTCTCGCGTCATGAATATCATCCTTCCCTTGAATTGTTCAAGAAGATACAAATCAATCATTCCTGGTTATTCGCCCATGTAAGCGTCACTGTCTGTCGTTGCGGGACAATGGCTATGTAGGTTTTGCCCGGGTTCATGTTCAAAGGTTTGCCTGTTTTTACATCAACATATAGGGTGGGTTCATCATACGCAGCTTTTGACCATTCGATGGACACGGCCCGTCCGTGAGAGATATAATAACCCGTTCCTTTTCCGATTATTTTCACTTCACGCCTTCCGGCATCATCACCCGGAATCACGTACATTTCTGTATTTTGCACGAGCAAATTTGTAAAGCGCAGGGGTTCATCGACCAACGCATCCATATGCAACTCACCTGCACTGTATTTTATATATTCCCTGGTTTCATAATCATATTCAAAACTGGACACATAAGTACCGGAAAAAGGAATGGTTATAAAATCAGCACGTTGTCCAAATGGGGCCCTGCCTTCTTTTCGAAAAAGAAAACCACTGGCAAAATCTTCTCTGACATCTTTTCGGTATCCTATGGCATCCCATGCCTCATCAATTAATTTTCTACTTGTGTAGACGCTGTGTTCAAGCATTTTGGGAATTTTCTTTCTTTCCGGGTCTCTCCAGCTCAAAACCCCGTCAGCCCGGGTTATGCCATCAAGACTGGGGGCTTTTATTTGATTGATGTAGGCATATGCCTGGGGGCTCCCACCATAATGCATATAGACAGCATCATGACTGGCTGCCATGTCCAGGTAATAATGACGCGCACTTCTTATTGGTCCAATTTTTTCTGCATCGTATACATGAAAGACAGCCAACAATCTGGTAATATTTCCCTCAGCCAGGGTTTCATAAATGATGTCAGCCTGGGTAATGCCGCTCTGTGGGTATGCAACACGTATATTGTTAACCTGCATTGCCACAGGTCTGCGTGTGATCATTTCTTCCGGAATCAACATGCCTGTTATGGGGCTTATGGCCATTCCATCTGGTAATTCATCTTCCTCAACCACTTCAACAATTTCTTCAGCTGTTATCTCTTCCTCCGTTTCTTCCACAATCTCTTCTTCAACAACAGGATCATTGGAACTACAGCCGGTTATTAACACCATCACCAACATAATGATCAATAAGCTATGCAGCAGCATTTGTTTATTGCTTTTCAAACAAGTCGTCCTCCTTTAGGGTCAGTATCGTTTTGTAAGAAGTTTTCGCGGTGGTAATCATCATATAAACAGTTGGAAAAGCAATACGGTTAATACGGTACCCAGCAACGCACCTGCCACCACTTCCAACAAGCTGTGAATCTTGCCTTCAATCCGGCTTTGTGATACTAAAAGAGCCAGTACAAAAGACAGGCTGGCTACCAATATATGGTTTGAAATAAACGCAATGGCTGTCGCCGTTGCAAATGCCACTGCTGAGTGCCCGCTGGGCATTCCCCCAGACATGGGGGTTCCACGTCCAAAATAAGCTTTCGCTGCAATTGTGGAGAAAATAACCACCATCAATACAATAAAGGTAATGTGTATATCTGATTGGCGCACTGTTTCCAGTACTTGTTTTGATAATGGGTTTAAATGCTTAAAAAAGAGAAGATACGCCACCACAATGGCATTGATAGCTGCGATCAGCACTGCACCTGCGGCTACATTTTTTGCAATTTTTGCGAATATGTTATACTGATCTGTCATCAGGTCAATGGCAGCCTCAATGGCCGTATTGATCATTTCCGTTACCAATACCAGCGCGATGGTGGCAATCAATAATACCAGCTCCACACGCGTCAGATGAAAGAAAAGACTCATAAGTAAAATGATTATCGTTGCAAACACGTGGATCTGCATGTTTCTCTGTGTTTTTAGTGCATAAATAATCCCTTGAAAAGCATAGTTAAAGCTATCCATTAAATTTCTAGATTTCATAAGGTGCCTCCTGCTTTATCAGCAACCTAATGACAGTTGCTCCATGATCAGCTCTTCCTTTTGGCGCATTTCGTTTTTATCATCTTCATTCATGTGATCATAGCCTATCAAGTGCAATGTGCTGTGAACAATCAGGTAAATCAATTCTCGCTGCAGGCCATGACCAAACTCTTCGGCCTGTTCCATCATTTTTTCAACAGATATGACGATGTCACCCAACAACTTTTCCGGTGCATTTTCAGGTCCGTCCATTGGAAACGAAAGCACGTCCGTTGGTAGATCTTTGCCTCTGTAGTATTTATTCAGTTCCTGTATTTCGTTATTTAGCACAAATGACAGACTGATCTGGTAGTCTAAAGAAATTCCTTCCATTTTGTAGCAGGCTGAAATAGCTTCATGAATCAACTTTTCATCCTGAGGTTGCAGTGAGTATATGCTTTGCCGATGATCAATGTCCAATAGAAGTTTCATTCTAATTTTCCTTTCAATTCTTTAATATCCATTTCTGGGTACTTGATTCTCTCATGCATAATACCCGATAGTATCTGGGTGAATATTGTTCGAATTTGTTTTAATTCACTCAGCGTTAATGGACATTCTTCCAGTTGTCCATCATCCAGTTTTCCTTGTATTATTTTTTGTATCATTTGTTCAATTTTATCTCTTGTGGGGTTTTCCATACTTCTAACAGCCGCTTCGACAGAATCTGCCAGCATAAGTATTGCCGTTTCCTTTGACCGGGGAATTGGCCCGTTATAACGATACCTTTGTTCATCGACTTTATCCGGCTCAAGTGAGCTGGTTTTGGCTTTATGGTAAAAATAAGCCACAAGGGTCGTTCCGTGATGCTCCTCAATAAAAGCCCTTATTTGTTTAGGAAGTTTGTTCTTCTCAGCAATTTCCATGCCATCCTTCACATGGCCAGTAATAATCAATGCACTTAACGAAGGGGCCAGCTTGTCATGAGGATTGTCCATCATATATTGGTTTTCCTTGAAAAAGAAGGGGCGCTTCAATTTTCCGATATCATGATAAAAAGCCCCTGTTCGTACCAGCAATCCATCCCCGCCCACTGCATTAACGGCAGATTCAGCCAAATTTCCCACCACTACGCTGTGATGATAAGTACCTGACGCTTCCATCAGCAATCTTTTTAGTAATGGATGAGAAGGGTTAGCCAGTTCAATTAGTTTAAGTGGTGTCAGGATTGAAAAAGTATATTCCCAAAATGGCAATGAACCAATGGTTAATATTGCGCAAAGAATACCATTAAAAAATGCATACAATATATCAATCCACAAATGAATACTGTCATGCATCCCCAAGAGTTTGAACAGGGTGATGATCGTCACATTGGCAGCACCCACGATGACGCCGGAAATAAAAATATTGCCTCTTTGTTGCAGGTTCACCATACTTAAAACGCCTGCGGTTCCTCCGATCAGTCCCATAAGCAACACTACTGTATCATTTCCCGTAATCATTCCCACCAATAGTGTGATTGCAACATTTACCAAAATCGCCAAACGGGGATCTATCAGCATGGACAACAGCATTGCGCCCACAGCCACGGGTACCAGGTAAGGGGATATTTGGGATATGGGTTTGGCCATTGCAACAATAATGACAACAATTAATGCCAAGAGCAGTAATTTATCCACCTGTTTCAACAGATGCCGCTGAAACTCCCATAGATAACCAACAACCAACAGCATTGTCAGTAGTACCATGAGAAATATTCCTGTAAACAGTGCAAAGTTCGGTTGATAGGCTTCTTCCAGAAGACCAAATTCCCTCATGATTTCCAGTCGATCTGCTGTAACTCTTTCTCCTTGCCTAACAATTAATTCTCCTCTTCTTATCACAACAGGTTCTATGGTTTCTTCTGCTTCAATTTTAGCTTCTTCTGTTGCCTCCACATCCAGAAACTCATTTGGACGAATGGAAGCATTGATGATGGTTGCCGCTGTCTCTCGCACATCTTCATCAAATTCTGTCAATGTATTCATGTATTCACGAATCTGGCTTTTTTCCTGCTGTAAGTTAGCTACTTTTATACCATCATTCATTCTCTGTGCTGTTATTTCATTTAGGTAGTTTTGTAGGTTTTCCAATCGCTCTATAGGTTGATCCAGTAACACAAGCAACTGTAAGCGAGGTATCCCAAGCACATTGTCTTCCAGTTCCTGCGCCATGTTCTCTTCTGTAACAGGGTTCTCTGATTGTTCAGCTTGGCTGCGCACTTCAAACAACGTATCAAAAAAGAGATCAATGTCTTTTTTTACTTCTGGATAGATGTCCGCATCCAATCGATAGACGGGCTCAACAGCATTAACAGCTTCCATTCTTAACTGCCTCGTCTGGTATTCATCTACTAATAATTTCGGCGAAATAATATCTTCAGGAGCCAATTGCCCAACTCTTAAATCGTAGCGTACTGGCTGCAAACTTGTCAGCAAAACATAAAATAGAATGGCGAATGTCAATATGGCCAGCATGACCGTCAAAAAAATTCGTTTATCACTCTTTACAGTCCCCACTTTACCTCTATTGAGATTCTTCAGCCATTTCACAATGAGCTTCATATTGAACCTCCCAGTCACTTATTTGATGCCCGCTCCTGATCGTGCTTCTCATAGGCTTTTATAATTTTCTGTACCAGACTATGACGCACCACGTCTTTTTCACTTAAATAAACTATTCCAATTTCTTCTATTGCAGATACAATTTCCAACGCTTGAATCAGTCCTGATGACTTTCCTCTTGGAAGGTCTATTTGTGTAATATCTCCTGTGACAACGGCTTTTGAACCCACTCCAAGTCTTGTGAGAAACATTTTCATTTGTTCTCTTGTGGTGTTCTGGGCTTCGTCCAGAATAACAAAGGCATGGTCTAGTGTTCTGCCCCTCATATACGCTAAAGGAGCTACTTCAATGAGCCCACGTTCCATGTATTTCTGGAATTTATCATAACCCAGTATGTCAAACAGAGAATCATAAAGAGGTCGAAGGTATGGATCTATTTTGTCTTTCAAATCACCTGGCAAGAACCCCAAGCTTTCACCCGCCTCTATGGCTGGTCTTGTGAGAATAATTTTTTCCACATCCCGGTTACCAAAAGCTTTAACAGCCATTGCTACCGCTAGGTATGTCTTTCCTGTGCCAGCAGGTCCTATGCCAAAGGTTAGGTCTTGTTTTTGCATCATCTGAACATAATTGGCCTGACCAAGGGTTTTCGATTTTATTGTTTTGCCTTTGGCAGTCATGTAAACTGACTCTCCAACAAAAGAATCCACTTTCTCTAATTGGTCATCCTTTACCAAACTAATCAAATAGGATACTTTTTGAGCATCAATAGGTTCCGCTTTATTCTTTTCTTTAAGCAAACTCTCCACCACTTTTGCGGCACTATCAAGGCTTTTCTTTTCTCCAAGGAGTAAAACCGACCCTCGACGCGCCACCATTTCCACATTAAAAGCTTCTTTTATTAGTCTGGCATGCTCATCCTGAGAACCGAATAATTCCTGCATCCACTCAGCATGTGACACCGTGATTGCTAATTGTTCCGTCCGACTCAATGACAGTCCTCCCATCTATTTTCACCCGTAACGGGTTATAACACATTTACACCTATTATACCTTATCAGACTATGATCAACAACCAAGAACAACCAAGGTCTAAGCGCATACATAAACAGGATTCCATAAGTAGATGACTCAAATGTACCATTTGGTGGCAGATACTTAGTTTGTTCACCCAGAGACGCGCCGCTAAGACTCCCTCTTGCAGAAGAAGTCTTAGCGGTGTTAGTCATCGGATACACAAAAAGAAGGTTGCAATAACTCATCAGAGAGCTATTGCAACCCCTTTTTACGAACGCATGGATTTGGGTTTGCCTATCACTTCAGAGAAAATAATACCATTAAGGATTGCTTCCTCCGTCATGTCAAATCCGACTTCAAATGACTGGTCTTTGATCTCATCTTTATAAACAGGACTTTTTTTGTTTGTGAAACTTGGTTTTATCGGCTTCTTTTCTTTCAATGTGCGCGCTGAAGGTGCATCAATACGGGGATCTGTACTTTCATAAGTGAACGTGGCTGCAGACTTTTCTTTTTTCTGGATTGCTGGAGCAGATTGTTTTTTCTTGTCTCCTGCCAGTTCAGTGACTTTCTTATATTCAGACTCAACTTCCTGTTGCATCTCACGGAACAGATCCTGCAGGGTTCTCTTCCCTGGTTTTTGTTGCGTTGTCTTACTGGGTTGGGTTTGTGTCTGGCGCTTTTGTTGCTGGCGTTGCTTATGTTGTGCCTCTTTTCGTTTGTTTGCAAAGGAACTTACTACAACAAAGAGGATAAAAATCAGGATGCTTTCTATTTGCATGGCATCACTTCCTTAATGGTACATGTTTTTTGGGTTTACTCCTGGTTATTTTCTTTGGGATCTTTTTTGATTTTAGATATGGCATTACGCATATCAGTATCGGACATGACATTTTTCATGTTGTAATAATCCATTACACCCAGGTTTCCTTCTCTCAGGGCTGATGCCATGGCTCTTGGAACTTCGGCTTCTGCTTCAACCACTTTTGCACGCATTTCTTCGACAGCAGCTTTCATTTCCTGTTCTTTTGCCACAGCCATTGCACGACGTTCTTCTGCTTTCGCCTGTGCAATTCTCTTGTCAGCTTCAGCCTGGTCTGTTTGTAACTGAGCGCCAATGTTTCTGCCAATATCGATATCTGCAATATCGATGGATAAAATTTCATAAGCTGTACCAGCGTCCAGTCCTTTATTCAGCACTGTACGAGAAATCAAATCCGGGTTTTCAAGAACATCTTTATGGGTTTCAGCAGAACCAACAGTGGTAACAATACCTTCACCAACACGGGCAATGATGGTTTCTTCACCTGCACCCCCAACAAGTCGTTCTATGTTGGCACGAACCGTTACACGGGCTTTAGCAATGACTTCGATACCATTTTTTGCTACTGCTGCAATTTTTGGTGTTTCAATAACTTTAGGGTTAACGCTTACCTGAACTGCCTGAAGCACGTCTCGGCCAGCAAGGTCAATGGCTGCAGCTCTTTCAAATTCAAGGTTGATTTCTGCACGCTGTGCTGCGATGAGCGCATCGATCACCCGGTTCACATCTCCTCCAGCCAAAAAATGGGCTTCTAACTTGTCAATGTTCAGATTCAATCCAGCCTTTGTGGCTTTAATAAGAGGGTTAACGATTCTTGATGGTGCTACACGTCTGAACCTCATACCAATGAGGGTAAAGATGCCCACCCTTACCCCTGAGAAAAACGCTGTGATCCAAAGCCCAATAGGTACAAAGCTTAAAAAAACGGAAATGGCTACAATGACAACTGCTACAATAATGATTAAACCGATTAATCCTTCCATGCAAAAACCCTCCTAGTCTATTTTCTTTACCACAATTCGTCTTCCTTCACTGCGAATCACTTTAACACGTGTGCCAGTTTCTACATAGGTCCCTTCTGAAACCGCGTCAACTTTTTCACCATCGATATCAACAGTACCTGCTGGATGCAGATAACTGGTAACAATCCCTTCCTTTCCCACCAGCTCCTCCTTTCCTGCTGTTGATACATACCCTTGCTCACTGGTCATTTCAGTTACCAATGTTAGACGATCAAAATACTTGCTTTTAGGTGCATATTTCAAGATTAGCACCAAGGCTATAATGGATGCAATAAGCGCTGCCACGAGGGAGACCATTGCACTGGTAAAACTGCTGGAAGCCATGACAATGCTGGCGATTACCAGTAAGATGCCCCCTACACCAGGAAAACCAAATCCAGGGGCAAAGGCTTCAATTAACAAAAGTACTATCCCTGCCAAAAAAACAAGTAACACTGCTGTTCCTGCATTTCCCACCAGTATACTGCCCCCAAAATAAAGGGAAAAAGCGATCAGGCTGATGGTGCCTCCAAATCCGAAACCTGCCGTAAGAATTTCGATCATAAACCCGATAAATCCAATGGACAACAACACCGGTGCAATATAAGTACTGGTGAGTATTTGTGCCAGACGAACAGTTCTTGAAATTTCAATTTCCACCAACTGTACCTCTGTCATGTCCATAAGCTGTGTCACATCGTTCACATTAGCGGCGGTCATGTCTGATAAACCAACTTCCAGTGCCTCTGAAGCTGTGAGGTTTAATAATTTACCACTTGCTACTACATCTTCGATTTCGATGCTCTGGTCCGCCATGGCGGCAACCAGTTCCGGGTCGCGTCCCTTTTCCTCAGCGACCGAACGTAAAACCCCTGTCCAGGCTGATAAAGCTTTTTCAGTATCTGGTATGGTTTCTGCAGATCCAATGTTACTGCCTGGTGCCATGGCAATATAATCCGCTGAAATGGTCAACAGCACACCTGCAGAAATGGCCCTTGGGTTCACATAAGCAGCTGTTGGAAAATCCAGGGCAGTGATCATGTCACTAATTCTTTCAGCAGAATCAACTCTTCCACCGTAGGTATCAACCGTAAAGATAACCCCTGATACACCAGGATTTCTTTCTAATTCAGTGATGGACATAGCCACAAATTGTTCCATGGCCACACCAACTTCTCCCTCCAAAGGTATAACATATACCTGCTCATCTTGGGCATAAATTGGTGAACCCAGCAGCGCAACTAATGAAACAAATATCAGACCATAATAAAATAAACACTTTTTAAGTCTCATAACATGCTCCTTTCTCACTGCAATCAAAACAGGATTAAAAATAACCCTTGGTGTCAAATTTCCTTTATTATCATATATATCTTTCCCCACTACATTTAAACGCACCAGACAACAATATAGACGATTATAACGCGATTATGTTTCTTTTTTACTTGCAATAGTAAAAAACCCGGCATTGCCGGGTTTTATTTAGGAAGACAGGTGCTGTCGTACCAATTGGTTAACAGCTTTTCCATCTGTTCTACCTTTTGCTTTTTCCATTACCAAAGACATGACCTTACCCATATCTTTCATCGTCTCAGCGCCTGTCTCAACCACTGCTTCCTTTACAATCGACGCAAGCTCTTCCTGAGAAAGTGGTTCAGGTAAATACGATTCAAGCATGGTAATTTCTTGCTCTGTCTGTTCAACCAAATCCTGTCGGTGGCCCTGTTCAAAGGCCTCCAAAGCATCTTTGCGCTGTTTAACCTGTTTTATAATAACCGACATCACTTCATCATCAGTACAGGTCTTGCGCTCATCAACCTCAACCTGCTTAATGGAGGAACGAATCATTGTTACAACATCCTTGCGGACCTTGTCTTTGTTTCTCATGGCTGATTTTAAATCTTCAGCCAATTGTTCCTTTAATGACATTTGCTTCACCTAATTCTGTAAATTTTCATTTCATGACAATCATCTAAAACTTCTTATTATTCTTTCTGCGAGCTGCTTCCGCTTTCTTCTTACGGGCAACACTGGGCTTCTCATAATGCTCTCTTTTTCTAGCCTCGGATAACACACCGGATTTTGCGCATTGACGCTTAAAACGACGAAGAGCACTGTCCAGTGTTTCATTGTCTTTCACTTTAATTTCTGACATTGACTTCTCCCTCCCTCCGCTGGCACAGGCAGTGCATGATCTGTAACAGGTTGTGGCTGTGGTTAATGCGGGGTTGATTGAACATGTTCCAATTATAACCTATATTAGCAGGTTGTGCAATAAACATTTTTAGCCTGGAGGCCACTGCATAGAACGGCCGCCCAATAAATGGAAATGCAGGTGATTGACCGTTTGTCCCCCTTCTTTCCCTGTATTGGACACAACGCGGTAACCTTTGTCATCCAAACTCTCCTTTTTCACCAACTCATCAATGGCGTCATAAATTTTCGGAAGCAGGTTTGAACGTTCAGATTGTCCCAGTTGCGAGAGTGATTGAATATGTTCCTTTGGTATCACAAGTATGTGAGTTGGTGCAACCGGTGCTACGTCACGAAATGCAATGACATCCTTCGTCTCATAAACAACTTCTGATGATAACTCCTTTTGTGCGATTTTGCAAAAGATACAGTCATCCATATGAATGCTCCTTTCGAAATGTTCATAATTAAAAAAAACTGATGTAATTACTAAATTATTAATACTTCCTTGCACAATACACTTCTTCACTAAATAAAAAATCCCTGCTTTTTGCTACAATAAAATGCTCTTACAGTAATCCTTGACTACTTCGGTGATTCTAACCTTCACTTCATGTTGAAGTAGTTTTTTCTCAAAAGGGACCAAAACCCGTACATAATGTCTTGTATGACCTTCCATAAAATGATTGTCCAGTGAGGACACCTTTTCTATCAACACATCTGTTTCCTGACCAATGAATTGTGCCAAGTATTGAGCTTTCATGGTATCCACTGCCGTGTTCAAACTTTTGCTGCGTTTATTTTTTTCTTCTTCAGCGACTTGCGCTTCATATAAAGCAGCCGGCGTTCCTTCCCTTGCAGAATAGCGAAAAACGTGGACATCAGCAAAACCAATTTTTTGGGCAAATGCCAATGTATGATTGAAATCTTCATCAGTTTCTCCAGGAAAACCCACGATTATATCAGTGGTAATGGCTGCTGTAGGGGCAACCTGTCTGATTAAATTAACTGCTATTTCATAGTCTTCTGTGGTATATTTCCGGTTCATCGCCTTAAGTGTCTTATTGCATCCGCTTTGTAATGACAAATGAAAGTGCTGGCACAAGGTTGTGAGCTTCATCAATCTTTCAACAAAATTGATCTGCATTAACGTCGGTTCCAATGAACCCAATCGCAAACGCTTTAATCCATCAACTTTATCAATGGACTCCAAAACGTCAATGAGTTCATGGGAATTTTTCTTTTCTTTTCCGTATGATGCTAAATGTATGCCCGTTAACACAACTTCCTGGTACCCATGTTTCACAAGTCTTTCAACTTCTTCTATCACTTCCCTTTTATCCCTGCTTCTAATAGAGCCTCGGGCGTAGGGTATAATGCAATAACTGCAAAACTGATTGCAACCATCCTGTATCTTCACGTAGGCACGCGTCATTTCCTTTGTCTTTTTGACAGATAATGGTTCAAATGTTTCACCTTTTTGGTGAGATTCCACCAGTACGACAGGGCTTTCCTGCATTGGGAGAACAGCCTCGACAGCGTCCAAAAGTCGATGTCGCTGGCTCGTTCCAGCAATCACCTGAACCCCTTTTATTTTTTTTACTTCTTCAGGTGATAACTGGGCATAACAACCTGTAACGGCAACTACAGCCATTGGATTGAGTTTTCTGGCTTTTCGAATCATTTGCCTTGATTTGCGATCACTCATACTGGTGACAGTACAGGTATTAATGATGAACACATCAGCCCCTTCATCAATGGACACCGATGCGTAGCCTGCTTCTTCAAACATTTCAATCAGTGCCTGGGTTTCATATTGATTGACTTTACATCCCAGTGTGTATGTTGCCAGTTTTTTTTGTTGGGTATTTTCATTGTTTTGATTGTTATTATTCTCTTCCCTGCTCATGCAAGTTACGCCTCCAACACTCCCATTTCGTATAACACAACCGCTAACAAAGCAATGCCAGCAGTCTCAGTTCTTAAAATTCTGGGGCCTAAACCTATGGTTTGAAGCCCGGCTTCTTTAACAATCTCAATTTCTTCCTGAGAAAAGCCGCCTTCAGGTCCAATCCACAATTCTACCCCTTCATAGTTCCTTAGTGCATCTGGCGCAATCAGCTCCCTGAGAGAGATGCCAGATTCCTTTTCATAAGCCAATAACCTCAACCAACGTCCCTCCATTTTCCTGGAGTCTTTGATGTATGCTTCCAATGGTATGGGTTTTTCAATGAATGGAATTGTTGTGCGCTTGCTTTGTTTTGATGCTTCTGTGGCAATTTTTTGCCATCTGTCTTGTTTCTTAACAGCGTCCTGTTCAGTTGGATACTTAACGACTGTAAACTGAGTGGTGATGGGTTGAATTGCAGCTATACCCATTTCCGTATTTTTCTGTATAATCCAATCCATTTTGCTGCCTTTTGCAACCCCCTGAACCAACTTAACAGGTAGTATTCTTGCTGATTCAGAAGTTGCTATCATTTCATGTAATGATATGTCTACCTGGTTTTCCATTATTTTCTGTATCATGGCAGTGTAACGTTTACCCCTCCCATCAGAAACAGAAATTTTGCTTCCTGCAGAAAGACGCAAAACGTCAACAATGTGGTGCATATCAGAACCAGCGATAAAGCCAGATTTATTATTCCAATCAATTTGTGATGCTGCTATTATAAAATGATGCATTTTCTCCCTCAACTTCCTCATTGTTCAATATAACTAAACACTATACTTTACCTTAGAAGCTAAGAAAGGACCTCTTCTCCAAAGGTCCTGGTACCTAAAACTGTCAACTTTACTTTCCCGGAACAGCAGCCGTGATCACTGCCCATTCACCCATTGTTCTTGTTTCCAGCAACTCCAACCCTGCTGAAATCATGGCTTTTTCAACAACCGATACTTTTTCTTTGATAATGCCGGAAGCAATCCAAATACCGCCGGGAATAATGTATTGAGTTACATCCGGACACATTTTTACAATGATTTCTGCGATGATATTGGAGACCATCAATTCCGCTTTTCCGTCCAGAACATCCATCAAATTTCCATGACGTATATCCACAGAATCATCAACATGATTCAGAGTGGCATTACGTTGTGAAATCTCCACTGCCATTGAATCAAGGTCAACGCCAATGGCTTTTTTACAACCCAACAACGCTGCAGCGATAGCTAAAATACCGCTTCCACAACCGATGTCCAACACTGTTTTGTTGTGGTCAACATGTTTTTCCAACTCTTGCAGGCACAAAATCGTGGTTTCATGTGTGCCGGTGCCAAAAGCCATACCCGGATCAAGTTCAAGCACAACTTCACCTTTTACAGCTTGATATGCTTCCCAAGTTGGTTTTATCACAATGCAGTTACCCGGTTTTTGAGGTTTGAAGTATTTTTTCCACGCTTCACTCCAATCTTCTTCATCAACTGGTTGCATGGTCACCTCTCCGACACCAACATCTAAACCAAAGCTTGGTAACAGATCCACTGCTTTTCTGATTAAATCCACCTGACCTGCCACTTCTGGTGAATCAGGAATATATCCTTTGACAACAGCCCCTTCAAAATAGTTGTCTATGAGTGTTTCGTCCACCAGTTCCCAGGCATCAACTCCTCGATCAAGCAGTTGAAGATCCCGCGGGTCTTCGATCGCCACACCGTTTACCCCTGCATCATAGAATACATTTGCCACTGCTTCAACGGCTGCTGTGGTCGTTTTAACGGAAACTTCAATCCACTTCATCACACCCATCCTTTCCTGCGGCTCAATGAATGTTCTCTGACTATACGTTAAACATGTCCTTGACTTTACCGAAAAATGACTTGCGTTTTTCGTGGGAATCTTCATTGCCTGCAGCCGCAAATTTTCGCAAAAGATCTTTTTGTTCATCCGATAGGTTTTTGGGAGTCTCGATCACCACTCTGACATATTGATCTCCTTTGCCAAACCCTCTTGGATTGGTCACACCTTTTCCTTTCATTCTGAAAACTGTTCCACTTTGTGTACCTTCAGGAATTTTATGCTTTACTTTTCCTTCCAGCGTGGGCACTTCAATGGTATCACCTAGGGTTGCCTGCACAAAAGTGATGGGCACCTCACAAACAATATCGTTGCCTTCCCTTACAAATAAAGTATGAGGTTCAACCGTCAGCACAACATACAAGTCTCCCGGAGGGCCGCCTTTTTCGCCAGGAGCGCCTTCACCGGCAACATTAATAATAGATCCATTGTCGACACCTGCTGGTATATTGATTTTAATTTTTTTCTTTTTGCGCACCTTGCCACTGCCATTGCACACGGTACAGTGTTCTTCGATAATCTTACCTTCACCATGGCAGTGATCGCAGGGACGCACATTGACAATTTGCCCCAATGGTGTCCGTTGTGTAAACCTTATTTCACCTGTTCCATTACAATGGGTGCATGTGCTGGTATTACTGCCAGGTTCTGCACCGTCGCCGCCACAATGATCACAACTATCCTGTTTATTTACCTGTATGGTTTTTTCTTTTCCAAACACCGCTTCTTCAAATGTTATGGTCATTTCATACTGAAGATTCGGGCCTTTTTGGGGGCCTCTTCGTCGTCTGGATGAAGAAAAACCGCCACCGCCGAACATGTCAAAAATATCACCGAATATATCTTCAAAACCACCGGCTCCACTAAATCCTCCAAAGCCACCCTGCCCACCGGCGCCATTGGCGCCTAAACCAGCATAACCAAACTGATCATAGAGTTTTCTTTTTTCAGGGCTGCTTAATATCTCATAGGCTTCGTTGGCTTCTTTGAATTTTTCGCTTGCTTGCTGATCGTCCGGATTTCTGTCAGGATGGTATTTCATGGCCAGTTTTCTGTATGCCTTTTTAATCTCATCCTGCCCAGCGTTTTTTTCTACACTTAAAATCTCATAACAGTCTCTTTTTGCCATTCTCTCACCACCCCAACTCAACATTCTCTATCTATTCTGCAAAAACTGTTCTTCACAACTGCATTCCTATTATAAAAAACTTTTCAACAAGATTCAACAGTTGAGTGAAAGACAACCGCATGACAGTTTGCTGTCATGCGGTTCTGTTTTCTACTTGTCGTCATCTTCCACTTCTTCAAACTCAGCGTCCACAACGTTTTCATCCGCTGTTGATTGTGTCTGTTCTTCTGCCGGAGCCTCTTGCTGCGAAACATTCTCATACATTTTTTGAGAAATTTCATGGAATACAGTGGTGACAGCTTCAATGCCTGCTTTCATACCATCCAAGTCATCCGCTTCAAGGGCTTTTTTAAGGTTTTCTATTTCAGAATTTACATTTTCTTTTTGTGAAGCATCAATCTTATCCTCAACTTCTTTTAATGTCTTTTCTGTCTGGTAAATCAGGGAGTCTGCCTGATTTCTCGTCTCAATTTTTTCCTTCTTCAACTTGTCTTCTTCAGCAAATTTTTCTGCCTCTTTCACTTTTTGGTCAATTTCTTCCTGTGACAGATTGGTTGAAGAGGTAATGGTAATCTTTTGTTCTTTTCCAGTCCCTAAGTCTTTCGCAGAAACATTTACAATACCGTTGGCATCAATGTCGAAACTTACTTCTATTTGAGGAATCCCCCGTTGTGCTGGCGGAATGCCCGAAAGCTCGAAACGACCCATGGTAATGTTGTCAGCCGCCATTGGTCTTTCACCCTGCAACACGTGAATGTCCACTGATGGTTGATTGTCGGCAGCTGTTGAAAAGACCTGGCTTTTCTTAGTAGGAATCGTGGTGTTTCTTTCGATTAATTGTGTAAATACGCCTCCCAGGGTTTCAATACCCAATGATAAGGGTGTGACATCCAGTAGCAAGACGTCTTTCACTTCACCAGTCAGAACCCCACCCTGGATTGCGGCTCCCAATGCAACTACTTCGTCAGGATTAACACCTTTGTGTGGGTCTTTACCGGTGATACGTTTAACCGCTTCCTGTACAGCGGGTATACGGGTTGACCCGCCTACTAAAATCACTTTATCAATATCATCTGATTTAAGTTTGGCATCAGCCAAAGCTTTTTTCATGGGATCAACTGTTTTATCCACCAGATAACCAGTTAATTCATCAAATTTTGCACGGGACAGGTCAATATTAAGGTGCTTTGGTCCTTCATTTGTAGCTGTTATAAAGGGAAGATTGATGTTTGTGTTCATGGTGCTGGACAATTCTTTTTTCGCTTTCTCAGCAGCTTCTTTTAAACGCTGAAGCGCCATTTTATCTTTTCGCAGATCGATACCTTCCTGCTTTTTAAACTCATCCGCAATGTGTTCTATCAACACCTGGTCAAAATCGTCACCACCAAGATGGTTGTTGCCATTGGTTGCCAACACTTCAAATACGCCATCCCCAAGTTCCAGAATAGAGACATCAAAAGTGCCTCCGCCTAAATCGTAGACCAGTACTTTCTGTTGCTGCTCAGTTTTGTCCAACCCATAGGCCAAAGAAGCAGCTGTTGGCTCGTTGATAATCCGTAAAACGTTTAAACCTGCAATACGGCCAGCATCTTTTGTGGCCTGACGTTGACTGTCGGTAAAATAGGCGGGCACAGTAATGACCACATCTTTTACGGTTTCACCCAAGTAGCTTTCTGCATCAGCTTTAAGCTTTTGTAAGATCATGGCTGAAATTTCCTGTGGTGTGTAATTTTTGTCATCAATCACTGTTTGATGGTCTGAACCCATGTGTCGCTTAATAGACATAATGGTTCTTTCTGAGTTGGTAACTGCCTGTCTTTTCGCAGGTTCCCCAATAATTCGCTCTCCATCCTTACTGAAAGCTACAATGGATGGTGTGGTTCTGTTACCTTCAGAATTTGTGATAACGGTGGGTTCCCCACCTTCCAATACTGCTACGCATGAATTAGTGGTTCCTAAATCAATCCCAATAACTTTACTCATGTTTGTTTCCTCCTTTGTTGATTATCAATGTTTATTTATAAAACTTTAATCAATGTTGACTCTATAATTGAAAAACTTTTACCATGCTTGGACGAAGTACCCGGTTTTTTAGTTTATACCCTTTTTGCATCACATCAGCGACGGTGTTATCCTGCTCTTTACTCTCGCATGGTTCTGTCATAACCGCATGATGAAGATGCATATCAAAAGGTTGACCTATGGCTTCTATTTCAGTAATTTCATGTTTGCTCAGCACTTGAAACAGCTGGTTCTTAATCATGTCAATCCCTTGATAGACTATATCATCCTGCTCCTTAAAAGTATTTAGAGCCCTTTCGAGATTGTCGATGACCGGCAGCAGGTCTTTTGCCAACTCTTCACACCCAAAGGCGTACAAATCAACCTTTTCTTTTTCAACCCGGCGCTTATAGTTTAAAAACTCTGCCTGAAGTCTCAATAATCTGTCTTTCGATTCCTCTAATTCCTTTTCACAGGACTTTTGAATGTCGATGCTGTCCCCCTGATGGTTGCCTTCAGAACCAAGTTCTTCTTCCCCGATCTCAGGCTCAATCCCGGCTGCCATATCAGGGTTTTCTTCCTTTTCCATCGTATCTTGTGCTTTTTTGTTTTCTTTTTCAGTCTTTCTGCTCACCATTTGACACCCGCTTTCTATTTCATTTCATATCTCTGCACAGGGAGAGCGCAAAGCATGGTTACTCCACACTCTTCTTACCACTCACAGTATTCAAACAGACAATTAATATTTATCTTTTAAAGCCTGGTTCATTAATCGGCTCATTTGGTCCAGCACATCTATGACATGTGCATAATCCATTCGGGTCGGACCTATGACACTGAGCCATCCCACCGTTTGATTATCCATGTGGTAAGAAGCAGTGACAATACTGCATTCATGAGCTTTTTGTATGGAATTTTCGCTGCCAATTGAAATTTTAAGCTGTCCGCCCCCTGGATCTGTGATTAATTGGCTGATAACCTGTTTTTCTTCCAGTAACGTCAGAAAATCTCTGGCCTTACTTAAATCGCTGAACTCAGGAAAATTAAAAATATTTGTTGTGCCGCTTAGGTATAATCCCATGTCACTCATCTGCTCCAAGGCGTGAAAAAGCTCTGGCATCACCGAATGAACAGCTGAATGAAATCTCTCAAGTTCTTCTTTCAGCGTTCCTGCCAAACGATTTTCTATTTCTTCCAGGGGCATACCCACAAATTTTTGGTTCAGGAAATTGGCAATTTTTTCCAGTTCATCACTACTTAGTTCTGGTGGTACACGGAAAATGGGATTTTGTATTAGCCCTGTATTTGTTACAAAAACTGCAAGCATATTTTCTTCGTCAATGCGCGCCAGTTTAATCTCTTTTAACCGGCTTTTTTTCACCTGAGGAGCCAAAACAATAGATGTATAATTGGTAAATTCGGATAATAACTTTGAAGTATACTGAAGCATTTGTTCCAATTCATTATACTGGCGTAACAACTCAGTTTTTAAATGAATTCTCGTTTTATCAGCTGTTCTTTTAATTTCCATTAACTGGTCTACATAAAGTCGATAGCCTTTATCAGAGGGCACTCTCCCCGCTGAAGTATGAGGTTGCTTGATAAAACCCAGTTCTTCCAGATCTGCCATTTCATTTCGAATGGTGGCAGGGCTGATGCCCAGATTATACTTTTTGGACAAACTTCGAGAGCCCACCGGTTCAGCGGACTCAATATAATCTTTAACAATTGCTTGAAGTATCATCATTTTTCGATCGTTAAGGGTCATACTCATCACCTGCGTCTGAATTGTTAGCACTCTATTAAGGTGAGTGCTAATTCTTGATAATAAAGTACCATTTGCGCAGCGATTTGTCAACCCCGATCCCTAAGATTTGTTTTTATGGTGTGTTATCCATCCAACAATAATGCTTCAAATACCTGGTTTGATAAATCAATTCCCTTTTCTGTTAACCTTATGGAACCATCAGCCTGTTCAAGCAATCCACGTTCAATTAGTTTGGAAATCTCCACAGGGAACACATCAAATAAAGAACTGCCATATCGGTTTGAAAAAAGTTTATTGGAAATACCTTCCCGCATGCGCAACCCTAGAAAGCAGGTTTCACTGATCGATGCACTTTTACTGATCTCCTGGTGTATAATTATGGGTTTTTCATTGCTTGAAATCAAATCAAGATACGCTTTCAGTGACGTTGCATTTTCTGTTCTAATTCCATCTACAAACCCATGGGCACCGGCTCCCAGCCCAATATATTCCTGGTTTTTCCAGTAATTAATATTGTGTTTGCATTCATAGCCAGGTTTAGCGTAGTTGGAGATTTCATAGTGGTTGTAGCCCATCCTTTGCAACCATTCAATTGCGTGGCGAAACATTAACCATTCATGCTCCTCTTCCACAGGTTTAAACACATTGTTCTCCATCTGAGTTGACAAAGGTGTCCCTTCCTCATATGTCAGCCCATAACAGGATAAGTGTGGCAGATTAAGGGCAACCACATCTGACAAACTATCTTTCCATTCCTGTAGTGTCTGACCAGGTATCCCGAAAATCAGGTCTCCGTTAATGTTGTGGATTCCAGCTTTTCGTGCCCACTCAACACCTTTATAAAAATCATTTACCGTGTGCATTCTACCAAGAAATTTAAGTAAGTGTTCATGGGTTGACTGCAAGCCAATACTCAAACGGTTAATGCCAGCGTCAGCATACTGGCTGACCTTTTCTTCCCATAGAGTTTCCGGATTAGCTTCCAGGGAAATTTCAGCTTCCGGCAACTTGTGTGACACTGACGTAATGGCATCAAGAATGGTCTTGACTTCAACACCAGATAAAAGAGACGGTGTGCCCCCGCCAAAAAAAACCGTGGAGACCTGCCTTTCGGCAAGAACTCCCCGGTATAAATTAATTTCACGGAGCAGGCTATCTACATATACAGGTATTGCCTCCTGATGATCAGACCAGGATAGAAAATCACAATAACTGCATTTTTGACGACAAAAAGGCACGTGTATATACACACTGATGGTTGAAGATGAAACAACCGTGTTCATGTTGATGATCCTTTCACATCCTAAATTCAAAAACAGTGCTAACTATCCAGTTTAAGCACAGACATAAAGGCCTTTTGTGGCACTTCCACATTTCCCACCTGTCGCATACGGCGTTTGCCTTCTTTTTGCTTTTCCAGAAGTTTTTTCTTTCTGGAAATGTCGCCACCATAACACTTCGCTGTTACATCTTTACGAAGGGCTTTCACCGTTTCTCGGGCAATGACCTTTTGACCGATGGATGCCTGAATGGGAACAGCAAACTGATGGCGGGGGATTTCATCCTTCAACTTTTCACACATTAACCGGCCTCTTTCATAGGCTTTACTTGTGTGCACAATAAATGACAGTGCGTCCACTTGTTCACCATTGATGAGTATGTCCAGCTTCACCAGTTGTGCTTCCCTGTAGCCCAGCATTTCATAATCCAGTGAGCCATACCCTCTGGTTCTTGATTTTAGTGCGTCAAAGAAATCATAAATAACTTCATTCAGCGGCAGTTCGTAATTAATGTTTACCCTTGTTTGATCCAGATAATTCATATCTTTCATCATTCCCCGTCGTTCCTGACATAATTCCATGACAGAACCAACGTATTCATTTAACACCATAATGCCTGCTTTCACAATTGGTTCCTTGATCATTTTAATTTCCTGTGGCTGCGGTAAATTTGCCGGATTTTGAATCATGACCACTTCACCATCCGTTTTATGCACTTCATAAATAACACTGGGAGCTGTTGTCACCATGTCCAGATCAAATTCTCTTTCCAAACGTTCCTGAATGATTTCCATGTGTAGCAAACCGAGAAATCCACACCTGAATCCAAAGCCAAGGGCGGCTGATGTTTCACTTTCAAAGACCAGTGCGGCATCATTGACCTGAAGGCGCTCCAACGCATCCTTCACATCTCCAAACTTTTCCCCTTCCGCCGGATAAATACCACAATAAACCATGGGAGTCACTTTTTTATACCCTGGAAATGGTGTAAGCGCTGGTCGCTTAACTTCCGTAATGGTATCTCCCACCCTGCAATGGCGAACTTCTTTAATGCTGGCTGCCACGTATCCAACATCACCCGCACTCAGCACGTCTCTCTCAATAGGGCCTGGTGAAAAGACTCCAACCTCGGTGACTTCAAATTCTTTTTTACCAGCCATCATTTTGATCCGCGTACCTTTTTTCAGTTCACCGTCCACCATGCGGATATAACCGATAACGCCTCTGTAATTATCATACAGCGAATCGAATATCAGCGCTTTCAATGGCTCATCCTCATCCCCTCTTGGATGGGGAACCCGTTGCACAACAGCTTCAAGGACATCTTCAATGTGCAGTCCTTCTTTTGCGGAAATCAAAGGTATGTCCGTTGTATCCAAGCCAATGATGTCTTCGATCTCTTTTTTTACTTCATCAATGCGTGCACTGGGCAAATCAATTTTATTAATCACAGGAATAATTTCCAGGTTCTGTTCCAATGCCAGGTAAACATTGGCCAGGGTTTGGGCTTCTATTCCCTGGGCAGCATCAACCACCAAAATAGCACCTTCACATGCAGCTAGACTACGGGAAACTTCGTAAGTAAAATCAACGTGTCCTGGGGTATCAATGAGGTTTAATTGATATTCCAACCCATCCTTGGCTTTGTAGTTCAAACGAATTGTCTGCAACTTGATGGTGATGCCTCGTTCACGTTCCAGTTCCATGTTATCAAGCAATTGCTCTTTCATTTCACGACTGCTAACCAGCCCGGTCGTCTCGATTAATCGATCGGCCAGGGTGGATTTTCCATGGTCAATATGGGCAATGATGCTAAAGTTACGAATTCTATCTTGACGTACTGAAGACAACGAAATTCCTCCTTCTAATAGTGCGACGCTTAACGAGGGAATTATATCACACTGTTCACCTCTTGTTCAATGATCTTTCTCTTCTATAATCTTTCTCTCCCACTGTGATCTTTCTCTTCTGCTTCAAGTTGATTAATGTCTTTCCACTCAAATACTAATCTATTTATGTTCCCATCCACTCTCTTCGTGCACCGTTTTAATAATTGCTGAAAACCGTTAACGATTTTACTATTGATTTTTAACCCTGATTTTGGTATAGTTAGAATGTTAATGAGGCATAAGGAGGTGAACTGATTGGCTAATATTAAATCTGCAATGAAACGTATTCGTGTGATTCGCAAAAAATCCGCCCGGAACAAAATGATAAAGTCTCAGCTTAAGACTGCAGTCAGACGTTTTGAAGAAGCACTGGATCAGAATCAGTTTGATGTTGCAAAAGAAAAACTTCGATTTGTTGACAAGAAGTTAAAACAAGCTGCTTCTAAAAATGTCATTCATAAAAACAATGCGTCCAGAAAACTGTCACGTTTGACAAAAAGATTAAACAAAACTGTTTAACTTAACAGACTTATCAACGAAATCATTAAAAAAAGCGTACTGAATCTTCAGGAACGCTTTTTTTATGTTTCAGGACCTGCACAGGTCAGCTATTAATAACTCCATAGCAGTTTGGGCATCCATCCTTCCCTGCTTCATCTGCCTGTCCAAGGTTAGAAACCCATTCAGGAGACGAAGAAGGTCATCTTCATGAAATCGTTGACTGTAGGCCAATGTCTTTTTCATGGCATAGGGATGCTGCTTAAGTTTTGTGGCCAGCTTAGATGCTGTATATCCCTGTTGGGATAATTCCTTCACCCGCAACATTAACTTAAATTGATTGCGCAGGTAGCCAATGATTTTCATTAAAGGCTCTCCATTACTTAACAATTCGTGCAAACGCATCTGGGTTTCTGCCCCTCTTTTTTTTGCAAAACTCTCAATTAACATAAATATATCATTCTGAAAAGCTGCAATGGTGGTTTCTTCAACCTGCTTTAACCCTATACGATTTTCATCTCCCATGTACGCCAACAATTTCTGTATTTCATGATAGACGTCCAGCAAGGTTTGGGTTGCATTACCTCCGAAATAATCAAAACTCTCAGCAAATTTTTTCAAAGCAGGGCCTTCAATCTTTTTTCCAGTCTGCTGAATTTCATCATTAATAAAATGCCTCAATTCAGGTTCTTTAAGCCTTGGAAAATCTTCCATGCGAGCCATTTTTTTTATGGCTTTCAGTATTTTTTTTCTACCATCAGGCTTCTTTGTGCAGTAAAAGACCACACAGGTTCCAGGAGAAGGCTGTTTGAGGTAATGAGTCATTTGCCTTTCCTCTTTGTCCGTCAATGATACACCTTTTGTTTCCAGAAAAGATGGGTTTTTCACAACCACCAGTTTTTTTTCCGACATCACCGGCAGGGTTTCAAAAGACTCCAAAAGTCCTTCCATGGTAAAATCTTTGCCTTCAAAATTCATCAGGTTTAAATCATGCAAACCTTGAGGCACCACTTTTTCTGTTAAAGTAGCAAGGTAACGTATCATCAACAACTCTTCTTCACCCGTGATGAGGAATACTGCCGGTATTTGGTCCGCAGGTGTGTCTTTCAATCTTTTCAGTTCCAACATAAACTACCCTCTTCTCTTGACGTCAAAACCCATCACAGATTTAAAATGATCAAGGGCCACTTCATGTGCCTTCTGGTTAAAACTTGCAACGGCTGACTCGTCAATGACCACTTGAAAACCCTTGTTGTAAGCATCAACGGCGGTATGAAAAACACAAATATCTGTGCAAACGCCTGCCAGTTCTATCTCATGAATGTTCTCCTGTCGGAGAATCAGTTCAAGGGGTGTTCCACAAAAAGCAGAATACCTGCGCTTGTCCAGGCGGATCACTTTACCCGGATTTTCTTCCTCCATTTGATTCAATACCTCATCCACTTCTCCAAACAACTTTCTTCCTTCAGTTCCTTCAATGTTATGAGGAGGAAACAGAGAGTGTTCTGGGTGACGGTTGTCGTGCTCATTGTGAAGGTCATTGACAACTAACACCAAACCTTCTTTTGTAATTGTTTCTCTGATTTTTGAAACAATTGATTTTTCCAATTTTTGTCCCGGTTCACCCACAGTCAATTTGCCATCAGCTGCAACAAAATCAATGGTGTAATCAACAAGAATAAACGCTTTCTTACTCATACCTGAACAACTCCTTTCTTAGGCTTGTTTCATAGTATACACAGGATTTTTTTTACATTTAATGGCTGCTAAAAACAGTGCCATGTAATACAAGAGATACCAGATAACATGTGTTGAGTAGTTGATTTGTATTTCTGAAATAGGCCATTGATGAAACCATGTGATGACCAACAACATATACCGCAAACCACCAAGAACAAACAGTGCTATCATTTTTGCAAGATGGTTAAAGAGCACACTGGCCATCACCATGATCAAGGCCATGGGCATGATTAGTGCAATCAACGGAACTACCAATAGGTTTGCCGGTAAGGAAACCACCGAAAAAGTACCAAAATGCCAAACAATTACTGGCCATGTTCCCAGTTGAACAGAAAATGTAACCAACAACAGTTTAACAATAGGGTTGTTGCCACCTTTTACCTTATGAAGGATACGTGGGTACAGCCAAAGCAAACTGGCTACTGCCGCAAAGGATAACTGGAAAGAAACAGTGAAAAGACTGAGTGGGTTAAACCACAAGAATCCCATACCACTCCACAATAACACACTTTTTGCGTCATAATGCCTTCTTCCATAAAAAGCCATGACAAACAGGGTGTACATCGTGGCCGCTCGAATAATTGAGACTGGATAACCGGCCATGGCAGCATAGAACCATACCATCAGTATTGTTAAACCCCTTGACAGGAATTTTCCTGAACCCAGCTTTTCCAACACAAACTGGGCACTTAGAGTGAGTATACCCACATGCAATCCTGAAACAGCTATCAAATGAGCCGTACCAGTTTGTGTGAACAGGTCTCTCAGGGATGGGGGCAGGTAACCCTGACTGCCAAAAAAGAGACTTTTTAATACACTGTTTTCTGGTTCGGGCAGTAACCCGTCGATAATCCTTTCTGAATGTTTTCGAAACTGGTACGCTGCATGACGGATCACACCATCCACAGCCGGCGAATGAATATGCGTTGCCTTTGTCTCTAATACAGCTTTAAAACCCTGGGAACGCCAATGTTGCAAATATGGTTCCTGCTGCTGATAACGAAGGTCATGAGTCAATTGATGGTTGTTCATCACAATTCTGCCGCCGGGTTCGATGACATTGCCCATACCTTCATAATCCCTCACTGAGAGAATGACCGGGATGCGGATAGCCATTTGCTTTCTGCTATCAGTCATATTGCTGAGCAGCACCTCATAACGGGTGTTATTGGCATTGACTGACCTTATGTCTAAAACCAGACCTTCAATCAGCATATCCGTGCTATGCCCGCCATAAAAATCCTGAAGCTCACCTCTGTGATCAAAGCCGGTTTGTTGCTGCATACGAAAAATACCCAGGAGCAATGCGAGTATAATAAAACCCATCACTACCCACTTGTTTTCACAGAGGAAAGTAACTATACAGGTAATGATTAACCCAACCATGATCAACACTGGATTTATAGCTATGAAGTTGGCAACACAAATGCCCGCCACAAAAGCCGGTGCTATTACAGACGCAGGTCTTTTCAATGTTTGTCCTCCCTGGATGCAAGTTATGCCATGACTACCTTAGGTTGATTTTTTTAATAAAAACGCACTGACCATCACTGTTAAAGGAATTGTTAAGAGTAACCCTATACTGCCTGAAAGGGCTCGCACAATTTCCGTGGCAATCAGGTCAAGGTTCAGTATTTTAACCATCGAGGTTTCGTAAGCCATAAACAAAAGCATCAGCGGTAAGGCCGCTCCTGTATAGGCAAGGATTAATGTGTTCGACATTGTTGTCATTATGTCCCTGCCCACATTCATACCGGATATTATTAATTGCCGGGAATTCACCTCAGGATTGACCCGGTATATTTCTGTCATGGCTGATGAAATGGACATTCCCACGTCCATAACAGCCCCCAAAGCACCCATGATGATTCCTGCAAAAAGTAAATCCCTAAAATCAAAGTTGACATTTTGGGGAATGTACATGAGCATCACTGCTTCCTCGCTGGATAAACCGGTTAATCGCACTTGACTGCCCGCAATAAACATCACCAAGCCTGCTGCCAGTAAACCGCCAAATATTCCGGTGATTGCCGCAATGCTTTTTACATTAATGCCATTGATTAATACAATGGTTGCCAACGTGATGACAAAAGACACGCCCACCGTTAAAAGGATGGGAGGGTATCCTCTAAGCATTCCAGGCAACAGCACCTTTACAATCATAAACATGGTCAGCGCCAGTGTAAGAATGGTCTTTAGACCTTTCCACCTACCTATGAGGATAAGCAATGCTAAAAAAACCACCAATATCCATAATGTATAGGTATCCCGCACATAGTCTACCATGTAGATCTCTGTTTCTCCGGATTCCATTACTTCCTGAACCAACAAAACCCTGTCTCCAGGCTCCACCACAATATCATACACCGGGTGATCCGATAAATGATTTTCTACAGTGATGATTTCTCCCTTTAGTTCACCGGCATAGACTTCCAGCGTGACCCATTGTGATTGAAAAAAACTGTCAGAATCTGGTCGATCCTCTACCGACAACACTCGTCCCCGCATGTTGTTTTCCCAAATTTCCTCTGCCGCTAATGAATCATCCGATGTATTCACTGAATTATTGGCTCCATAAACAGGCAAAGTAAAAACCAAAAATAAGAAGAATGCCAGGCTTATGGCTGCCCAGTTTATCTTTTTGCGCTTCATATCAGTACCTCCAGAAACTCTCGTAATGTGATGATGCCCTACTTGCTACTGGTCCACTCGGCTGCGGTGATTTTTTCCATGACCTATACGGCGATGACCATCTTTTTTCAGCATCTGTATCGCTTCATGAACCGGATTGTAATATGGCATCAACCGGCGGGCTTTGTATAAATGCCATCGCGCTTTTTCCATTAGTTGTAAATCCATGTAAATCAGGCCAATATGATAGTGAGCATAACCATTCTCTGGCATGGTATCCAATATTTTCTTAGTGTATTTCAACGCTTCTTTTGATTGATTGAGTTTGTAAAAATATAACTGGGCCAGGCTGATCAATGTATATGAATCATCCGGGTTTAAGTCAATCACTTTGAGATAGTGTTTTAAGGCTTTTTTATACAGTCCTTCTTCATAATAGCAGGCTGCAATGCCACTATGCAGATCACTTGCCAATTCTTTATAAAGTTCTTCATTGATTAATCGAATCGCTTTTTTAAAGCACCTCACAGCTGTTTCATTTTCTTCAATCTCATAAAAAACGTCTCCCAGCATTTTCCAATAAACACCGTTTTGGAGATCTTTTTCCAGCGCCTTTTTGAGAAGCATAATAGCCTCATCAAAATTGCCAATATTAGACAAGGCTATGACAAGGTTACTCATGAGATAAGGATTTGATGGATGTTTGGAGAATGCTTTTTTCAGCAAAACAATGGCTCGTTCTTCCATACCATTAATAATATAAAAACTGCTTATATTTAAATAGGGTTCAGGCGAATCAGGTCTGATGCGAATTTGAAGTTGAAAGCACTTAATTGCCTTGTGAATGTTTCCAATCGCCTCAAAATGATACGCCAGGTCTTCCAGAATAAAGTAACGCCTATATTTTTTCAGAAAGAAAGGATTAAGCCTCAAAAGTAATAGGATTCCATGATATGAAGTATTGGCACGGCCTTCCTTCAAATGTCCTTTGATTTCATCTAAAAATAACCGGGAAGCCTCTTCCAAATTTTCCTCTGAAAAAGAATATTTTTCCATCCATTTTGTTTCAAGTTGAGCACCTGCCAGTTCTCTAACAGGATAAAACACCTGGTTATTCATTCGATGAGGAGGTAATTGGTTCATCACACGATGGTATAAGTGGATGCCTTTCTGATTGCGATTAAAGTGCACAGTAAGCCAATATCCAGGTATATGCTGAAAACTTTTTTGGCTTTTCATGCTTTTTATCCCCTGTACAGTTGTCTGAGGATTTTCCTGATCTTCCTGAAAATACTGTTGAATTAAAACCTTTCTTTCATTTTTTGATGCAGAAAATATATGAAGAACCATGACTGGCCTCCTTCCCTTAAAATAACATGCTTCTTATCCATCGAGGAATGTAGCACCTCGCATAAAAACCTTCTTAACACTATACCATACTCCTGTATAATTCTAAAGGTCAACAAAATAGAGTTGTTTTTCACCCTGGCTGGTTACAACAGTGATTAGGAGCCAATCACCCCATCTGTCGATGCCTGCTAATTGTGTGTTGTTTTGAATTTTTAATACAGAGCGATGACTTCCATCTTTTGCCTGCATCACAGTGCCATCTTTCATATAGTAAACGCCTCCATCCCAACTCTTTTCAAACCAGTGTAGGCTTTTGTCCTCATTTATCCAATAATCAATAGGGCCAATGATTTCTGTCAATTCAGATGAGATGTGATGAATTATTAATTGATGGTCACCTTTTGAACGCGCGGTAACGACGAGAATTCTATCATTCATAAAACCCCATTGATCTGTTTCAATAACCATTGTACTCTCAGGTAACAATATGGCCTGCTGTAGCTGTTGGACTGTGTGATAAATGATTAACCTGGATTCCTGATCATTCTTGATTGGATAAATAAAATACGCACTCTCCTCACTAAAGAGGGGAGATCTGTAAAGCGAAAACTCATTGGCTATTTGATTGAAAAAAACAATGTCTTTTGTTTCTAATGAATACATTCCCAATTGCTGTTTTTTTACTTTCTCAGATTCATCTGAAGACGTTGTTTCATCGTCTAAAAGTTGAAAAATAATTTGCTGATCCGCGAAATCCCATCTGGGGTCTATTCCAGGCAAATCATCACGAATTAACCTTCCTGTATCTGCGCCAATTATGATAAACTGAATAGGATTTCCCCTGGTACATTCCACCTTTAGGTATGTTAGATAACCACCTAAAGGAGATACGTTTATTTGTTGCACCCAGTCACCACAAAATTGATCATCTGTTAATCCGGGAAAGGGCGTTATTCTTCCGGTTTCAGTATGATACGCACTTAAATGACTTTCCGGAAGCTTTCCATAGACAACCTTACTTTTGTCCTGACTGATGATATACTGTGGCATTTCCTTTGATTCGATTATGAGCCATTCCAACTGTCCATCCATTATTTTCTGAAGATGAGCAAGACCATAAAGCCCATGATCATCTTCAGTCACAAGAAGCAGCCCTTTTTTAACTGTAACAACCTCCTGGATCACAAATGCTTCCTGAAATGCTTCTTTATCGTGCCAGGATAATGGTGTTGACTGGATTTTCTGGCTTTTTGGCTGCAGGTCCAACCTGTAAGATAAATCCTGTGCCAGCGCATACAATCCAGTTTCGTCCTCCATTAGAATCCATTCCTGGCCTGGCCATTGGAAAAGGAAACCTTCCTTTTCTTGCGTTATTCCAGCCTGCTCTTCCACAGGCAGTAATATTGGGTCAAGGTTTATTTCTGGAAGTTCAGTCTGAGGGTTCTCTTCCTGTTTATCATATGTGCAACCAGAGATAGACAGCATTGTAATGATCAACACAATCACAAAAATATTCTTCATAAGTTCTCCTTCTTTCAGCCTTTGTCAAAAGGTGTCTATCAATTAATATTCTGTTTTGTTCTGTGAGAGGAGCTTGTCATTGAGAAAAAACAGCCTGCCAGCATTGTTATCCACTACCTTGTTCCTTTGCCTGTTACTTATCAGCGGATGTTCCGCACCAGAACCTTCTCCGCTTCTATCGGTACATATGATTGATGTAGCCCAAGGTGACAGTCAGCTCATTATCACTCCACAGCAAAGCGTTATTCTCATTGACGCTGGTGATTCACTACAGGGTGACCGGATAGCGGCATATTTAACCCGTCATGATATCAATCAAATTGACCATTTTATTTTAACACATCCCCACGGCGACCACATTGGTGGTGTTCACACCATTCTTGAACAGTTTCATGTCTCAAAGGTATACCTGCCGCCCGTTGTGCATATAAGCCAACTTTATGAAAAAACACTGGACTATCTGTCAACCCATAAAATACCAACTACCATTGTCAGGGATGCTTCATCCATTTTGAAAGAAGATCATTTAGAAGTCAATATCTTATCTTCCGGCCAGGATTTCCAACGGCATCTAAACAACTGGAGTCTGGTCACCCATGTCTCCTACGGCTCACAAGGATTTCTGTTCATGGGAGATGCAGAAATAGAAGCAGAGGAGGCGCTGATGTCATCTTTCCATTCAACCCAGCTTAAAGCAAGCGTGTTAAAGGCTGGTCATCATGGCAGCAGCACTTCTACTTCCGAACCGTTTCTTGACGTTGTCATGCCAGACATTGTGCTGATTTCCTGTGGGGAAGATAATCCTTATTTTCATCCTCACCCTGAACTTATAAAACGTCTTGAAAATCGTCAGGTATGGATCTATCGCACCGACCTTCAAGGCTCCATTGTCCTTCACAGTGATGGCAGCAGAGTGTTTTCACATCAGCCACCGGTAAACCAATAACTATTTTTCTTTATTCATCATCTTCTTCCGCAAAAAGTCTATATGGGTAAGCAGCTCACTGCATTGGGAGGGATCTATATCGAACCAGTTAAAGAATTGATGATCCACTTCACGGGCCAACTCCAACAATAAATAGTCATTTCCCTGTGCCTGGGTAATCTTCTTGTACTGTGTTTGCACCCATATCTCCGCCTGTTCTGACGGTGATGCCGGTATGGGTACCTGTTTTAGAGGCGTGGCATAAAGTTCCAGGTCTTTCCCTTTCATTTTTCCATAGTAACTAAGCCAAGCATAACAAAGGGCTGAATTCAACCATAACAACAAATACTCATTTGAATAAAAACAAGTATTTCTTCTCTGAATGAAATACACATCAGCACTGGCGTACCACGGATCAATAGCATAGCCAAATATATTGAGTGCAGAGCGTTGTGGTGCCACAATTTTCTCTTTTTCAAATATAACCGCATTTCTTGGCCAATGGAGGGAATGCCATTTGCGTATTCCTTTTTTCACTTCTCGTCTTTTTGACAATATGGGTTTGAATGGCACTAAATGACGTTTCAGCGGCTCACTCCACTCAATGGACGGCATATTTTCATCCGTCAGGTACAGCAGCCATTGATTGGTCTCACCGGATACAAAATAAGGTGAAATTTGACTGTTTTTATAAAAGGGTTTAAGGTATTTTCCCATTGATGGTTCGCGTTCATCCAATTCTTCCTTTTCCTGTTGATTTAGAACAAATATTCCTCGACCAGCCTCATAAAAACCAACCACCTTCTCATGTTGTTTTGTCATTTTATCTGCCCCGGAAACAATGCCCTGGTTAATGGTGCATACATCCTGGAGCTGGAGGGTGCTTACACAACTCATTTTCCCCAGAATATGCCTAACATTTACTGGCGACCTGATGAGAAGTTGTCCTCGCTGGTCAAAGAGTTGTGATGAATCTTTGAATAGTGTAACCCGATCATCAATACCCATTGATAAATTCATGGCAGGAAGGCTTTCGATAAAACAGTCCCTGGTCATGGCATCAACCTGGTGGAGAAGCACAGGGTTGGTGATATAATAACTTTCCTTGCGACTCAAACAATAGACTAGGTTATGCTGCCCTTTGGCATGCGGAAATAAGGTGATGCTTTCCGGATATACCAACCAGTGAAACAATGCTTGTTCCTGCAATCTTTTTCGAAGTATTTTTGCTCCATCCGCCGTTGCAAAATAACTGGTGGTGACGTAACATAACACACCATCCGGCGCCAATAAATCCAATCCTTTGTGTAAAAAATAATAGGAAAAATCCATGTTTTTCTCATAATAGTTTTTCCCAAAAGTTAAGTCTTTTGCCTGATTAAACAAATTTGCATTTCCTTTTTCACCTATGTAAGGCGGATTTCCCAATATTAGTGTGTACTTCTTTTCGGTGGAGGTGTCTTTACCGTGATCGTTCCAGCAAAGGGCATTTTCGCAATGGATGTCCGGTTCAATCCCCGTCAGACACAGGGAATCTTCTCCATGGCCCCTGCCAATTTGCTGGATTTTCAACTTCATTAGGATTTCTGCCAACAATCGGGTATCCGGCTGAAACTCAATGCCGGTAATTCTCTCCTCAACGCATTCTTTCATAAGATCTTGTATGTTTTTATGACGTTCATTGGCATTAAATATATACATACCTGCTTCCACCAGCGCCTCAAAGGCATGACGAAGAAACACGCCGCTTCCACAGGATAAATCCAATACATATAAAGATGAAAACCAATCAATTAATTCGGTATGAACGTCTTCAGGAATCCATGCTTTGCCATTTCCCACAGATTGAATTATGGTATTCGCAAGGGGAAAATAAGCAAGTGCCCTTTCGCTGACATGATACCGGTAATGTGTTCTTAAGGATTCCCGCACCATGAATGCAGCTAAGTTGTCAGGGGTGTAAAAACTGCCTGTGTCTGTCCTTACCCTTGGACCTATGTATTTTTGGTACAATGTTTCAACCTCTTCAATTTCAGGTAGAAGTATATCATCAACAGCAGATAACACATCCTTCAACCTGTGTTCATCACTATTGATATCGGTAAACACTTTATCCAAAACGGATTTCATCCCCAGGCGATGGCACAGGACATGAAGAAAGAAACTTGATAATGCCTGGGTTTGATAATGACGATGATCATTATGATAAAATTTGGTTATACACTCATCCCATTGGTTCATCAACGCCACCTTACGCACCACCCTCATATTTTGTTCTATTATAGCACAGACATGTTTATTCGGCTGCAGGTTGGGTCCATTAATGCCGATAAATACTGTAAGGAATCCTTTTTTTACCAGCAGTTAGGGGAGGTGCTCTTATGGCCAGTGTGTCATCGGTCAATCGTCACCGTATAAATACCTATCAGGTTAATCGAAAAAACAATACGTTAGATGTCGTGCAGGTGGATGAGTTGCAGCCAGTAAACCCTGTTTCAAACAATGCAGCCAGTGCCAACGACAATTTTGCCATGTTTTCAGAAATATTCTATGGCAAGCTGATGGACCTGAAATCATTTTATAAACGTTTTTATCAGCATGAACAGGCATTGGAAGATGTCATCCGCCGTTTCAAAAGTAATGACAACGCATCTATCCCAACAGGAATAAAGGATTTAATCATCGAACTGGTTGATAAATACAACAGCGCTTTTCAAAGTTTGAACACATTTGAAAAGGAAATCGGACTTCAACACAGCCGTTCGCTGATAAAAATCATTCGAAAATATGAAATACACATTAATCGGTTAGGGATTAAACTGCTGAACACAGGTCAGTTAAGGGTTGATGTACCTATTCTGGAAAGAAGCCTGGCGTACCATCCAGAATATTTACAATTCCTTTTGAATAGTAATGCAGGCTTACTTTATGAGCTGAATCATCAGTTCAAAGCCGTTCAAACCCAACCAAATAAGAGCCAATTTCAGCAAATTAATCGTTCCATCTCTGAAACCATGGCCAAAGGCAGCCTGGTGGATGAAAAATCATAGATTGCAGGAGGGTTATACGTTGACAACAAAACTTTACTGGCAAGATCCGTATCAAAAAGAATTTCACGCCCACATAAAAGACGTGAGGCCGTCCCAAACCCCTGACAGTGTTGAGTTGCTCCTGGACCAAACCGCATTTTATCCTGAAGGAGGAGGTCAGCCTTCCGACCAGGGCAACCTCAACCAAAGTCCCGTCACATACGTCTACTCCGAGGGCAGCTTCATTTGGCACGTTGTCAAAGCAGCAGAGCATACGTTTAATGTTGGTGATCAGGTGAAAGGTGTTTTAGATTGGAAGAGAAGGTTTGACCATATGCAGCAACATCTGGGACAGCATATTCTTTCATCCGTCTTTGATAATCCTTTCGAAGCTGGTACCATTGGTTTTCACCTTGGCGAACACAACGTTACCATAGATTTGGACAAAGGGCCCTTCACTCAGAAAGAATTGATCAAGGCTGAAAGAATGGCAAACGCTATCGTATTCCACAATCGGCCGGTACAATCAACCTTGGTCACAGATGACGCTTACCAAGCACTGGACTTACGTAAAACACCGGACATCACCGATGAAATCAGATTGGTGGAAATCCCTGGTAACGATTTATGTGCCTGCAGTGGCACGCATCCCCTGGCAACAGGTGAAGTTGGGCTTATTAAAATCACTAAATCTGAAACGTATAAAGGCGGATGCCGTCTCACATTTTTGTGTGGCTGGAGAGCACTGGAAACATTTCAACAAATTCAGTTCCAGGCACAGCAGGCTGCTGCCGGGCTATCCGTTGGTTGGCCAGAACTAACAGAAACGGTGGATGGATTAATCAATGAAAGCAAACATCTTTCAAAAGAAAGCAAAGACATTCATCAACTTTGGAGTTCTCTTCAACGAGATCAGATGTTATCAGAAGCAACTGTAATCAATGGTGTTTCCATTGTGATGATGTGTGATGATCGCATGGAATATAAGCGCCTCACTTTCCTTTCAAATTCATTTCGGGAAACCTCAAACTGTGTTGCCCTCTTGGGTATTACAAATCCGTCACCACGTTTTGTCTTGCTTAACAACACACTGTTTCCTGCCCTTTCCATGCAAAAATTGTTAAAAGAAAGTATCCATCTCATCGATGGCAAAGGCGGTGGCAACGCTGTCAGTGCCCAGGGTGGGGGGAATCGATCGGAAGGCCTGGCACCCATGCTGTCAGAAATACAGGCTGCTGTCATATCCACGTTGACACAAGCTCTGTCAATAGAAAATTGATTTTTCTGGGTGGCTTTATGGGTCGCCCATTTACTTTTTGACTTTTTACGACTGAACCTCTTGGAACTTACACAAACTAGACTTTCACCAGCAACAAAAAAACCAACATACTAGTATGTTGGTTTTGACATTCTGGTGCGAGAGATGGGACTTGAACCCACACGTTCATTCGAACACATGGCCCTCAACCATGCCTGTCTGCCGATTCCAGCACTCTCGCTTTATAAACAGGATGTTTAGCTTCTGGATGTTTAGAATGCGTTATTCGATGACTATCACCCTGAACAGTATAAACTGTTTTACATTGGCTGTCAACCATTCCATCTTCTTAATTTTCTAATTTTCTAATGCCTAGGTTCCTTATAGAATGAACAGCTGACTGGTTACTCTTCTTCAGCTTTTTCGGAAACTGATTCTTGAGGCTTTATGAGATAAGCTGTCTCTATACCGTTAAAAATGTTGTATTGAGTGGGCGAAAGTTCCCCTCTTAAAGTTGTTCTATAAAGCACAGCTTTTTCTTTGTAAAACAAACTTATATAGGGAAGTTCTTCCTCCAGGTAATTCTGTATGCCGTGCCATGCCATTTCCTTTTCTTCCCGGTTCGGTGCAAAGAAAGCCGTTTCAAGAAGTATATCCAATTCTTCGCTTGAGTAACCAATGAAGTTCCCCATTTCTTCCTGGGTTGAATGAAATGCAAATGAAAGGTCAGGGATCAATGAGAAATGCCAGCCAGTCAGCACCATATCGAAATCCCCTGTCATCAACCGATCCTGCATCTCATCCCACTCAATTGCCTCAATCCTTACCTTCAGCCCTACTTCTTCTAACATAGGAACAATGGTTTCAGCCGTCTTCACTCTTAAGGGGTTTTCCGAATTTGTCAGTAATACAAATTCTCTCTCTTCAGGAAGTTGAATTCCTTCAATTGTTTCTACGGTTTCATCTGCTTCGATTTCCTCTTCCGTTGCCTCAGGTTGCCGGTAGAGCCAGGAAATCGGATGCACTGGCACATTTGTAGCTGTGCCATGCCCAAAATAGATTGTATCTATTATGTCTTCTTTAGCGATTGCACGATCAATGGCTTGCCTTACTTCTTTCTGTTGCCAAAGTTCATCACGAAAGTTTAATCCTATAAATTCATAGTGTGATGAAGAAAAGCTGATCCCTTTTACCTGTTCATTATCAGTGTATTTCAACCAGTCGACTGCCATGGGTTCCACCAGATCAATTTCACCATTTTCAAACATTGATATTTGAGCTTCTCTGTCAGGTACAAGGCTTATATTAATTTCGTCAATGTATGGCTTGCGGCCCCAATAAGAAGCGTAATAACGCAACGTCATTTCCCGGGATGCATCATAGTCTTCCAACTGGTACCGTCCTGTCCCAATAATTGGAAAATCATTCGACGTAAGCAGCACATCATCTGTGCTTTCAAAGAGATGTTGGGGTAATATGGGGAATACCAGGGTTTCCAATGCATTGCTGTAGGGCCGGGTAAAGGTGAAGGTGACACTGCTGTCCCCTGTTTTGCGTACATCTGATACCTGTTGAAGGTTTGTTGTGTATAAATTAGGATATTCGATGGCATTTATATGATTTCGCAAAACCTGAAAAGAGAAAACAACATCCTCAGGTTTAAACAGTTCACCATCGTGCCATGTAACATCCTGGCGCAAATTAAATGTCACACGACTGCCACTGTCATCCAATTCCCAACTCTCTGCCAACTGGGGAACCAAGTCCATGTTTTCGTCAAAAGCAACAAGGCTTTCGTAAACTAAGTGATATAACTGGTACAAGGTATCGTTGGCATTAAACAATGGGTTTAGCTGTGTTGGCCGGATGATTGCCAGGCGTAACGGCAAACTGTCCTCAGGGTTATAATCTTCAGTAACGACCTCTTCTGGCACTTCAATTTCTTCGGGTGGTTGTTGTTCACAGGCAGATAAGCTCAGGGTAATGGCCAATAAGACCATTAACCATATTAATGTCCTTTTCTTCACGAATGAAACTCCTTTCAACGAATTGCAGGGCAATTCTCGTTAATTCTTTTTTATTTCTTGGTACTTTTCAGATACAATACAGCTTAGTGCTTCGTGATCACTTTCATTGATTATAATCACATCGGATTTGTGAAGCTTCGTTTCTTCTGATTCCTGGGATCTTATTCGTTTAATGGATTCGTCATAGGACAATTCATTGCGCATCATCAGTCTTTCAACTCTGACGCTAAAAGGTGCTGTGACAAACCAAACCTGGTCTACCAACTGGTTTAGCCCAGTTTCAAAAAGAAGTGCTGCTTCAATCACCAAAATTCCAGGTTCTGGTTGATTCCTAAACTCATCAAACATACCACTTAACACATCCCGAATGCGTGGATGTGTGATATTGTTTAGTTTTTCCAAGCTTTCATTGTTACCAAATACAATGTTTCCCAACACCTTCCGATTAAGGGTTCCATCAATGTTTAGTATTTTTTCTCCAAATGCAATCACCAACTCTTGTAACGCTGGTGTTCCAACTTCAACCACTTGACGCGCCACCTGGTCTGCATCAACAACTTTTGCTCCCAGTTGACTAAGTATTTTCCCCACCGTACTTTTTCCAGAGGCAATGTTTCCTGTAAGTCCGATGATGATTTTTTTTCCATGCTCTTCTGCTTTTCCACTCATTTTGCATCAAACCAGTTCTCTGCGATGGATAAATCCACTTTTAATGGTACATCCAGTTTCATGGCTTCTTCCATTGATTTTCTCAATAGTTTGGCCACTGCGTCAACTTCATCTTCCGGTGTTTCAACAATCAATTCATCATGTACTTGTAAAACAAGACGCGCCTCATACGCTCCCTTTTTAAGTTCCTCCGCCACCTTTACCATGGCAATTTTAATGATGTCTGCCGCGCTGCCCTGGATGGGGGTGTTCATGGCCATACGTTCACCAAAAGAGCGTACATTGAAATTTCGGGAGTTAATCTCCGGCAAATGCCGAATGCGATGAAGCAGTGTGGTGACATAACCCTTTTCTTTCGCAGATTCAACCATTTGATCCATAAAGTCCTTCACCTTAACATACCTTTCAAGATAGCTGTCGATGTATTTGCGAGCCTGCTGCCTGCTTATGTTTAAGTTGTTCGATAAGCCAAAGTCACTGATGCCATAGATGATTCCAAAATTGACAGCTTTGGCACTGCTTCGCATTTCAGAAGTAACGTCCTTCTCTTCCACACCAAATATTTCTGCTGCTGTTCTGATATGAATGTCCGCTTCATCCTGGAAGGCTTTAATAAACCCTGGGTCCCCTGATAAATGGGCCATGATGCGCAATTCAATTTGTGAGTAATCGGCGTCCACCAGTCTCCATCCATCCCGGGCGACAAAAACCCTTCGCAGCTGCCTTCCCATTTCGGTTCTGATGGGAATGTTCTGCAGGTTTGGCTCTGTACTTGAAATACGCCCGGTGGCAGCCACGGTTTGGTTAAAGGTGGAGTGAATTCTACCGGTATCCGGGTTGATAATGGCCAGCAATCCGTCAATATACGTGCCCTTTATTTTTGTCATTTGCCGGTATTCCAGTATAAGGGGAATAATCTCATGTTCATCTTTCAGTTTTTCCAGCACTTCCACATCTGTTGAGTAGCCAGTCTTTGTCTTTTTCACAGGTGGAAGCCGGAGTTCCTCGAAAAGAACTTCACCCAGTTGTTTTGGGGAGTTGAGATTAAAATAATGACCTGCGATCTCCTCAATTGTAGTTCTCACTTCATCAATTCTCGCACCATAGCTTTCTTCAAAGGATTTTAACAGATCAGCATCCACCTGGATCCCGTCCATTTCCATTTCTGCCAGCACATTTGCCAGAGGCATTTCAATATCAAACATCAACTTATCCATTTCCAGTTGATGTAATTCTTCTTCCAATTTTGGATACAGTTGATGTATCAATTGGATACGTTCACCCAGTGCTTTACCCATGGTATTTAAGTCCAAGTCATGGGCATGTATTTGTTTTCGTCCTGTACCCCAAAGATCTTTTTCAGATTGTATTTTATTGCCATAATGGGTGAGTGACAGGTCATCAATCGTATAACTTGATTTTGATGGGTTGACCAGATAATCCGCAATCATAATATCAAAGGTTTCACCCTGAAGATCAGCACCCAGGCTTAGCCAACTCCTCTTTTCCAGTTTTATGTCATGAACAACTTTTTTTACCGAGTCATTTTTTAACCATTGACGACACTGGCTGAGCATGTCTTCATTCGCCGATCGCAGGTCGATCCACCAACCCGCTTTTTCATCGCATGCAAAGGCAACTGCCACCATTTTTGATTGACCTTTATCGATTCTTTCCACAAGGGAATGCCAAATTAACAATCGATTGCTGTCAATTATTTTATTGACAGGTTCAAAATCTTCCATATTCTCTAATCGTTCGAAGCTAAACCCTTGGTTTTCCTTGTGATTTACACCAGAAGAATCTCCTGAAATTCTCTCCAATAAACTTGTAAACTCATAATGCTTAAACAACTCAACTGCTTTTTCCGTTTTCAAATCACCAATTTTCATCGAAGCCAGGTCCATTTCAACAGGTACTTCTGTCATAATTGTTGCCAGTTTTTTACTTAAAATAGCATCTTCTCGGTATGTTTCAATTTTATTCCGCAATTTATTATTGCTAATATCCTGGGTGTGATTCAACAGGTTTTCAATGGTTCCATAGACTTTCAAAAGTTTTGTGGCTGTTTTAGGACCAATACCGGGTATCCCTGGTATGTTGTCAGAACTGTCTCCCATAAGGCCTTTCATGTCAATAAAATGAGCCACCGGCATTTCATACTCCTCTTCAAATTTTTCAGGGTTATAGGTTTCAATTTGTGAAATGCCTTTTTTTGTAATCAACACCTGGGTTTGGTCCGTGACCAGCTGTAACACGTCACGATCACCGGAAACGATGGTGATTTTCTTGCCGTTGTTTTCTGCTTGCCTGGCCAATGTGCCAATGAGATCATCTGCTTCAAACCCTTCCAATTCAATACGGAATAAACCCATTGCATCCAAAACATCTTTCAGTGGCTGGATTTGTTCAGCCAGCTCTGGTGGCATGCGCTTTCGTCCTGCTTTGTACTCCTTATATGAATCGTGTCGAAACGTTGGTGCTTTTAGGTCAAAAGCAACAGCAGCATAATGGGGTTTAACTTCATCCATCGCCTTAAACAACATGGTTAAAAACCCATAAACAGCGTTGGTGTGCTGGCCTTCTCGGTTGCTAAGGGGTGGCAAGGCATAAAAAGCCCGGTTAATCAGGCTGTTTCCATCAATAATGAGCAAATGTTCTCTGGCTTCCTCATTCATCTTAATCTTCCTTTCCTGAAGGCTCTATGTCATTGTATCATTTTGTCATCATAAGGTAAACGAAGAAACCAGGATGTTACCTTGAAGGTTTCTGTACGTGACACATCGAAGAACAAAATCTTCTTGACTTTCTTATTTTTATTTGGTATTATTTTCTTCGTACCATGCCGCGGTGGCGGAACTGGCAGACGCAGCAGACTCAAAATCTGCCGATGGAAACATCGTGGGGGTTCGATTCCCTTCCGCGGCACCATAGAATGACTAAACTTCCAGATCATCTGGGAGTTTTTTTTCTAATAAAAAAGGTTCCACTTCAAAAGTAGAACCAAGCCTGCCATGTGCTCCACTGGCGGTTTTTTTATATGTCTTTTAAACTGCTAAATACTTTTGATCTTATTGCGGTAAGCATAGATGGCTGCTTGCGTACGATCGTTTACTTTAATCTTTTTAAAGATGTTTGAGACATGATTTTTTACTGTCTTCTCACTGATGAACAGAGTGTTGGCAATGTCTTTGTTGTTCATGCCATCAGCTATCAATGTTAGAATCTCATATTCCCGCTTGGTCAGCTTAACAGTAGGGGAATCCGTACCACTTATTTCACCTTTCCGAAGCATGTTAAGCTGATTCTCATCACCTTCAGCCATGGTAGGATAAACATAGGATACTCCGTTATAAACTTCACGGATTCCATGGATCAACACATCGCTTTCTGCGTCTTTCACTATGTACCCATTGGCACCCAGGTTAAAGGTTTCAAACAGATATTCAATTTCTTCATGGAATGTTAAAATGATCACTTTTGTTTCCTGGTTCATGTCTTTTAGTTTTCGTAACGCTTTAATACCATTAACATTAGGCATATTGATATCCAGCAATGTCACATCCGGCTTTAAATCTTTGACTTTTTGCAGGCATTCTTCCCCATCTTTGGCCTCGCCAACCACTTCAAGGTCAGGTTCAAGTGACAATATTTGGCTAAGACCCTGTCTCACCAACGAATGATCGTCTACAATCAACACTTTAATTTTACTCATTATATCCCTCCTGATGTTGTAGTGGCAGCACAGCGGTGAGTGTTGTTCCCTGGCCGTCACCTGACGCGATGCGTAAATTGCCATTTAGTAATTCAATTCGTTCTTTCATGTTCATAATTCCAAACCCACCATCTTTATGCATGCGCACACTTTTAACATCAAACCCAATACCATTGTCTTGAATTTTTAAAAGGATCTGATGTTCATCCTGTTGTAATGATATGCGACATTTCGTGGCATTGGCATGTTTGTGAACATTGTGCAGCGCTTCCTGTACAACGCGAAACAACGCCAATTTCTGTATTGTGTCTTCAAGAACCAGGTCATCTATTACATCGAACTCAATATGAATGCCAGTGTCTGCTTCAAAATCTTCGACGTACCGTTTAAGGGTAGGCTCCAGCCCCAAGTCATCAATGGCCATGGGTCTTAGATTGTAGATGATTTTACGTATTTCTTTGGTGCTGTTACGGACAATTTGTTTAAGTGAGGCCGTTTCTACTTTTGCCCGTTCCGGGTCAACGCCCATCAACTTTTCACACAGGTCAATTTTCAACAGAATGTTAGAAAAAGTTTGGGCGGGTCCATCATGGATCTCCCGAGATACCCGCCTGCGTTCCTCTTCTTGTACCTGGATAATTTTCCGTCCCAGCATTTGGCGCTGTTCAAGGTCTGTTATGGTGTTGCTGAAATCCTCCATGTTGCCTTCAAGGAATTCCAATGCCACGCTAAATTTTGTGGTCAGCCTTTCAGCCCTTTCCAGGGTACTTCTGGTGTTTCGCAATAACGTCTCGATGTCTCTTCGCTCTCTGGAAAGCTCCTCTTCTTCCTGTCTTTTAATGATCAGTTGAATTTGCAGGTCATTGGCCTGTTCATAGGCACTTCGTATTTTTTCTTCACTGTGTTTCGAAAAGTCACGGCTCACATCCACCAGCACACGTCTGCTGAGTTTTTCCTTCTTTTCAAGTTTTTCAACTTCAGCAATAATGATTTTAATTTTCACATTAACGCCTTTAAGTTTATCTTCCAGACGGGCACATTCACGTTGTAACGTGTCTGCCATTTCAAATATTTCTTCTTTACTTTCTTCAATGGCTGTAAAAATACGGCTTAGCACATTATTCATTTTATCAGCATTATTGTTGTATTCCTGGCCCACGCACCCTGCCTCCTGTCCAATAGAAGTATACGCTTACCCGAGGCATTAGTCAGTCCATTCGATGTTTTCTAACTGATTGCGAAAGGATTTTCTAAATGATTTCAGGTACTCTTCACGTAGTATTTTTTGCTCTTCTGATTCCTCAGGGCTAAGCCCTTCATTCTTTTTTTTTCTGGCAAGCTCATTGATTCTTTGCATTTTCTTTTCATCCAGCACATTACTCGCTCCTCTTTGATTTTCTACTAAAACATATCATACCATAATACAGGACTTTAGTGGTGGTAGTCCCAGAAAATACAAAAATATGCAACCGTAGTTCTAGTTACAAATTACTCTATTTTGCCAATAACTGCAAGGCTTTTGCATAAATCCGGGTGACCAATACCAAGTCATCCACTGACATGCATTCATTTTTCTGGTGAGCCAATTCCTCTCTGCCTGGAAGCAATGGCCCAAACGCCACGCCTCGTTTTAAAGCCCTTGCATAGGTGCCCCCACCAATGGTAATTGGATCATTTACCATATCGCCCGTTTCTTCCCTGTATACCTGCATAAGTTTTTGCACCAAATCATCCTCTTTCGGCACATAAAGAGGTGTCACATCTTCCACCAGTGTCAAATAGAAGGTTGATGACGCAAGTACTCCTTCAATTCCCTGAATCACTGACGCACCTTCAACGGTGATGGGATATCGGGTGTTGATTGTTAACGAAATGTGCTTTTCGTTTCCTTTTACCATGCCCACGTTGAAGATCAGTTTTCCAGAAACTTCATCTTCAAATCCACAACCAATCGATTGACCATTCAACTCCATGCCAATGTGATTTTTATAGAATTCCAACACTGATTTTACCTGTTGTCCTAAGCCAGGGCATTGCCGTAAAAACAGCAGCAATTGAGCAATGGCGTTCTTTCCCTTTTCAGGCGTACTGCCATGAGCCGAAACACCTTTTGCAGTCACCACCAAGTCGTTATCCTTTCGATCAATATTTATCTTGTGACCTGTCTTTTCAACATAGGAACCCACGCTTTCCAACACCGCATTTTGAATATCTTCTTTTGCTGAAAGAACTGCTTCAGCATGGTCCGGCACCATGTTCGGTGCGTTACCACCTGTGAGGGATTTAAGAAGCACCTTGCCATCATTCTGCTCCCATTGGGATTCAAGTGTAAATATTTGAATTCCTTTTTCTCCATGGATTAACGGAAAACTGGCATCGGGAGAAAATCCAGTTTCAGGTTTAGGATGTTTTTTAAAATATACTTCTAAATCTTTCCAGCCAGATTCTTCATCTGTGCCAAATATAAGACGGATTTTTTTCTTTGGCTCAAACCCACTGTCTTTGAGTGCTTTCATAGCAAACAAGCTTGCCACAGCAGGGCCCTTATCATCTATGATACCTCTGCCATATAACTGTCCTTCATGTATTTCTGCCCCATAAGGGGGATAATCCCAGTCTGCTCCCTCTGGCACCACGTCCAAATGAACCAGCACTGCCACGATTTCATCCCCTTGACCAAAATCTGCGTGTCCTGCATAACCATCTGCGTTTATCGTTTCAAACCCTAACACTTCTGCCAAATCAAGCATGTAGTTCAACGCTTTGTTAATGCCTTCGCCAAAGGGCATACCCGGTTGGGAAAGGTCTTCCACACTCTTAATCTTCACCAATTCCTGGGAATGATGTATCATTTGGTCACGATATTTTTCGATTTGTTTTTCCGTGATTTGCATTGCCAAACCCCTTTTCATGTAGTATAGTTTTTATCTGCCTATGCTTACCCAACTGTCAAGTTTTTAACCATACAAAGGTTATATACAAAGGGTTTCAGCGGTTTTTTTGATTATTTTCGTTTGCATTAGTGTCAATTTCATATATAATGGTTCCGTAAGGAGGGTTGCTATGAAACCACATACCCAACACTTAGCTCACCGAAAATTTAAAAAGGTGACTTTAGTAATAGTGCCAAATAACACTGGCAAAACTCGAAGAATGACGCTTTTGCCTTGGGTTTTCCAGACCATTGCTCTCGGCCTGGTGATCTTGATTGCTGCCCTGTCCATCAGTACTTATTATTTTTCTGATTCACTGAAACTTACGGAAAATGCCTTGGCTGAAGAACGTTTAAAGGTGGCTGCTCTAAAGGATGAACGGCAACAGCACGTAGCTGAAATTGATGAGTTGCACCGTCAGTTTGCTCAGGTTGATGAACGACTTGCAAGTTTAAACGAACTTGAAACCAAAGTATTAACATTGGTCGGACTTGAATCTCCTGAAGCTGAAAACAAAAACACCCTGGATGAATCTTTGGACCAACCCAGTATGACGCCAGACCTGGCACCGGATTTGGAAAATGACTACTTTACATCACAATTCCTGCTGGTATCCCGTTCATCTGATTCCAGAACCATAGGACCGGTTTTGAATGACTATGAAGTTGATGTGGAACAATTGAGTCAACTGATTGAATCACAAACTTCAAACATGGAGCAGTTGGTTGAAGATGTTGAAGGGCAGTTGGAATTTTTGGATGCAGAACCAAACCAATGGCCTGCCACAGGACGAATTTCTTCGCCTTTTGGAAACCGGATATCACCAACTAACCGCTACCGGACAGAATTTCACCAGGGAATTGATATCGCCGGCCCATCGGGTTCTAGCATTATGGCTGCAGGCAGCGGCATTGTCACTTACTCTGGTTATAATGGTGGATATGGCAGAATGGTCATCGTCTCCCACGGTTATGGTTACACTTCTGTTTACGCGCACAACAGTCAACTTCTTGTCGAAGTGGGTGACCGCGTTGGAAAAGGAGACCTCATTGCCAAAATGGGTCGAACCGGTCGAGCAACAGGCACTCACCTGCATTTTGAAATCAGGGTGCACGGCGAACCTGTTGATCCATTAACTGTTTTGAAATAACACCGCTTTATCATACCATCTTGTTCAGTCACATAGATCAACACATTCAAGGAGGTTCCTATGTTTTCAAAAAAACAGGAAAGTACCAGACCGCAATATGAAAAATTCGACACGTTAATTGGTAAAACCACCATCGTAGAAGGTGTCATAAAAACAGAAGAACCCCTTCGCATCGATGGGAAAGTGCAGGGAGAAGTGATCAGTAAATCCGATTTGATCATAGGCGAAAAAAGTTATATCACCGGTGATGTAAGCTGCCAGAATGTCATGCTGGCCGGCACGGTACAGGGTAACATCACCGCAAAAGGACAACTGCATATCACATCCTCCGGAAAATTGCATGGCGACGCAAGCATTGGTTCATTTATTGTTGATGAACGTGGTGTTTTTGACGGAAAATGTTCCATGATTCAGGCCCAGGATGATGATACGCTTTCGCTGGTGAGTGGAGAAAACAACGAAGAACTTACCAACAACCAGCGTTCCATTCGAAAGAAAAGATAACATTAATAAAGAATTCACCGGTGGATACACCGGTGTTTTTTGTTGTTTATGTAAATAGGTTTCGCTTTCTTTTGTCTTCGCTGGGAACAATCATTGGGATGGTACGGGGGAGCATTGTAAAGGTAAGGGGTAAATAACCTCCCAGTTCTCCGTCCACATCCACATCAACCACTTCTGATGAATTCATTTTAAACTGATGTACACGGTAATAAGATATACCTTTAACAGGTTCCAGGTCATGATCCATCTGTCTGCGTAAAATATTTAAAAAAACATTGGCTACGTCAGGTAAATCTACTGATTCAACAATCAGTAATTCGATCAGTCCGTCATCAATTTTTGCCTTGGGCACCAGATTTCGAAAGCCTCCCACGTAAGGACTGTTGGATGCCAAGAAGAAAAGAATTTTCTTTTCCACCACCTGGCCGGCAATGTCCAACTGAATGGGAATTGGGTGAAAAAACTGTTTTGGAAATTCCCTTATTCCTTCAATGTAATAGGCAAATTTTCCAAGCACCGTTTTAGATTGCGACGATACTTTGTGTGCTAATTCAGGCAATAGTCCCCCTGCCGCAACGTTGAGAAAATAACGATTACCCACCTTTCCCAGGTCAACCATCATTACATGACTGTCTTCAAGCATGTTTGCAAATAACCGGATGTTTTGAGGAATGTTTAAATAGGTGGCAAAATCATTTACCGTTCCCATGGGATAGATTGCCAGTGGCACCCTTTTCTCAATCTTCATTAATCCATTGACAACCTGGTTTACAGTACCATCTCCGCCCATTATGACCAACTGGGTTGCGTTAATGGCATATTCTTCCACCACGGGTGTTAAATCTTCATCCGGTAAAGTAAAATGAATGTCCATTCTTACACCTCTGGCAGACATAATATCGCGTAATTCCTCACTCTTTTGTTTTGCTAGTTGCCTACCGGCATTGGGGTTTGCAATAAGGCCTATTTTTTTCATATTATCCTCCTGGTTGTGTATAGGGTCATTATAAGATAGGATCTCTGTACCGATTCCTTAAGGTTTTTTCCTGGTGATCCAGTTTTAACCTTAACCGAATCAACTGGGACAAGAGTTTAATCCCTGCTTCAATCTGGTTGAATTTCACAGCAGCTATGCTGAGCCGAATGCAGTTTTCATCCGGTTTTCTTACATAAAACAGCTCACCCGGGGCAAAAATAAGTTGTCTTTCCATGGCAGACTTGTATAGCATCTGACTGTTTAATTGTTCCGGTAGCTTCAGCCAAAAATTCAATCCGCCTGTTGGCCTGATAAATTCCACATCATTGGGCATATGGTGTTCCAGCATCCAGGCCATACGGTGAAATCGCTGGCGGTATTCGTTAAACAGAATCTGCAAGTTTTGCTCCCAGGCACCCGTGCTTAGGTATCTTTCCAGTGCCCGTTGCAGCAACCCCGATGTGGATATGTCAGAAGACTGTTTGGCAGCCAGTAGCTTTTCTGCCACTCTCATGGGCACAATCAAATACCCCAGTCGCAAGCCCGGCATGAACATTTTTGAAAAACTCTTTATGTATATCACCCTGTCATGCTGGTCAATTACTTTTAATGGTTCTGCCTGTTCATCGCCAAAAGATAATTCATTCAGGTAATCATCCTCCAATATGAGAAAATTATATTTCTCACTCAGTTCAATGATTTTTTTCTTTTTATCAAGGGTATAAGAAATGCCTGTAGGGTTTTGGAAATTTGGCATCACATAAAGCAACCGCGGTCTTGTTTCGCGAATGGATAATTCCAAATCCTCCAAGGATATACCGTCTGGTTCCAGGGGCACATCAACCACACGGGCATTTCTCGAAAAAAAAGCCTGCATGGCGCCACCATAGGATGGTCGCTCAATTAATACCGTTTCACCTGGATATAAAAGCCCTTTGGCTACTAAGTCAATCCCCTGTTGGGCACCTGAAATGATCTGAATATTTTCATTTTCGCATTGAATGCCCAGCTGTTTTGCCATTTTGCCAACTGCTGTGCGCAAGGGTTCATATCCTTTCGGATCCTGGTAGCCAAAAGCATATCCCTGGTCCCTGTCAAGTACTTCCAGCAAAGCTGTCTTGAAATCCCTTACGGGGAATAAATCCGGCGATGGTGTGGCACTCGCAAAATTTATAGTATCCGGGCTTATAAAAACAGATCGCTGTACATCATCTTCCATGAGTGTGTTTTCAACCGCGACAGGCCGGCCATAATCAACATAGGTGCCGCTGCCAGTAACTTTCCGGACCAACTTTTCTTTTTCAAGCAGGTCGTAGGCTTTGACAATGGTAACCGAATTTACCTGTAGTAAAGCCGCCATGGCTCTAACGGAGGGCAACCGTTCTTCATATTGACATAGTCCCGATAAAATGGATTCTTTGATTTGGCGGTAAATTTGCATATATCTGTGTTCTGTGCTATGTTCATCCAGTGAAATCTGTTTTATCCAGTCTTTCATGATTTCCTCCAGTCCCAACGATGAAATTCAAAGTTCATTGATTCTTGATATGAGGTGACAACCGTGGATAGTTATAAAACGTTACTGCCGTTTGCCAAAAAAAATAAATGGGTCTATTTTTTTGGAGTGCTTTCTCTTCTAACAGTTGATGCCTTCCAGTTGATGATACCCGAAGTGCTTCGCAGGTTAACAGACAGATTGCAGGCCAACACACTGGATGGTCGCACTTTACTTCAATATGCTCTTTTTACCGTATTTATTGGTGTCATGATCATGGTATTTCGTTATGCATGGCGCATTTTAATCATCAATGCATCACGTCGTTTGGAATACGAGCTCAGAAATGAACTATTCACTCATTTGCTTAACCTTTCCACCTCCTATTATAGCAGAAAACGAACAGGAGATTTAATGGCTCATGCAACAAATGATATACTGGCGGTGCGTATGGCTGCCAGCGCCGGTGTCATCACCCTTACCGATGCCCTTTTTCTTAACATTGCCGCCATCACCATGATGCTGCTTACAACCGATGTCAGGTTAACGTTGGTAGCTCTGGTGCCAATGCCGGTACTTGCTTTCACCATTTACACCTTTGGCAGCGTTATCGGTGTTCAGTTTAAAATAGTGCAAGAGGCATTCTCCTCGCTGACTGAAAATGTACAGGAAAACATTTCTGGTATACGAGTTATCAAATCCTTTGCAAGGGAAAACGATGAAATCAACCGTTTTGATGCCACCAACCAGGACTTGTTTAAGAAAAACATGAAACTTGCTCTGATCTTTGGCAGTTATCACCCTGGCATCCAGTTTATCTCTGGTATCAGTTATGTTATTACACTGGTCTATGGCTCCAGATTGGTGATGAACAGCACCATCTCTCTTGGAGATTTCGTTGCCTTTAATGCCTACCTGGCTTCTCTGGTATGGTCAGTCCCTGTGATTGGCTTTGTCATTAACATTTTACAACGTGGTGCCGCTTCTTTAACCCGCATTAACCAGGTGATGGCAGAAAAACCTGATATCAATGAACCTGCTGAACCATTAGCCCTGGAAGAATTCAACGGTCAAATATACTTTGAGAATGTTTCTTTCCGGTATCCTGGCAGTAACGAAGATGCCATTCATCATTTTTCAATGACACTGCCTTCCGGGTCAAGCCTTGGTATTATGGGCAAAACCGGCAGCGGTAAAAGCACCATACCGGCTCTTCTTCTTCGGTTGTATGATACGACATCCGGCACAATTACCGTGGATGGCCTGCCTATCAACCAGGTATCGCTAATGGATTTGCGAAAACAAATTGGGTATGTGGAACAGAACAGCTTTATCTTTTCCACTTCAATAGCCGAAAACATCGCTTTTGGGGTGGCCTCCGCCCCAATGGGAGACATTGAAGAAGCTGCTACATTGGCAGGATTACACGATGACATCCTGCAGTTTCCCAAGGGGTATGAAACCATTGTTGGGGAGAGGGGCGTTACCTTATCCGGCGGACAAAAACAGCGGCTTTCCATCGCCCGTGCATTGCTAAAAAACCCTTCAATGCTTATTTTGGATGACGCCTTGTCTGCCGTTGATACACAGACAGAAAAAAACATACTCGATCAGCTAAAAGAAACCATTTCTACCCGCAGCACCCTGATCATTGCCCACAGGGTTTCAACCCTTCAGCATTGTGATCAGATAATTGTTTTAGAGAATGGTGTATTGACAGAGTCTGGCACACATGAAGAGCTAATTCGTTTAAATGGATATTATGCGCGTCAGTACCAACGACAACAATTAGAAGATGAATGGTCTATGGAATAGGAGCTGTCAACAATGAATGAATTTCATGAAGAGGAAAAACTTGAAAAAACCTATGACAGTCGGCTCATGATGCGTTTGTTGAGCTATGCCCGGCCCTATCTTGCGATTATTGTTCTATGCATTGTGTTGTTAGGACTTATTGCCGCAACCGATCTGGCTCAACCCTATCTTTTTAAAATTGCCATCGATGACCATCTTAACTATGCTGAAAAAATCTATCAACTGGATGAAGAAACCGCTCCACACTTCACAGGTTATGATGTCTCTGAAGAAATAACCATTTTTCGCGAAGACAGCCAACTGCACTTTGTTGCAGAGGACGGTTCAAAGATACCACTGAACGAAAATGCTTCATCCGCCTTGCGGCAGCAAGACCACCAAGCAGTGATTGAATTGGCATTTATACTGGTTATGATATTGATGGCAGGGTTGTTGATGAATTTCGTTCAGGTATATCTCCTTAATTATGCAAGCAACCGTATTATCATGACCATACGACACCAGCTTTTCGGCCATTTACAACGCATGTCCCAATCATTTTTCGACCGGCAGCCTGTAGGACGGCTGGTCACCCGTGTCACCAACGACACCGAAACCCTCCACGAAATGTACACCAGTGTACTGGTAAATCTGTTTAAAGACGTGTTCCTGTTAATTGGCATTGTGGTGATCATGCTGGGACTGGATGTGCGCCTGGCGCTGGTGTCATTCAGCCTGCTTCCCTTGATTTTACTGGCCACCTGGTTCTTTCGGTCTCGCGTGAGAGAAGCTTACCGAGAAGTCAGGCTGCGTATGGCTAAAATCAATACCAGCCTCAATGAAAACCTTTCAGGAATGCGCACCATCCATGTGTACCGACAGGAACAACAACAGTTTAATCGCTTTGATGTAGTTAATGCTTCTTACCTGGAAGCCAACAAAAAAGAAAACCAGATATCTTCCGTCTTTAGGCCAGCGGTGGAATTGATCGGTTCACTGGCACTGGCACTGGTTGTTTATTTTGGAGGACACCAGGTATTGGCAGGTCGTATTGAATTTGGTGTGTTATTCGCTTTCATTAACTATATACGACAATTTTTTCAACCCATAAACAACCTGACAGAAAAATACAATATCCTGCAATCTGCCATGGCTTCTTCAGAACGAATATTTCAACTAATAGACAAAGAACCTGAGATTGAAGATTCACCAGATGCACAGACAATCAGTTCCTTAACCGGCCAAATCAACTTTGATCACGTCTGGTTTGCTTATAATAAAAATGAATGGATCCTAAAGGACATTGATTTTAATGTTAAACCCGGTGAGTCCATTGCTTTTGTGGGCGCCACCGGCGCTGGAAAAACGTCTCTCATTCATCTCATTGCCAGGTTTTATGATATCCAGAAAGGCAGTATTCAACTGGATGGTGTCGATATCCGGGATATCCGACAAGAAAACTTACGGCGACAAATAGGTATTGTGCTGCAAGATGTGTTTTTATTCTCAGGCAGTGTGGCAGACAACATAAGCCTTAACCATTCTGACTTGTCAAGAGATCAGATCATTTCCATTGCCAAAGAAGTTAATGCGCATGGGTTTATCGAAAAGCTACCTTTGGGCTATGACCAACCCGTGATGGAACGGGGCAATAACTTTTCAACAGGTCAACAACAATTGATTTCCTTTGCCAGGACACTGGCAGCCAATCCATCCATATTGGTATTGGATGAGGCCACTGCACACATCGACGCAGAAACGGAAGATTTAATACAAAAAGCGATCCCACGTCTGATGGAAGGCCGAACCACCATCGCCATTGCCCATCGTTTATCCACCATACAGCATTGCGACCGGATCATCGTTCTTCACAGAGGCGAAATTGTTGAAACGGGAACACATCAGGAACTATTGAAAAAACGTGGTTACTACTATCGACTTTACCAACTTCAAGTTCACTCTTCAGACGCCATTGTTTCTTAACTTTCCACAGAACATCCACCGAAGATTGCTGCAAGCTTTTATTTGTAACATGCAAAAGCGCCTCCACCCTTATTGAAAAAAGGTTAGAGGCGCTTTTTGTTATTGTCATTTAATTTAGCTTTCCTGCATTAATGTTCGTTCCTGCAATTCACATGTATCCAAGGAACACGAACCCATAACTCGGTGAATGCATGTAATTACGCCACATTCTTGTTTTTTAATGTTTTTTTCGTTCTTCTTATCCGTTGTTTTCACGTGTACTTCCTCCTTCAAAATGAAACTTTATGGATTTATTATAGCAGAATCAGGTTTTGTCTGTCAACTGAATTATGAAATTTATTTTATTCATCCTTCATTTTTAACGGTTTTCTGTGAACGTTTAAATGCAAACGTTTTCACTCCATTGTTAAGGCGCGATACTTTCATTGGTTTGATGTTATTGCAAGATTTCTTTCTTATATTTCTTTTTGACAATTATCCACCCTCCATGTACAATGAGATAAAATGAAAGGAGTTTGATCATGTTCGACTTTCACGTTCACACACATCATTCCTTCGATGCATCTCACCCTGCTGATGAATTGGTTGAAAAAGCCATCCAGCTAGGGCTTACTCATATCTGTCTGACAGACCACATAGATTACGATTATGATGGCGAAGGAAGTGAGTTTTCATTTTCATATCAACAATTCTTTGACGAACTCACCCGCGTACGTCAAACGTATCGCAACAAGATTAATATTTTGGCTGGTGTCGAATTTGGCATGCAACCCCATGTTATCAAAGAATATGTGCGCGATGCAGATACATGGCCTTTTGACTACATCATTGGCTCTTTGCACAGTGTAAATAAGACAGACATCTATACCGGTTCTTATTTCAAAACCAGAAACCAACAACAGGCTTATGTTGACTATTTTGATGATATGCTTCAGATTGTCAAAGCAAATGCCCCATTTAATGCCCTGGGTCATTTTGACATGATTAAGCGTTATGGTTCATTTGATACGTCTCTACCATTGAAAGATTATCAGGAGATCGCCACCACCATTTTTAAAACTCTCATTCCTCAAGGAAAGGGCATCGAAGTAAACACATCCGGTTATCGATACGACTTGGGAGATGCTCATCCTTCACTCGATATTCTTAAACTGTACCGAGAGTGTGGCGGTGAAATTGTGGTGCTTGGCTCTGATGCCCACGCGACAACAGATATTGCCTACAAACTGAAAGATGTACTGGTCAACCTCCATGATTTGGGTTATCAATACGTATCAACATTCAAGAACAGACAGCCGGAATTTCATAAAATTGAAAAACTTCTATAAGAAACACTTATAAAAAAACGAGCAGCCGAATGGGCACATAACCCACTACAGCTGCTCATTTGTTTGTTATCATGGATTATATCCCCATGCTGCAGACTAATCCAAACGATATTTTTTCATCGACTCCGTAAAAATTTCTCCTGTGGAAGGTGGCGTAAAAGTGATGGCATTGGCCCCAGCCTCAATGGTTTTTCGGATGCTTTCATTGGAATTACCACCGGTGGCAATGATGGGCACTGTCTTACTGATGTCCTGCCTGATCTTTCTGACGATGTCTGCCGTTTGGGCAGCTCCGGAAACGTTAAAAACATCCGTGCCTGCTTCCAATCGCCCCAGGAAGTCATCGTTTAAAGTGGTCACCGTGATCACTACAGGTATATCGATGATTTCCTTCAGCTCACTGATAATTTCATTCGGTGTGGGTTTGTTCAGAACAACGCCAATGGCACCTTGAAATTCAGCATGGAGGGCAATGTTCAATGATCGTTTTCCCGTGGTAATCCCACCGCCAACACCGCAAAAAACCGGTACGTCTGATGCCAGTAACAATGCCTGGGAAATAACCAATTGGGGCGTAAAAGGATAAACTGCAATCACTGCATCTGCATTTGTATTTTTTATGATGGCAACATCCGTACTAAAAAGGATGGATTTGATGCGTTTACCAAAGATTTTGATACCACTGGCATCAGCTATACAGGCAGGCAGTTCAATAAAATTGCTTCGCAGTGTTCCTCTAATTTCAGGAATAAACTTTTCTTTCTTCGTTCCATTCTGATTATCCATGATACTGTACGCCCCCTTTATTCTCAAATCCATGATTCTTACTCGTATTTATCGAACAAATCATGCAAAGCTTCCCTTAGCAAACCAGCTTCAGTCTTGTCCAATGTACGTGACAGCTGGTTTAACTGTTCAGCTGTTCCCCTTTTTAACATCACTCTTTTTTCTACCCAAACATCATTTTGAGCTCGCCGAACCCGGTTTTTCCCTTGCTTTTTTGCCTGATTCAAGGCGGTGCCCACTGCATCCATCAATTGTTCAGGTGTTTTGCCATTTTCTGGAAAGGAGGCCACTCCCGCTGAAAACTGAATGCCGATTTCCTTTGCAGGATCCCCTACCAGCAGCAAGTGCTCATCAAAATAGGCACGGATCTCCTCAATCATTAGAACGCCTGTTTCGCCACCAGTGGAGTTCATCAACACAGCAAATTCGTCTTTATAGGTTCGGCAAACAAGTGTTTCTTTGTTAAGATTGTTGACCAATACATGGGCCAGTTTTCGAATGACCTGGTCGCCAATGTATTCACCATAAAATCGGTTAACTGTTTCAAAATTATCAATGTCCAGTTTGGCGATGGTCACTTCATTTGAATAGGTGTTCATCATATCTTTTACGGCTTCCATGAATTCTTTCTCTGTGATCAGTCCTTCAATGGTTTTAATCACAACCATCCACCTCCCATGATGCATTGATTCCGCCTATTAATACCCTTACTTATTATGTTCACACAGGTTATGTTGAGCACTCCTGTCCTCCCGTTACCCATGACTGCCACCGCTATGGCTCTCTCTTCTGCAAGAGGGAGATAAGCGGTGCTACGTCCCTAGGTGAACAAACTAGTCTTTTGCCATTACCTCTATGCTGTCACCTTCTTTAATGGTGCCGCCTTTTAGTACACGGGTAAAAATACCTTCTCTGGGCATCACACAATCGCCAACTTTCTTGAAGATCTCGCATCCATGATGGCATTTTTTCCCAATTTGAGTGACTTCCTGTATGGTCTCACCCACTTGCAGTTTTGTCCCGATGGGCAATTCGTATAATACGATGCCTTCTGTCAAAATGTTTTCAGCAAAAATACCTGCTTCAAGGTTATCTATACCCAGGGCTTTAATTTTATCCACACTCTCTTGCCCTAACAGACTGACCTGCCGATGCCAGTCTCCCGCATGTGCATCGTCCTGTAAACCATGATTTTCTAAAAACATTCCTTCTTTAACCGGTGTTTTAATGACACCTTTTTCCCGACTGATATTGACTGCCAGTACCTTTGCCATAACTATTTCCTCCCTGATTTCACAACCTTTTCAATGCTATGTCCAGGTTGTTACATTTTAATTGATTTTATTATTTCATTTTACCATATAAGTCAATTCAACGTATCTGGTTTACAAGCTGATCTTTTCGATTTTACCTGCTTCTGATAAATCATAACCACCCAGTTCATTGACAATTTTGTGAAAATCCGGATGTTGAATGACAGTCAACAGTTCTTGCAGCGCAGGTGTTTCCAATAGATGTGCTTCGCAAAGCAAGTCATAATCTTCCCAGTCCAGGTGAAGAAAATCCAGGTCCATGGAGACAGCCGCTGAGGCCACTCCCATTCCACAGTCGGCACTTCCACTTTTCACTGCCACTGCCACTGCCATGTGTGTTGTCATCTCCCGGTGATAACCCTGCAATGATTCAGCAGACAAACCTTCTCTTTTCAAGTAATAGTCCAGTAAAATTCTTGTACCTGCTCCCTTTTGCCGGTTCACCATGGATACATCTTTTCGGGCTAAATCGGCAATACCAGTGATTCTTTTAGGGTTTCCAGGGGCCAGCATCAAGCCCTGGCTCCGCTTCACCAGCTTGATCAAGGCCATTTCTTTCCCCGGGAAATACGTTTTTATCACTTGGTGGTTATAGGTGCCTGTTGCTTCATCCAATAAATGGACAGGGGCTACGTGACATTCTCCCTGGCGCAGGGCAATCACACCGCCCATGCTGCCAGTATGAGCGGAAGACAGGGCCACGCCACTCCCCTGACTTTGCAGTTCGTTGGCCAGTAAATCCATCACCAGGTCGTGGCTGCCAATGGATACCAATGTGTTTTGTATCTCCGACATAGGTCTGGCAAGCCGCACAGGGACCACCGTACCTTTTTCATATCCTTCCACTTCCTGTGGAACCGTCAACATACCATCGGCCCTTACAAGGGACATGGTAACACCAGCTCCCCGGCTCAGGGGCGTGGCAATCCAGCGATCCCCCACCCGGCCCAGTTTAATACGAATATGTTCTTCGTGTTTTAAGGAAGAAACCACTCGTCTGGCCAATACCGCTTCAATCATCTGCGCTTCCGGCGGATTTTGGTATTGATAATGATAGACCAGGGGTTTGACGATTTGTTCAAACACCACATAGGCAGAAACGGGATAGCCTGGTATGCCCACCACTGGCTTCCCCTTTACTTCTGCCAATATGGCAGGTTTTCCAGGCTTTATGGCAATACCATGAAACATCACTGTGCCCAGTTCTCTTAAGACATCAACGGTAAAATCTTTTGTGCCTGCTGACGAACCAGCGTTAATGACCAACAGGTCATTATCTTCCACACCGGTAAGAATGGCTTTTCTCAACAAATCCGGATCATCCGCCACCACAGGGTAGGCCTTGGTTCTCCCGCCATAGGTTTCGATGAGTCCTTTAAACATTTTGCTATTGGATTCAATGATTTTTCCCGGTGGCAAGGGATCAGTCAGGTCTGTGATTTCTGAACCTGTGGGTATTAAACCAACCTGGATACGTCGGTACACAGGTACCTGGGTCACACCACCAGAAAGAAGGGCACCCATATCCTGTGGCCTGATGATGTGCCGCACGGGCAAAATCAGCTCTCCTTTGACAATGTCTTCACCCACAGGCCGCACATGTTGCCATGGTGTGGCTCCGCTGCGAATTTCCACTGTTTCCTCATCTAGTTCAACCACATCCTCGATCATAATCACCGCATCAAAGTGGTCTGGTAATGGAGCGCCCGTGTTTAACACCACATAGTCTTCGTTTTTTTTCAATTGAACAGGGTTGGTTTCTGAAGCTGCGTAAGTATTTTCTGCCAACACAGCGATGCCATCCATGGCTGAAGCGTTGTAATGCGGTGCCGATAATGTGGCAAAAACCGGAACTGCCGTCATGCGTCCCAGGGCATCGCCCACGTCCACCCGTTGTATTTCCCTGTAATTTAACACATCTGCCATTTTTGTCACATATTCATCCATGGCCTGTGACAAAGGAACACTTGTTAAATAAAGGTTGCGTTTTTTTGACATGCTTCTGCCTCCTTAAAAAAGTATTACATCTACTCTGTCTCCTTTGGATAAACCTTCCTGGTTCACAGGAATTCTCACCATGCCATGAGATCGACCCATCATGGATAACATGCCTGATTTTCCATGTTGTGGCGAAACCTTCCATCTTCCGTCCTCTTCCTGCAAAGTGACCATGACATAATGTTCCCTTCCTGGAGCTGAAGGAATATTCACTGTCAATTCACCTGAAACAGTGGGTGTGATGGTGTTATTACCCGTTAATTTCCATAGCAATGGCTTCATTAATAAATGGTACACCACCAGGGCTGACACTGGCTGCCCCGGCAAACCAATCATCAGCACGCCTTCCGCCATGCCGACGATGGTGGGTTTTCCCGGTTTTACCGACATGCCATGCACCACAGCACCCGGTTTACCCATGCTGTCGATGGTTTTTTTAGTAATGTCATATTCTCCCATGGAACTGCCGCCTGAGATAAGGATAATGTCCGCTTGTTTTATATAGTCCCGCAGGGTTTGCTGCAAGGTTGCCATATCATCTTTTACCACAGACCGGCCTATTACATGGAAACCATCCTCCTGCAAAGCTGCCGAGAGACTATAAGTGTTCATGTCAATGATTTTACCTGGTGACAAATCCTCTTCAGGCGAAATCAATTCATCCCCCGTGGAAATCACCGCCACTTTCGGCGGTTCAAATACCAACACTTTTTGAAAACCCATGCCTGCTAACAGGCCGATGTCCTGGGGTCTCAACCGATGACCTTTGCAGAAGATGGTTTCTTCTTTTTCCAAGTCTTCACCCTTGCGCAACACATTGGCGCCCGGCGATACAGACTGTTGCACCAATAAAGTACTATCATCCAGGTCTTCAACGTATTCAACCATGACCATGGCATTGGCCCCAGGCGGCAGCATACCTCCCGTGGGGACGTAGACACATTCCCCTTCCCCAAGGGTCACATTTGCTTCCATGCCCATGTGCACTTCGCCTTTTTTTGTCAGCATGGCTGGTATGCCATCACTGGCACCAAAAGTATCTGCCGCCTTTACTGCATACCCATCCACTGTTGACCGGTTAAATTCCGGTACATCATGGGGTGATGTCACCGACTTTGCCAGGATTCGTCCCAACCCTTCCAACAGGTACACTTCTTCCACCTGCAATTGCTTGTCTGCAAGTAGAGAGAAGGTTTTTTTTCGGACTTCCGTCACACTCATTGTTTTTAGCAATTCCATCATTTGTCAATCACCCTTTACATTAAGTAACTACATATATACTTTACACTTATCCATATTGGTATAGGATTTTGATTCCATCTAAAAAGATACACTTCATTATTGTACCATTTTTTATGTTCTATTGTATCGAAACACACCATTTTATCATCAACAAATATCCGAAACAAATATCCGACGTTTACTATCAACACAAATAAAGAAAAGAAAAATGAAAAAAAGGTGAATTGCAAAAGTAAGATCCAGAGCTAGGAAAGGATAAAAAAGTGAAGGGTTAAGTTCCGGAAAAGAAGACTTGATCAGGGCTGCAGAAAAAGTGATGAACAAATAAAATGTTGCAAACAAGACATTTTAATAACATTCGATATATTAAGAAAGGCACAGCAAATAAGCCAAAGGAAGGCGCAATTAAAAAATTGCAAGACTAACATCCAAAGGCTCGAGAGGAAAAAAGACGTACGTGTGCCGCCGGAAATTAGTCTTGCAATCAGGATCAGTTAGTGCGTAGGCTTTCTGGAGTAAATAAGGTTTGGCTTAAGTGTGACATCATCCCTGGGAATTTCGGTGATGTTCAGCAAGGAAGAAACCTGTGCTCCGTGAATAAATGAAAATACCTCAAAAGGCGACTTGTCACCCAAAGAATGCCGCGGTGTCGAATTGATGTGGGAAAACATCAGATCGATGTCATCCTGGGTAAAGCCGTCCAAAGGGTAACCGTTGGGAATGATGTCACGAACGTAGTTATGTCCGTTTTCCACATGAGGTTTTTGACTTGATTGCATCGGGTCACAGTAAAAAATGCTAAGACGGGAATCCCCCTTTACATCCAGCTCGAAAAGGGAAAATTTCTCGAACTC
>JAABSW010000054.1 GCA_011390155.1 Clostridiaceae bacterium
CAGTCTGACCGGCACCCGGGTCTACATTTCCGCTGAAAATGGCGGGAACCAGGGGAAACTGACAGTGAAAAATGTGTCCGCAACACAGTTGAACGTGAACCCGGAAACGTTGATGGAACGGTTTGTCCGGGGAGATGAATCCAGGTCCGAGGAAGGATCGGGACTTGGGCTGGCCATTGCCAAAGGATTGGCCCAGGCCCAACAGGGGAGCCTGGACATCGCCATCGACGGTGACTTGTTTAAAACAGTGCTGAGCCTGCCTGCGGTAAAGGAAGGGTAACAGCAGTAAAGAAATAATAATTAGTCACAGTGATGTAACCAAAAGACAAAGCAGGCAGTTTTCCTCCAAAGGAGAAACTGTCTGCTTTTTAAATTGGCCTTGGAGGTAAGAACGCCTGGTAGTCATGGGATAAATTTAAAGTGTGTATTTTAGTGGTGTGGGTACGTATGAAACATAAACGAAGGGGAGCAATGAAAGCGGAAGTCGTGTGCCACTAATCAAAAAACCATTTAAATGAAAATTAAGAGGCAAATTACGACAAAAAAGATTAAAAAAAGCATTGCATAAATATACATATATAGGTATAATTAAACTTACTGAATACGTGCAAAAGGGGGAAGAGATGAACAAAAATGATGAGACAAAACCCTGGAGTGAACACTTCAGGCCGGAAAGAAGATCATCAGATGGAACAAAATACCAATAAAATAGGTTAGGAGAGTATAGGATGAAAAAAGTAGTATTGGCATTTTCAGGAGGCTTGGACACTTCCTTTTGTGTGGCATATCTAAAGGAGAAGGGCTATGAGGTAGTGACGGCTGTTGTCAACACAGGTGGATTTGATGAGAGTAAATTAAAGGAAATTGAAGAAAGGTCAAAGGAATTAGGCAGCATCAAGCACTACACCATCGATGCCACAGAAGTGATCTATGATAATATCATTCAATACCTGATAAAACTAAATGGGTTATATGAAGATGAATACCCCCTGATGTGTGCGGACAGGTACGTGATTGCAGAAGAGATTCTTAAAATAGCCAAAGATGAGGGAATCGATTCCGTCGCCCACGGGTCAACAGCTGTTGGTAACGACCAGGTTCGATTTGAGGCATCATTAATGACCCTGAATCCAAATGCGACCATCATCGCCCCCATCAAAGAGCTGAACATTACCAGGGACAAAGAAATTGAGTACCTGGAAGAAAGAGGCTTTGCAGTTGATAAGGAAGCCAGGCAATATTCCATTAACGAAAACATCTTTGGCATAACGGTTTCGGGGACAGAAATTGATCAAAATTTAGAGCCTGAAAGCTTTGCCTATACACTGACGAAAAGAGATGAATCAAAAACGGAAGAATATTTGAAAATAGGATTTGAAAAGGGACTTCCTGTTACATTAAATGATGAGGAGATAAAAGGAATAGAGCTCATAGCAAAGCTTAATGCCATTTTAGGATCCTACGGTTATGGAAGCAACATCTATGTGGGTGACTGCATTATCGGTATTAAAGGGAGAATTATGTTCGAGTCTCCAGCATTGTCGGCATTGATTGAAGCGCATAAAAAGCTGGAACAGATTGTGTTAACCAAAAGACAAATCATGTTTAATAAACAAGCGGCTGCCAATTGGTCAGATTTGGTCTATGGCGGGCTGTATTATGAACCCTTGGTAAAAAACATTGAGGTATATGCCGATTCAGTGCAGGAAAAAGTAAATGGGTTTGTTAAAATAAAGGTGATACCAAACAGCATTCAAGTGGTGGAGGTGAGTTCACCAAACTCCTTGGTGAACGAAAAAATCGCCATGTATGCACAAAAATCACAATGGAGCGGCACTGAAGCCAATGGCTTCATCAAGTTATATTCCATGCAGCAAAGATTGGCCAATAATAATTAGGGAGGAATCACATTGAATGAATTATTAAAGAAATACGAGGGGTTGAACCTGGAAGTCTTTATCATCGTTAACAAAGCCCACTGGGACAAATACAAATCCTTAATGGAAAATTTTCCCTACAACACGGTGTTTTATGATCCGGCAAGTACGGAAGGTTTCGATTTTATCTATGAGTTAGTACAATTAAATGAAAAAGCCTATGGAGCAGGCATGGCAGCACCAGACTGGGCCTTCGCCAATTTCGGCACCATTGGAGCAGGTTTGACAGCCGGTTTCTTAGTGGATGGTGTCCCTGTGTCCAAGTTGTGCATGGTTGGAAATGTTTCAGACCCTACCATTGCCCATGAATGGACATTATTGGTTGACAGCAGTTATGAATCAGCAGGGCTGGGTTCCCTGACATTTGCCCTGGCGTTGCATTTGGTACAGGATAAAGAGTACCTTACCTTTATACTCCAGACTGATAATGCCAGTTCCAACATCTACCTGAAGAACATTTATCCATTAAATATCATGGCCTATGGATTTGTTCACACCCGCAGAAACAGTATGTTACTTAAAACCAAGATCCCTAAGGATAATCCATTTGAAACACTTTTAGGCAACAAGTTAGAGCGGTATGAACTGGAGGCTTTCCCCATTGCCAAAGATGACCTGGAGGGTTTAGGAGACAGCTTTTGGGTGCAGCAAAACAATTCAAAGATATACAGAATGATTGGTGATGAAATTGAAAAAGGTAAAAACTATATCGTAAAAGGCAAAGTCCAGGATAAGAATATATCCTATTTTTTAATCTCACAAATCTAGGTCATTCATCATTTTAATGATCAACATGGAAAGAAAGGTAAATGAATGAAACGATTGCATGATTTACTTAAGATCAACACCTATGAAGGCCATTACACCGAAATGATTCGTTATTTGGTGGAAACACTGGAAGCAGAAACCGAGGCGGACATCCACATTCAACACATCAGTGAAAACAAAGCCAACGTTATCGCTGTTTTTGGAAACCCGGAGCTCTTGCTAAACGCTCACATGGACACAGTGAAACCTTCCAATGCATGGACATTTGATCCTTTGGGCATGACCGTAAGAGACGATAAAATCTACGGGTTGGGTGCCTGCGACACAAAAGGGAATATCTACATGATCCTTAAAGCGTTAAAGGAAGCCAAACCCCAAAATGTCATGGTCCTGTTTTCAGTGGATGAAGAATCGGGCATTAAGACAGGGGTGAAATACTTCCTGGAATCTGATTTCAAAAAAAACATTAAGCGGGCCATTGTGTTTGAACCTACGGAGCTCAAGTACGTTTCCAGACACAAAGGGTATTATTCTTTTACATTGGAGAATGTTTCAGATTCTGCTCATTCTTCCATGCAATCAACGGGTGCCATTGTAAAAGCGGCACACACTATTATCAGACTGGATGAAGCAGGGTTTAATGTAGGCATGATCGAAGGCGGGACTGCAGGCAATGTGGTTTCACAAAGGTGTACCTATCGAGCCTCTATCAGAACCTATGATAAATTAGTGGATGTGGTGGATACGATAAAACAAAATTGCATCGAAACGAAAATCGAAAACAGGTTTAATGGACCTCCCCTCATAAACAATGAGCCTTTCTTTAACGGTGACTTCCATGAAGTGGGTTTTTGGACTGAGGCAAGCCTGTTCCAGGAAGCAGGCATTAATGCCATCGTGTTTGGTGCGGGAAGCATCAAGCAGGCCCATTCCGAAGATGAATATGTAGAAGAATGGCAACTTGAAAAGGGTATCGGAAAACTGAAAAGTTTATTACAGCAGAAAAGCTAGTACAAAAAACTGGCGGGTCAATCTCTTTGGCCCGCTTTTTGCGTTAAACTCATCATGAACCACTTCTCCAGTACCATCTTCAGTTCCTTTGCATCCTCCCCCGTGAATTTGGCGCTGGTATATCATAAACATAGTTTGACACATAGAGATCCTGTACAACATGACGTGTCTGTACCAATTGAGTCGGCTTTCACAGAATGGTATAATAAAGCAGACTCAACCAACAATGAGAATCAAATGAATGGGAAGTGAAAACCATGCTACATGCATTTTCAAGAACAGAAATGTTGCTGGGCAAGCCAGCCATGGAGGTATTGGCCAACAGCCGGGTGGCTGTTTTTGGCATCGGTGGGGTGGGCACCTTTGTGGTGGAAGGCCTGGTGCGCTCAGGTGTCGGCAAATTTCTCCTGGTGGACGACGACAGGATCTGCCTTACCAACCTGAACCGACAGATTCATGCCACCCGGAAAACAATCGGTAAAGCCAAGGTGGAGGTCATGCGTGACAGAATTCTGGAGATTAATCCCAAAGCAGAAGTGTCGGTGATGACAGGCTTTTATTTAACCGACACAAGGGAATTATCCGTTAATTCCCCACCAGTGGATCATCCCCTGTACTGGGAAGACATCAAAAAATTCCACCTTTCTTCCTTGGGGCCCATTGATTACCTGGTGGACACCGTGGACACAATCTCAGCGAAGATAGACCTGGTGGTGAAGGCCCAGGCCTTGGGGATCCCCGTCATCAGCAGCATGGGCGCCGGCAACAAACTGGATCCCACCCGGTTTGAAGTCGCAGACCTATTTCACACCCATAAATGCCCTTTGGCAAGGATACTGCGAAAAGAATTACGAAAACTGGGTGTCACCCACCTGAAGGTGGTTTATTCCCAGGAAGAACCACGCACACCCCTGGAAGAGGAAGATAACAGCTGCAACACCAACTGCGTTTGCCCTTCCGGTACCAGCCGCACCTGCACCACCCGCCGGGCCATCCCAGGCAGTGTTTCCTTTGTGCCTTCCGTGGCAGGGCTCATCATTGCCGGTGAAGTGGTGAAAGACCTGATTAAACTTCCAGAACACACAAAATAAGGGGGTAAACAGCATGAAATGGATGAAAGACCAACGACTCCACAAAGACCTGGAAAAAATCGATGGGGGCAGGTTTGCCGAAATCGACAGTGATGCGCCGGAAGTGATATCCCTTGTCAATCACTTAAAAATCTTTTACCGTGAAACCCTGGAAGGGGCCATCGGCATCAATGGCAGCATTTTGGAGGCAAAGGAACTCATGGGGCAGGCCGTCATCGCCTCAGAAGAAATTGCCGATTCAGTCACAGCCATCTCCGGCCAGGCCAGGGAAATTGCCCAGGCAGCCGACCAAACAGAGCGGTTTATGGGTACACTTGGGAAGAAAAACAGGGAAGTACGGGACCTGGCAGATCAAATGGGGGAAGGATCTAATCAATACAAAGAGAAAATTGTCTCTATTAACCAGCAGTCCATGAGTACTGCACAAAAGATGGATGCAGCTGTGGAACGCATCGCGGGCATCGAAAACAACATGAACCAGCTTGCTGAAAAATCCAGCAGTATCGAAAACATGGTCAGCTCCATCACCGCCATATCAGAACAAACCAACTTACTGGCGCTGAACGCCGCCATTGAAGCCGCCCGGGCAGGGGAAGCCGGTCGTGGGTTTGCTGTGGTGGCAGATGAGGTGCGTAAACTGGCGGAAGAATCTTCCAGGGCAGCAGAAGACGTGGGTAAAATTGCAGTGGAAATCACAGGCAGCATTGCTGCCCTGAAACAGAACATTCAACATACGGCCAAAGAAGTGAAAGAAGGCAGTCAGACCGCAATTGCCACAAGCAATATGATGGAAGACATGGCCAGTCTTTTCGAAAACCTGCAACTGTCTTTTGATAAACTGCAAGACCGGATGGTGGAGATGAACCAGGCCAGCACTGACGTGATGACCCTCATGGCGGACACAAAAAGACACGCCGACAACACCAGTGGCGAAACAGAAAAAGTGGCGGCCGAAACGGAAGAAGTATCGGCTTCCCTCATTGAAGTGGAGAGCTCATTGCAGAAAACCATTGATCTGTCAGACCGGGTTACCCAGCGCATTGGTAAAAAGGTGATGGATTCCTTTATGCTGAATGCCTGCTTTGCGTTTAAAGACCGGTTCAACCGCATGAAAAACAGGGGGAGCCAGCTGTCGCAAAAAGACCTGGAGAGTATCCAGGAACTGCTCCAGGTGGACGAACTGGCCATCCTCAGCCTGGAGGGCAAAATCCTTCAGTCCACCAACCCTTTGTCAGTAGGCCTGGAAGTGTTCAACTTTGAATGGGGCGATTATGGCGAACTATCAGGAGGCAAGGCCATCAAGACAATGCATGCCCACCCTCACCAGGTGCTCACCGGCCCCATCAAGAAAAGCGCTGAAACAGGAAAATTGAACAAATACATGATGATGGCAGGCCAGGACGAAATTTTCCAGGTGGCCGTGACCTTTGAATCATTCAAAAAAATGTTGGAATAAAACCTCCGTTGTTATCGATTAAAAATAGGGTATTCATTGGTTGAGGGAGGGATTCGAAACATGAATGAAGGTAATCATGAAGTCAAGAAAGTTGTTCTCACGGGCAATGAAGCCATTGCCCGGGGGTTTTACGAAGCAGGTGGATTGGTGGCTTCCAGTTACCCAGGTTCTCCCACTGTGGAGATTCTGGAAACCATCGGACAGTACGAAGGCATTGAAGCATCCTTTTCCACCAACGAAAAAGTGGCCCTGGAAACCGCCATCGGCGCATCCTTTGCCGGTGTCAGAACCTTGGTGAGTATGAAACATGTGGGGGTGAACATTGCCGCCGACCCGCTAATGACCTTCACCCAAACCCCGACAAGGGGAGGTTTTGTGCTGATTTCCGGCGACGACCCTGGCATGCACAGCTCCCAAAATGAGCAGGATAACCGGAACTTCGCCAAATTCGCCAACATGGCGGTACTGGTGCCCGGTAACAGCCAGGAAGCCAAGGACTATACCAAACTGGCCCTGGAAATCAGTGAAACCTACCACATGCCGGTGATGGTACAAATCACCAGCCGTGTTTGCCACAGTCGCTGTGTTGTGCAGCTGGAAGAACGTCAGGAAGCCCTAGGAGAACCCTTTCCCAGTGATGTGGCCAACTACGCCATGATTCCGCCTAACACCTTTCCAAAACAATACGCCATGAAAGAACGGCTGGAAAACCTGGCAGCAGGCACGGAAACTGAAGTTCTTAACAAGCTGGAAGAACAGGAAGGCGCCAAGACCCTCCTCATCACTTCAGGACTGACCTATTATAACCTGAAGGAGCTGGGTGACCTGGGTGAGGCAGTGAGTGTCATGAAACTGGGCATGGCCTATCCCCTGCCCAAAGAATGGTTGCAGCAAGTGACAGCCAACTACGAAAGGATCATTGTGGTGGAAGAAATGACCCCCTTCCTGGAAAACGAGCTGAAACTGATGGGCATTCCCTGTGAAGGAAAGGAATATTTCTCCTTCACCGGGGAAATGTTCAGCGAAACCATTGAAGAAGGCTTGCACAAGGCAGGTGTGATGAAAGAAAGAAAACTGACGGGAGACACACCTGAGAAACAAGAACCTGTGACCCAACGGCCGCCACTCTTCTGTCCCGGGTGTCCCCATCGGCCGGTCTTCGACATCCTGAAAAAGACAAAGGCTTTGGTGAACAATGACATTGGTTGTTACTCCATGGGGCTGTTCCCACCCTTTGAAGCCTCCCAGTCACTTATCAGCATGGGAGCCACTTTAGGCATTTCCATTGGCATGATCAAAGCCAATCGCCAGGCCAAGCGACCAGTACCCCTGGTCTCCGTCATCGGCGACGGCACCTTTTTCCATTCAGGCATGCCGGGTATGGTGGCCATGCTTCACGAATTGGAACCGGAAGACAACCTGACCATCTTAATCCTGGACAATGGCACCACTGCCATGACCGGCGGGCAAGAAAACGCTTCCACGGGAAAACGCATGAACAAGGAAAAACCCTCTGTGGACATCCCGGCCCTGCTAAAGGCCATGGGTATCGAAAATGTTCAGGTGGTGGACCAGTTCAAATACAAAGAAGCCAGTGACACCATCAAAGAGGCCGTCAAAACACCTGGTCTTTCGGTGATCATAACCACCCGGCCCTGTGCCCTGCATTTTCGCGTCAAGGAACCGGTGTTTCAGGTGGACCCCACCATTTGCATCGGGTGCCGCACCTGTATCAAAACCAACTGTCCGCCCCTTCGCATGAAAAAATATGATGGTATTGATAAGCTGAAATCTTCCATCGACCCCACCCTATGTGTGGGTTGCAGCATCTGCGCCCAGGTGTGCCCGGTGGACGCCATCAGCCGTCCTGTGGACAAAAAGAAAGAAGAACAGACAGACGGAAAGGAGGACTCCCAATGAAAACCATCAACC
>JAABSW010000055.1 GCA_011390155.1 Clostridiaceae bacterium
TACCGGTAACATCTATTCACCCTATCCAGAAGAGATGAACCGGCGCCTTACCGGCACCCTGGCCACCCTTCATTTTTCCCCTACAAAACAAAACCGTGAGATGCTTTTGCGGGAAAACATATCCTCTGACAATATCTTCATCACCGGCAACACAGTCATTGACGCCCTGCTGTCAGTGGTGCAGGACAAATATGATTTTCAGGATCCTCTTCTGAACAAGTTAACAGCTGAAAAAGAAACCCATCCCCTCATTGTCATGACCTGCCATCGACGGGAAAACTGGGGCCAGCCCATGGAACAGATTTTTCAGGCGGTGGCCCACCTGGCACAGCGCTACCCAAACCACCGGGTGGTGTACCCTGTGCACATGAACCCGGCCATTGTCCAGCTGGCAGAAAACACCCTGGGACAGGCACCCAACATACACCTGATTGAACCCTTGGACTATGCTCCCTTCGCCAACCTGTTGGCCTCAGCAACGCTCATTCTCACCGATTCCGGCGGCATCCAGGAAGAAGCACCGGCACTGGGCATACCGATTCTGGTGATGCGCACCGAAACAGAAAGGCCGGAAGCTGTGGAGGCTGGCACTGTGAAAGTGGTGGGGGTGGAAAAAAAGACGATTATTAAAGAAGCTTCCCGGTTGTTGGATGATCCCCGGGCCTATGGCGACATGGCCCAGGCTGTGAACCCCTACGGCGATGGGAAGGCTTCCCAAAGAATTGTGGAAGCCCTTCTTTTCGCAGCGGGGCAATCAGACACGCCTCCGGAGCAGTGGAAGGGATAGAAAGCACCACAAAGGCACAACTTTGGTAATCGTGATTAAGATAGATAATTAATTAACAAATATCTGTAAAAAATCTTCAAAATATTCGATTCTATGATATAATGGGAGCGTTAAAGATGAAAAAGCGAAAAGGGCATGTTCTCCAAAACCTGGCGTTGGTCAGTTACATAGGCATCTCCATGATGGTTCCCATCCTGGCAGGAGTGGTAGCAGGCAGGTGGCTGGACCAACGGTTCGGCACAAACCCCATCTTTTTATTTATCCTCATTATCTCGGGAGTGCTCATCGGTGGCCGCAATGCTTATTATTTGGCCATGAAAGACGTGGACCCCACCACCAAAAGAGAGAGGAAGTGAATCTCTTTGGAAGACATTACCACCACACAGAAATCCATTGCCAAACGGGTTTTTGTGGTGAACATCCTGGCAGCAGTGATAGGATACTTTTTCATCAGGCCCTACATGCCTTTTCTCACAGGGATCTTTTTTGGAACAGCCATTGCCATCCTGAATTTTCGACTGCTGTACCTCACCATTGACCGTGCGGTAAAAATGCACCCGGAACGGGCCCGGAAATTCACTGTGTCAAGGTACATGGTACGGTACGTCCTCACAGCCATGGTGATTCTGGTTTCGCTGAGATCACCGGACATCAATGCCCTGGGCTCCGTCATTGGCCTCATCACCATTAAAGGAGTCATCCTGCAGAGAGATCTGCTGAATGATAAACGCTATTTTAGAAACATTTTTAAGCGAAAGGAGGAAAAGTAATGCAGCCGATTGCCTTTGGTCCCAAAGTCATTTTTGAGCTTCCCTTTCTTGACGGCATCCCAGTAACTGAAACCGTCGTCAACACATGGTTCATCATGGCGGTTTTGGTGGTGTTGTCCATCATCGGCACCAGGAGTTTAAAGCTGGTTCCAAAAGGAAAACAAAACCTGGCCGAAGCCGTGGTGGAAGTGCTCAACAATTTGACGAAACAGACCATGGGAGATGACAAAATGAGTTTTGCACCCTACATGGGCACCCTGTTCCTGATGCTGTTGTTCATGAACCTGCTGGGCCTCATTGGACTCAGACCGCCAACGGCAGATTTGAACACCACCCTGGCCCTGGCCATCATGACCTTCGTCATGATCCATTATTTTGGCGCTCGTACCAAAGGGCTGGGCACCTATTTGAAAGGTTTTACGGAACCCTTTGTCTTTTTACTGCCCCTGAACATTATGGGCGAACTGGCAACCCCTATTTCCCTTTCATTTCGTCTTTTTGGCAACATGGTGGGCGGCCTCATCGTTTTGTCCCTGGCCTACGGTGGTTTAACCAGCTTAAGCAGTATGTTGGGACTCGATCTACTTCCCCTGTTCCAGGGTGGAATTCCCGTGGTGCTTCACCTTTATTTCGACGTATTTGCAGGCGTGCTGCAAACCTTTATTTTTGTCATGCTCACCATGGTGTTTGTTTCACTGGCCATGGACTAGTCATAACAGAATGGTTTTAATTGCAAGTAGATTGCAGGTAGTAAGGAGGAATTGGAATGGATGAATCAATTAACGCCAGAGCTATTATCCTGGCTGCTTCCGCCATTGGCGTGGGCTTTGCCATGATTGCCGGCATTGGTCCGGGAATCGGACAGGGTTACGCCGCTGGTAAAGGGGCAGAAGCTGTCAGCATGAACCCCAAAACCGGCAAACAGGTGACCATGATCATGCTCCTGGGCGCCGCAGTGGCAGAAACCTCAGGGATCCTGGCATTGGTAGTGGCACTGATTATGCTGTACGCTAACCCGCTGGTTGGCATGACCACCGGCACCATCGTGGTGGCAGCCTCTGCCATCGGCGCAGGCCTTGCCATGATTGCAGGCATCGGCCCCGGTGTTGGACAGGGCTACGCAGCCGGTAAAGGAACAGAAACCGTGGGCAAACGACCCTCATTGCAGGGACCCATCATCCGCACCATGTTTCTGGGCCAGGCGGTTGCACAGACCACAGGTATTTATGCACTGATCATTGCTTTGGTATTGCTTTTTGCCAACCCGCTTATCAGACTTTTGTAATTTGCTTTAAAAATGAAAGAATTGAAGGAGGAAAAGGAATATGGAACCGATCACAGGAAGAGCATTAGTGTTAGCAGCATCTGCCATTGGCGCAGGTTTGGCCATGATCGCCGGTATTGGCCCCGGAATCGGACAGGGCTATGCTGCAGGTAAAGGTGCTGAAGGTGTGGGACGTCAGCCGGAAGCACAGGGTGACATCGTTAGAACCATGCTGTTGGGCGCTGCTGTTGCAGAGACCACAGGTATTTACGGACTGATCATTGCGCTTATTCTATTATTTGCTAACCCATTGGTGGGCATGCTGTAAGAAGATCCAAACCACGGATTTCAGATAACTGATTATCCGGAAAGGAGGCAACACGATGCAGCAAGGACTGGTTGAACCAGGTTGGACCTTCGTGTTTCAGATCGTCAACACCATCATTATTGTGCTGCTGCTGCGTCACTTTCTCTTTAAACCCGTCACTGAGTTTATGGAAAAGCGGACCCAGGGCATTGAAGACCAACTGGCAGATGCCCAGGCCAGAGAAGAAGAGGCCTATGCCTTAAGGGCGTCTTACGAGGAAAAACTGGCAGGTATCAAGGAAGAACGAAATGACATGCTGAAAGAGGCAACCCGACGCAGTGAAGAGCGTGGAGAAGCCCTCATACAGGAAGCACGGGAAGAAATTCGCAAGATGGAAGAACGCTCCAGGGTAGACCTGGAACGTGAAAAAATAAAAGCCATCCACGATTTTAAGAATCAAATTTCGGAGCTGGCGGTACTGGCGGCTGCCCGCATCATCAAAGAGGAACTGGATCCCGCACAACATGAAAACATGATCCAGGAATTCATCGACGAAGTGGGGCAGGACAAATGGCAGAATTAGTTGGTAAGCGTTATGCCACAGCCCTGTTTCAGGCTGTACAGGAATCGGAGACCACCGATGCCGCCACTGTACTGCAGGAACTAACAGGTATACAACAAAGCATGGTGGAAATTCCGACTTTTCAACAATTTTTTCACTCGCCGGTCATTGGCGATGACGAAAAAAAGAAATTTATCACAGATTCCTTTAAAGGAAAACTAAGCTCAGAAGTGTATTATTTCTTACTGATTTTGGTGGACAAAGGCCGGGAAAAGTACTTCAACGACATGGTGGGAACCTTTCATCAACTGACCCAGGTACTGCACAACCGGGTGAAAGCCGTTGCGGTAACAGCGGTGCCCATGAGTGAAGAAGCCCAGGACAAACTGGCAGCCTCCCTGTCAACCATGTCAGGCAAGGAAGTAACCGTGGAAAACCAGGTGGACCAGAGCCTGGTGGGCGGCGTAGTCGTCCGCATGGGAGACCGGGTCATCGATGGCTCGGTACGCAACCGACTCAGTCTTCTAAAAGAGGAACTGACGGAAATGATTGTATAAAGTGAGGGGTGACAAACACGATGAATCTCAGACCCGAAGAAATTTGTTCCGTCATTAAGGAACAGATCAAGCGATATGAAAACCAGCTGGATTATCAGGAAGTGGGTACGGTCATTCAGGTAGGTGACGGAATCGCCCGGATCCACGGCCTGGAAAAGTGTATGGCGGGGGAGCTGTTGGTCTTCCCCGGTGATGTCTACGGCATGACCCTGAACCTGGAGGAAGACAACGTGGGCTGTGTGCTCATGGGTTCCGACGAACATATCAAAGAAGGCGATATGGTAAAGCGGACAGGAAAAATTGTCCAGGTTCCCACAGGAGAAGCCATGTTGGGCCGTGTGGTCAATGCACTTGGCCAGCCCATTGACGGCAAAGGCCCCATTCAAACCGACACCTTCCGTAACGTGGAACGGGTGGCGCCTGGCATCATTGCCCGGAAGTCAGTCCATGAACCGTTGCAGACCGGTATCAAAGCCATTGACTCCATGATCCCCATCGGCCGCGGCCAGCGGGAATTGATCATTGGCGACAGACAAACAGGAAAAACAGCCATTGCCATTGACACCATCATCAACCAGAAAAACACAGATGTCATCTGCATTTATGTGGCCATTGGCCAGAAAAACTCCACAGTGGCCCAGATTCAGGACACCCTGGCCCGCAATGGTGCCATGGATTACACCATTATTGTGGCCGCCACAGCCAGTGAACTGGCGCCCTTGCAGTTTATTGCGCCTTATGCGGGATGTGCCATGGGTGAAGAATTCATGGAAAACGGCAAGCACGTACTGGTCATCTACGACGACCTGTCAAAGCACGCCGTGGCTTACCGGGCCATGTCACTGTTGCTGCGACGACCACCAGGCCGGGAAGCTTATCCGGGGGATGTTTTCTACCTCCACAGCCGCCTGTTGGAACGTGCAGCTAAATTAAGCGATGCCCGGGGCGCCGGTTCACTCACAGCCCTGCCCATCATCGAAACCCAGGCTGGCGACGTTTCTGCCTACATTCCCACCAACGTGATCTCCATCACCGATGGTCAGATTTTCCTTGAAGCTGAGCTCTTTTATGCAGGGGTGAGGCCAGCGGTTAATCCGGGTATTTCCGTGTCCCGTGTCGGTGGTAATGCACAAATCAAAGCCATGAAAAAAGTGGCAGGTAAACTTCGTCTTGAACTGGCCCAATACAGAGAGTTGGCAGCTTTTGCCCAGTTTGGTTCAGAGCTGGATCCTGAAACCCAGGCACGGCTGGCCCAGGGTGAACGGATTCTTGAAATATTAAAACAGCCCCAGTATCAGCCGGTACCCGTTGAAGAACAGGTCATGATCATTTACGCTGTTTCCAACAAATACCTGGCAGACGTAGACGTGGCAGATGTAAGCGAGTTTGAAACCGGCCTGACAGCATTCATGCGCAGCCATTATGCAGAAGTGGGCACCACCATACGTGAGAAGGGTGTCATGGATGAAGCAACGGAAGCAACCCTGAAAAAAGCCATTGAAGAGTTTAAGGAAGATTTTAAAAAGGAAAAAGAATAAATGTTTCTTAAACGAATGGCGAAACACTGTCAGGAGGTGAACCATTGGCCGGATTAGGCATGCGGGATATAAAACGACGCATAAAAAGTGTTAAAAGTACCAGACAAATTACCAAGGCCATGGAAATGGTGGCCTCGGCTAAATTGAGAAAAACCCGTGAGCGTTTGGATGAATCCAGACCCTTTACAAGGGCTTGGAAACAAGCCATCCTGGGATTTTTAGGAGAACTGCAGGACAGCCTGCACCCCCTGGTGACACCCAGGGAAACCGTTCGAAAAACAGGGTATATTGTTGTGGCCGGTAACCGGGGGCTCTGCGGCGGTTACAACACCAATGTGGTGAAACTGGCCTGGGAACACATGCAGCAAAAGCAGGCAAAGGAAGTCTTCGCTGTGGGAACAAAGTCAAAAGAATTTTTTGCCAATCGGGGCGTTGACATTCCATGTGATTTTCTTGACCTGACTGAAGTCCCTGATTTCATCGCAGCCCAGGACATTCGAAACTGCTGTCTGGAAAGATACCTGGAAGAAGAATTGGATGAGTTATACCTGGTGTACACTCATTTTGACAGTACCATCAGCTACAAACCCAAAGTGTTAAAGCTGATCCCCCTGGATGAGGAAGCCCTGGAAACCTGTTTTAGGACAGATGAAACACTGATGAAAGAACACGAAGAAGCCCAGCAGGAAGCCCAGGATGAAAAATGGGAGCTGACCACTTATGAGCCTTCCGTGATTGAATTGTTAAACCGGGTGATTCCCAGTTACCTGGACAGCATGATTTACGGAGGACTGCTGGAATCCTCTGTCAGTGAACAGGCAGCCCGCCGTGTGGCCATGGAAAACGCCACCAACAACGCAGAGGATATGATCGACAAGCTGCAATTACAGTACAACCGGGCGCGTCAGGCAGCCATCACCCAGGAAATTGCCGAAATAGTCGGCGGCGCGGAAGCTCTTAAATAAGGGCAACCGGAACGACAAGCAAAAGGAGGGGAAGCAATGCCGAAAGGAAACATCGGAAAAGTGGCGCAGATCATCGGCCCGGTCCTAGACATCAAGTTTGAAAAAGATGAATTGCCGGAACTGCTCAGCGCCATTGAAATTTATAGAGACGACGAAAAAATCATTGCAGAAGTGGCCCAGCATCTGGGAGACGACACGGTCCGCTGTGTGGCCATGAGTTCCACAGACGGACTGGTAAGGGGTATGGAAGCAACCAATACCGGATCGCCCATCACCGTACCCGTGGGAAAAGCCACCTTGGGCAGAATCATGAACGTACTGGGTGAACCGGTGGACGAAAAGGGGCCTGTTGACTCAGCGCATCACCTGCCCATTCATCGTTCAGCCCCCAGCTTTGAAGAACAGGAAACCTCCACGGAAATTCTGGAAACAGGTATCAAAGTGGTAGACCTGATTGCCCCCTATTCAAAAGGTGGTAAAATCGGCCTCTTTGGTGGTGCGGGTGTGGGAAAAACCGTTATCATCATGGAACTGATCAACAACATCGCCAAAGAGCACGGTGGTTTGTCCGTGTTTGCAGGGGTAGGCGAGCGAACCCGTGAAGGAAACGACCTGTATTATGAAATGATCGAATCCGGGGTTATCGATAAAACCACCCTGGTTTACGGTCAAATGAACGAACCCCCAGGTGCCCGTATGCGGGTGGGACTTACCGGCCTGACCATGGCCGAATATTTCCGTGACCAGGAAGGGCAGAACGTACTTCTTTTCATTGATAACATTTTCCGTTTCACCCAGGCAGGCTCAGAAGTATCTGCTTTGCTGGGGCGTGTTCCCAGTGCCGTAGGTTACCAGCCCACCCTGGCGACAGAAATGGGTGAATTGCAGGAGCGGATCACTTCCACCAAGAAGGGATCCATCACCTCCGTACAGGCAGTCTACGTTCCTGCGGACGACTTGACAGACCCGGCGCCGGCCACCACCTTTGCTCACCTGGACGCCACCACGGTGTTGTCCCGCCAGATTTCTGAGCTGGGTATTTATCCGGCGGTGGACCCACTGGATTCCTCTTCACGGATCCTTGACCCCTCAGTGGTAGGCCAGGAGCACTACGACGTGGCCCGTGGCGTGGAAGCCGTGCTGCAACGTTACAAAGAACTCCAGGACATCATTGCCATTCTGGGAATGGACGAATTATCAGAAGAAGACAAACTCATCGTTTCACGGGCACGGAAGGTACAGCGTTTCCTGTCACAACCATTCTTTGTGGCGGAGCAG
>JAABSW010000056.1 GCA_011390155.1 Clostridiaceae bacterium
GACTTTCTAAAAGCAAAGTCCATTGCTGCTGCAGATTCTGGCGCGATCCCACTCAGTGGTGCCCCATAGTGGAATAACGGCTCTGCTACGCCGAAGAATATGAGACCGACACCCATGCCTGCACTAAATAGCATTCCAAACCATGACATTAAACTATACTCAGGTTTATCATCTGGCTTACCCAATTTAATATCACCGTACTTGCTAAACAACATCACAAGACAAAATACCACGAATGATGACATTGTTATAATATAAAACCAGCCAAAGTTACCTACCAAAAAATCAAAGGATGCTGATGTTAAGCTTGCAAAACCCTCTGGTAAAGCGACACCAATAACAACGATAATCACTGATATTATTAAAGATATTGTAAACACTGGATTCCAAAACTGTTCTTTTTTCATATTAACCTGTCCTCCATTCTTAAGTGTTATACTTCAAATACCGTTTGTTCTCCGATATCAGTTGCCAAAGCCTCTAATGCAACACCAACTCTATGATATCTCAGTTTCCATTGCTCTTCTTTCGATGTTTTCGGATCCCCTAAAGGATATGGAATAGAAATCGTTGGAACCATACGATTTGAACCAACTGTTTTAGCGATAGGGATCAAGTTAGCCATTTGTACAACTGTAATGCCTGCTTTTTCTATTTCTTTCACCATCGTTGCTCCGCAACGTGTACAGGTACCTCAGGTGGAGGTGAGGATAACAGCATCTACCCCATCTGCTTTTAAGTGCTCGATTATTTCCAGTGCCATTCTTGCAGCTTCTCCTTCTGCTGTTCCCGTACCAACCGTTGCATAGTAATAATCATGAATGCTTCCAATCTTTCCTTCTTCTTCGTAAACTCTTAGCGCATCCAATGGTAAGCATATGTTGGGGTCAGCATTTGCTGCTGATGGATCGTAGCCAGCATGAATTGTTTTGAACGCACCGTCCGCTGCATTTTCTAATCTTTTCATTCCTGCAATGGAGTAACGTCCCCAACGTGTTGCTGAGGCAGATTGGATTTTGTCCGGGTTATCCACTGGCACGATGCCGCCTGACGTAATAAGAGCGATTTTGGCATCAGCCAATTTTATAGCCGGTGCTATTGGTACTGTCTCCAGCTCTGGTATTGGCAATTCCGATACGAAAGGCTCGTTATTGATTTTTTTAAGCAGCATGCTGATGGCTCTCTCACAAGCTGGTGTCTCATCTTCCAAAAATATTTCAAGACGGATTCCTCGTGGATAATAGCCTTCAACCTCAGCGCCTTTTATTCTTTCGCCTTTCAGTAGTTTATTCCCAAATTCAGCCATTTTGGACATGTCTTTTTTCATATTAGCCGCACTAGGACCGCCTCTTAGTATGTACACATCTTTCTTAAACATGTCGACACCTGGATTCTCCTGATGCATGGAGGTAACAACAGGTACACCAAACTTCTCTTTGACAGCTTTGCATATGACACCACAGGCATTTCCATAACGACCTGCTTGGAAGGCTGGACCGGCAAAGAAAATATCAAATTCTTTTCCTTCCAGAAATTCCAGGATCGTCTCTACTGCTTCTTTTTCATTAGAACCCATGAAATTATCTCCACAGATCACAGTGTGTGTAATTTCTGCATCTTCCAATAAACTGTTTAGCAAAAGGCCTGCTCCAACTTGCCCATCACGAATAGATGGTTCGTAGTCTGCTTTATCTTCTCCACCAATTTGTCCAAAAAATTGATTTAAATATAAAATACCTTTTTTCATTTTTTCACCTCCTTTATTAGAATTCTATGACTGTTTTAGGTGACTGACCCAGTGTTGAATCTCCACAAAACATTGCATTGTTCTCCATGATAATTGATCCATCTTCTTTAACAGAAGGTCCCAGCTTTTCATCGTCTGCCCAACCACCGGACAGTCCATCTCTCATTAATGACTCCAGTTCACCGATAACAGTGCCCATAGGTGGTAATTCTATTAATGTCGAAACATTACCACATGAAACAAGTGCATCTGCAGATATATCCAAAGCAGCCAGTGGTTGTGAAAGTCCATCACGGCCAGTGCATTCATTTGTCATACCCACCGTTTTAATGCCTGCTTCTTCCAAGAGTCTAATGCATTCAATAAAGTCAGCGTCAGAGTTTCCATAGCCTTCTTCTGTGATAATAGCCGCATCTGCGCCAAGGTTGCTGGCAATCTGCTGTACAAACATTGCTGCTCTTTCTTTTTGCTCCAGGGAAACGTTAAGATTTGACATGATGACACCCAAAAAGTTAATTGTCTTGCCATGCGCATTATAAAGGGACTTTATTGTTGGGCAATTCTGGAAATCATATGTTGACCATTTTGAAGAGCAGCACATATAGCTTCCGCCGATGATCGCACCATCTAAAATCTCGTTTGGATGCATGTACGTTGGGACCATTCTATTTGCATCCCATCCGTAAACCAAATCATTAAAACCTGGTTCTTCAATTTGTGATTGAGGCTGCATCACAAAAACAACTGATGGTAAGCCTTGAACTTTTTCATCACGTTTCGTAATCGGTCCCAGTTCAAACAATTCAGATGAGTCAGGCACCATGTCTTTTACAACACTGCCTAAATACTCAGCCAAACGGTGGGCTGCCCATCGTAGGGCATGGTTTTTCTTCTGTACTTCATTACGCTCAAATTCTTCATCAGTATCAGCCACTAAACAAATATTGTTGAGTTTTGAGAAGATTGAATACTTGGCACCTTCACCACTCATATCAATTAAGCCATCACCAAAACTACCCCAGTGTTTTCCCACAGCCAACACACTGCAATTCTTAAGAGCAACCGCCTTGCCACTACCGACTCGTTCGATTCTTCCAGTCACACCTGGAAACGCTGGTCCACCACTTAATCTGAATCTTGGTTCAATCGCTTCCTTCACGGGGACTATTCTAACGTCATCCCCAGGTTTTGCTAAAACGATGTCAGCATCAGTGATATGTTCATCCTCCATAACGACTGCAAGGGCTTCTTCTTTGTTAATTGTCAAGGTTCCATCCTTGTAGGAAGACGTTTTCCCAAATTCCACATTGTGGACTTGGAAATTTCCAATTTCTAATCTCATTTTATCCCTCCGTTCAAATTGATATTTATTTATCAACCATATTTGTAAATATTATAACACAAACACGTTTATTTTGTATACACGTTTATTTTACAATGACGCTTATTTTTTTAACGTGTTTATTGTTGTTTTGCAAATTCAAAAATCTAAGTCAGTATTTCAGCTTCAGCTGAAAAATCTAAAACCTAATGATACATTGTTCTTTTCTGCACTTGTGTGTTATAATTTTTGTACACGTTTAAGCAAAATCTGAAAATAAATTAATTGTTAAATATGGAGAATACATTCTGTAGACAGTAAATAATACAGGAAAACTATTGGAGAGATTATATGAATAACTTAAGTATAAAAAGGTTGCGTATGATGGCTTATTTTATAACGGCTGCGGACCAAATTATTCAAGAAGAAGGAATTGAAAAAGCAACCATTAGAAATATTGCAAATAAGGCTGGGTATAATGGTGCTACCATTTATAACTATTTCAACGACTCGGAACATCTTATTTTTTTTACTAAGATTTCAAACCTTGAAGTGTATAAAACACGTCTCTACAAAGAAATCCCAGATGATTTATCTCCATTGGATGAACTTAAAGATGTTTTCCGTATTTTTGTTGAAGAGACTTTTAAGAATCCCAATGATTTTTATGATTTATTTTTTTCCAGATATAGTCTTCAATTAAATGAAACAGTCACTTTATATCACAAAATATTCCCTGACCGATTGAAAACAGAGAATAAACGATTGATCGCCATGTTAAGTGAAAATGATATTTATAAGAGAAATATGGCCCTTGTAGACAATTGTCTTCAAAATGGCTATTTCTCTGATAAAGAAACCGCAGAAAAAATGAATGAATTAATGATTTTAACTTACAGTGGTCTTTTGAACAGGTACCTTGAGACAGAAAGCAAAGATGTTCAATTATATACAGATAAGTTTATGGAGTATTTAGATATGATTATTGAGTTAGGTCTATCCTAATGATGAAAGGCTTTTTGGCAGATCCCGATTAACCCAATAACGGATCTACCAGTACTGACAGTATCAGAATCTAAATATATTGTGACATGTAATTCAAGTAATCGTCGTAATTCTTTTATAAAAACACTTAAACCCTAAACTTACTCATACCAGTCGTTCCAGCACAAATAAAAACCACCTACTGATAAAAACCCTTTATCAATAGGTGGTACTTCTTTTGGCTAATCTACCATCAAATGATACAATACACCCCTGGCTAAAGTGCAACGATTTAGACAATAGGGGTGTTCACTTTGTTAGGGATTGAATATATGCAACAAAGACTGTTCATCCCACCCATTGTATTGATTGGCTCTTGAGAAAACTAACCTTCTTTGATCGATACGCGTTGCTCTCCCTTTTTGAGAAATCTACCAGAATTCAGCTCCGAAATAACATACCCCAGTTCCCAGTCGGCTAAAGTATCAAGCATGTAAACATATTGCGTTTCTAGTTCGCCGCCTCTATAATGTTTTGTTCATTAAAGATGTGATTAGGTAACAAGTTATTTAAACTAATGATTTTACTGCCTTTACTTTCATAATAGCGCAGCATTTCGTCAATTTTCCTTTTATCATAACTGGTTACGCAATCTGACAGGACATTAACGCCATAATCTGCTTTGCGTAAGTTGTAACAGGTTGATTTAACGCAAGCAACAGCATCTGCTCCGGTTATGTAGAAATCACATATTTCATTTTTACTTAAAAAATCCTTAAATTCTTCACTGCTTAATGCGTTTCCTTTGTATTTTGTAAAAACATTTTTTGATACAATTTTCAAGTCTGAAGCTAATTCAGCCCCATATGTATTGTGTTTAAAAGTCCTCGTACCGGCTGATAAGTTTTCATGCCTTATATAAATAACATGAATGCTATTTTTGACTGCCCAATCGATAGCTTTATTGATATTGCCAATAACATCCTTATAATTTTTTGTTATGTCATTTTGAATATCGATTATTACCAAGGCTTTTTTCTGCATAGTTTTTCCTCCTAATAGGTTAGATTGATTTGCTTGCTTTTTTATTATATCTTATAATTGTTGACAACAGTATGGCAACAATCTGTAATGATAATAAGAAATTTTGGAAGGCGGCTATCAGATGAGAGTTGACAGGCTTGTTAGCATTATTATGATACTCCTTGATAAAAAGCGTATAGGCGCACAGGAGTTAGCCGATATGTTTGAAGTTTCACCCCGCACAATCTACCGCGACATAGACACTATCAACATGGCGGGTATTCCTGTTTGCTCAATATCGGGAGTGGGCGGCGGCTTTGAAATCATGCAGGAATACAAGATTGATAGAAAGGTTTTTTCGACTGCCGACCTTTCCGCTATTTTAATGGGGCTTTCCAGTCTTTCCAACATGATACGAGGTGATGAACTGACAAACGCCCTTGCGAAAGTCAAGAGTTTTATCCCCGCCGACAGTGCGAAAGACATTGAATTAAAAGCAAATCAAATATATATAGATTTAAGTCAGTGGATGGGCAACAGAAACATTCAACCATATTTAGAAACTATCAAAACAGCTTTACAGGAAAGCAAACTGCTTTCGTTTGAATATGCAGACCGCTACGGAAATAAAACTACACGAACAGCCGAGCCATATCAGCTTGTGTTGAAAAGTAGTCATTGGTATTGGCAAGGTTATTGCCATAAAAGAAATGATTTCCGCTTATTTAAACTATCCCGCACATCAAACCTACAAATACAAGAGGAATTTTATACGCCACGAGATTATCAAAAACCACAGTTAGATTTTACTGATATTTTGGCAACTATGCAAACAAAAATCAAAATTCGCATTCATAAATCTGTCATGGAAAGGGTGCTGGATTATTGCACATATGAGCAATTTTCGCCAGACGGTGATGAACATTACATTGTTAGTTTTCCTTTCATAGAGAACGAATACTACTACAACATTCTTTTCAGTTTTGGGAATAAATGCGAGTGTTTAGAGCCGTTACGTATCCGCACAGAAATGAAGCGTAGAATACATGATATAGCTACCATATACGAAAGTTAGTACTGTCAAAATGCAGTTTCAGGACAAAATAAAAACCACCTACCGATAAAAACCCTTTATCAATAGGTGGTACTTCTTTTGGTGGAGACGAGGGGAGTCGAACCCCTGTCCGAAAGCCCTTTGCCATCAGTTTCTCCGAGCGCAGCTACTGTTTTAGATCTCGTCTTGCCTGGCTGTCAGTAACAACATCCAGGTTTGACCAGCCCCAATCGTACAACGCAGGGTCAAGGCAACCCCCTGCGACGTTCCCCGCTAGATGACGTCACGTTCCGGCCCGCGGGTTTACCGGAGGTGACGAGCAGCTATATTAAGCTGCTAATGCGTAATTATCGTTAGCATTTATCTTTAGGTGTCCCGTTCTTTAACGTGTACCCGAAACAAAAACACGGCTCGCTTCTGATGACTCCAAACCCCCGTCGAGACCAGTACGTCCCCTTACTGTTTTTGCCGTTCACGCAGTTCTTTTTGGATCCTGCGGTCGGCATCCCGTTTGGCAATGGTTTCCCTTTTGTCATACTGGGCTTTACCACGGGCAACTGCCAGTTCAATTTTCACTTTCCCATTTTTCAGATAGGCACGTAATGGAATTAGCGAATATCCTTTTTGTTGTACGTATCCGATGAGTTTGCGAATTTCACGCTTATGCAACAAAAGTTTTCTCACCCGCATTGGATCTGTGTTGAAAATATTTCCCTGTTCGTACGGGCTTATATGTACATTATACAGGAAAACTTCACTATTTTCAACCTTTGCATATCCATCCTTCAGGTTGATTTTACCACCACGTATTGATTTAACTTCTGTGCCTTTAAGCGCAATCCCCGCTTCATAGGTTTCCTCGATAAAGTAATCGTGACGCGCTTTGCGATTTTGAGCCATCACTTTTATGTTTTCTGCCACAGTCGCTCATTCCTTTCAAACAGCAAACAGCCGCCATGAATGATTTATGTGTCACCCAGCGGTTAAAAAAATTACTTCCAGGTTGTTATTATATCACAGTCTCGAAACATTATTCTTTTCGGTGTTGATTCTTTTTTATAAAGTCTTCCACTTCACCTTTCGTTGGTAACGAACTCTGGGCTCCCATCTTGGTGGCAGCTAAGGCCCCAGCTGCATTGGCGTAGTCCAGTGCGTCTTCAAGCCCTTTTCCATCACCCATGGCTATTAACAAAGCTCCATTGAAAGTGTCCCCTGCTGCTGTTGTGTCAATCGCTTTCACCGAATATGGTGAAGCGCTTATTTTTGTTTCTTCCCTGTAAGCCACGGAACCCCTGTCTCCCAGTGTAACAACCACTGTATCAATTCCCTGTTGTATCAGCCTGGCAGCCCCTTCCTCAAGATTATGACTGCCTGTCAACAAAGCCAGTTCTGTTTCATTAGGTGTCACTACATCCACCAGTGAAATCAGCTCTTCAGGCAAAACCGTGGCTGGGGCAGGGTTTAACAGAACTTTTTTGTTTAGTTTTCTGGCCAGTCTTGCCGCTGCAACAACACTGTTCATTGGTATTTCCAACTGGAGCATCACCCAGTCTGCCTTTTTTATGATCTCTTCCTGTCGTTCAATCCATTCTGGTGATACGTTATGGTTGGCACCTGGGTAGACCAAAATCGTGTTGTCACCCTTATCATCCACTGTAATCAGGGCATTTCCGCTTGGGCCCTCGGTTCGGTTGATGCCTTGTAAACCAATGCCTTCCATTTTTAGATGCTGGAACAGTTCTTCTCCGAACCCATCATTTCCCAAGGCCCCAACCATGTTTACTTCT
>JAABSW010000057.1 GCA_011390155.1 Clostridiaceae bacterium
ACAGGCCCAAATTATGAAACCCCTGCAGAAGTGCGCATGGCCCGGGTATTGGGTGCGGACGCCGTGGGTATGTCAACGGTGCCTGAGGTACTGGTGGCCGTGCATGGAGGCGTTAAGGTACTGGGAATTTCCTGCATTACCAACATGGCTGCTGGCATTCTGGACCAACCACTTAACCATAAGGAAGTTATGGAAACTGCCCAGATGGTGGCGTTACGCTTTAAACAACTGGTAAGGGACACACTGGCGAAAATGTAACCAATGGAACCATAAGATGGCAAGCCTAAAGGAGGCGTATGATGCTGACACCACTTGAAATGATTAATGAAACCACCTCATTTTTAAAGGAAAAAATTAAGGAAAAACCAGCCATTGGCTGCATTTTAGGTTCAGGTCTGGGAGACATGGCGGACCAGGTGGTTGACCGGGTTGTTATACCTTATGACACCATCCCCCATTTTCCCACCTCCACGGTGGAGGGGCATGCCGGCCAGTTGGTCTTTGGCCGGTTGGAGGGTAAACCTGTGGTCATGATGCAGGGTCGTTTCCACTATTATGAAGGTTATACCATGCAACAGGTCACTTACCCTGTGCGGGTGATGAAAGCCCTGGGAGTGACCCACCTCATCGTAACAAATGCCTGCGGTGGTTTAAACAAGCAATTCCATGCCGGAGGGTTAATGCTGATCACAGACCACTTAAACATGACAGGGGATAACCCGTTAATTGGCCCCAATGTGACGGAATGGGGCCCCCGTTTCCCAGACATGTCCAACGCTTATGACAAAAATCTTCGCACCAAAGTAATGGAAGTGGCCTATGCCATGGACATCGAGTTGTTTGAAGGCGTCTATGCCTCCATTAGCGGCCCTAACTACATGGCCAGGGCTGAGCTTAGCATGCTCACCACCATGGGAGCAGATGTGGTGGGAATGTCCACCGTGCCGGAAGTCATCGTGGCCAATCATACAGGTCTTAAAGTGGTGGGGATCTCCTGCATCACCGACATGGCGGTGCCCGATACCCTGGTCAGCATCTCCCATGAGGAAGTCATGGAAATAGCAGAACAAACCAAACCCACTTTTATGAAACTGGTCAAAGCCGTGGTCAGAGAAGTTTTGTAGGTACACTCAAATCATTGGAACCAGATAAGGAGTATTAATGATGAGAATGCTTGATATCATTCATAAAAAACGTCAGGGGTTGGAACTGACCCCTGAAGAAATACAGTTTTTTGTTAAAGGCGTCACCGACAGCACCATTCCCGATTACCAGACGGCTGCATTTTTGATGACAGTGGTCTTCCAGGGGATGAACCCCAAAGAAACCGCCCTGTTAACGGAAGCCATGATGCACTCCGGTGACACCATCGATTTGTCCTCCATTCAGGGCATTAAAGTGGACAAGCACAGCACCGGGGGCGTAGGTGATAAAACCACCATCGCCCTGGGTCCCATGGTGGCCTCCTGCGGTGTACCTGTGGCCAAAATGTCCGGACGGGGCTTAGGCCATACCGGTGGCACCATTGATAAGTTGGAGTCTTTTCCAGGCTTTCAGACATCGCTGCCCATTGACCAGTTCATTCAACAGGTCAACGACATCAAGGTGGCCGTGGCTGGCCAAACCGCCAACCTGGCACCGGCAGATAAAAAGCTGTACGCCCTGCGGGATGTCACCGACACCATCGAAAACATTTCCCTCATTGCCGGCAGTGTCATGTCTAAAAAACTGGCTTCCGGAGCAGATGCCATTGTGCTTGATGTGAAAACCGGCAGTGGCGCCTTTATGAAAACCAGGGAAGATGCCGTGGCCCTGGGGAAGGCCATGGTTGAAATCGGCGACCACATGGGCCGCGAAACGGTAGCAGTGGTCACTGACATGGACCAGCCCTTAGGACTGGCCGTGGGCAACATCCTGGAAGTAAAAGAAGCCATTGATGTGTTGAAAGGTCAAGGCCCTGATGACATCACTGAACTTTGCGTTCACCTGGGGGCCTGGATGCTGGTGCTGGGCAAAAAAGCCGAGAACCTGGAAGAAGGAGAACAGGCCATGCGGGACAGCATTTCTTCCCGTAGGGCCCTGGAGAGCATGAAACAGTTTGTTTCCAGCCAGGGAGGCGACAGTGATTATGTGGAAGATCCTTCCCTGTTCCCTGAGGCGCAGCACATGGTGGTGGTCAAAGCCGATTCTTCAGGTATTGTGACCCACATTGATGCAGAAAGCATTGGCCGGGCCGCTCTGATCTTGGGAGCAGGCCGTGAGAACAAAGACAGTGTCATTGACTTATCCGTCGGTGTTCTCCTGCACAAAAAAACTGGTGATCCGGTGGAAGAAGACGAACCCCTGGTGACACTATACGCCAATAACCTGAAAAAAGCTGAAGAAGCAACAGCCATTGTGCTGGAAGCCTACAGCATTGGCCAGGAACAGCCGGCAAAGAGGCCATTGATTATTGAAGTGATACAGGCAAATCATTAAACATAAGGGGGCAGTTTCATGAAACTGATCACCAGCCATCAGAACCTGGATTTTGACGGGTTGGCCAGCATGGTGGCCTGTTCAAAGCTTTATCCGGAGGCCATGATGGCTTTTTCCGGTAACCTGGAGCAGGAAGTGAAGCGGTTTTACAGCTTCTATAAGAACGTGCTGCCCATAAAGTTTTCCAATAAAATTAACATTGAACACGTGGAAGAGCTGATCCTGGTGGACATCCATACCTCCGACCGCATCGGTAAATTTGAAGAAATCATCGACAGGGTGCCCATTTCCATCTATGACCATCATTTTCCCAACGACAAGGCCATTCCAAAAGCCACCCTGTTCATGAAACCCTATGGTGCCAACGTGACAAATCTCATTGAGTTGCTCATGGAGAAAGACATACCCGTGAACCCCTTTGAAGCCACTCTTTTTGCCCTGGGCATTTATGCGGACACCAACTGTTTAACCTTCAGTAACACCACCAGCCATGACGCCCACGCGGTGGCCTGGTTGCTGGAAAAAGAAGCCAACCTGGAGATTGTTAATGAATACATCCGGGATGCCTGGAACCACCAACATGAGACCATCTTTTCCATTATGCTGGAAAACGCTGTTACCTATGAGATCAATCAATTTCGCATAAGCCTGTCCATCTATGAAAGTGATGAGTTCATCAGTGAAATCAGCATCATCGCCAACAAAATGTTGGAAGTTTTACGTGCTGACGCTGTGTTTATGATTGTGAGACTGGAAAACCGCTGTTACATTATCGGCAGAAGCCTTGAAGATCACATTAACATTCCCTATGTTTTGGAAAAATTTAAAGGGGCAGGTCATCCCCGGGCAGCTTCTGCCATCATCAAGGATGGAAAGCCCCAGGATTTAAAAGCATTGCTTTTAAAAGAACTGGAAAAAAAGGTGAAACCCCAGGTAGTAGCGCGGGAGATCATGAGTAAACCGGTTAAAACCATACCGCAGCAGATCACCATTGACGAAGCCAACCGCATTTTACTTCGGTATGGCCACACTGGCATGCCAGTGATGAATGAGCAACAGAGTATGTGTGGCATCATTTCCCGTACCGACATTGAAAAAGCTGTCAACCACAAGTTGGGTCATGCCCCTGTGAAGGCCTTTATGAACCAAGACGTCATCACCATTCACCCAGGCACCTCTGTCAGTGATATCAATGAATTGCTGGTTACCCATAACATCGGCAGGCTGCCTGTTATTGACCAGGGCGAATTAGTGGGCATTGTGACACGGACAGATTTGTTAAAATACCTTCATGGAAGCCACACCTCCTACTGGTACCAGAAAATATTCCTGGATTCTGAACAGGAAACCTTTAATTGCAAACATGCCCTGGAGCAACTCTCTAAAAACATTTATGAGCTTCTCGTCACCGCTGGTGAAGTGGGCGATGAATTAAACCAAAAAGTGTACGTGGTGGGTGGATTTGTGCGGGACCTTCTCCTCCAGGCGGACAACTGGGACATCGACTTTGTGACGGAAGGGGACGGCATCGCTTTTGCTAAAGCCCTTCACCAGGTGGTGGGAGGAAAACTGACCCTGCACCATCAATTTGAAACCGCCGTCATTCGTCTTAACAGCCACATCACCCTGGACGTGGTCACTGCCCGCCGGGAATATTATGAATATCCGGCAGCATTGCCCAAGGTTGAAAAAAGCAATATCTGGAGTGATTTGTTCCGCAGGGACTTCACCATCAACTGCATGGCCATCAGCCTTAATCAAAGTGACTTCGGTGAAATGATGGACTATTTTGGGGGCATGAAAGACCTGCAAAACAAAAAAATCAGAGTGTTGTATAACCTCAGCTTTATCGAAGACCCCACCCGCATTTTTCGGGCTGTCCGTTTTGCTTCCCGGCTGGGTTTCACCCTTGAAACATCCACCAAACAGTTTTTGGAGCAATCCCTGCAAAACGAGATGGTGACGCGCCTCAGCAATGACAGAATTCGCGAGGAAATGCTGCACCTGATCCGTGAGCAGGACTTTCTCCACGGGAGTATCACCCTCATGCAGGAGCTTGGCGTTTTCAAGTCTTTGCACCCTGATTTTATCGTGGGGGAAGCCACTCTGATGCGTTTGAAAAACATTCGGTTTTCCATGGAAGGGTTCCGACAATTATCACCCACCTCCTTCAACCCCACGGTGGTGATGATGATGCAGCTTATGAGTGAAGTGAAGCCTCAATCTCTTAAAAAAGTGGCGCAGATGCTCATTGCCAACCAGACCCTCATCGACCAGATGGTTTCATCCATGGTAAAGCGAAAAGACATTTATGAAACGTTGCAAAAAGACGAAGTGGACAGCTACCGTATTTACCAGTTGCTCAATCCTCATGCAGAAGAAGCACTGGTCTTTTTCTACAATGATTCAGACGACCCTTACATCAGGCATTACATTGCCTATTACCTGTTGAAATTGCGCAACATACAATTACGCATCACAGGCAATGACCTGCAACAGATGGGCATCAAGCCCGGTCCTGTCTACAAGCGAATTCTGGAAAATGTGCTGAAAGCAAAAGTACTGGGGCGTATTTATGACCGTGACGGTGAAATAAAGTATGCAGAAAACCTGTACAACAGGATGAAATCCAATGACATGTTGATGAAAGACGGGTTTTTAAACAGAAAAGAAGGAAATAAAGACGCATAAAACTGGGTTTTGGGTTATACTAATGCTCTGTTTTAGGTTATACTAATAAAGTACTGTTTAAATTCTTACATGTAAAAAAAACCAGAAAAACAGCATCTATCTTGGCACTGACAGAAAAACATACTTTAGGAGGCAACGCATGTTTAATTTTGATTTAGCCCGCATGATTTATGTCCTGCCGGGAATCCTGCTGGCCTTAACCGTTCACGAATTTTCCCATGGCTACGTCGCGTATATGATTGGTGATTCAACCGCTAAGAACCAAGGCCGTTTAACCCTGAACCCCATCGCTCATATTGACCCACTGGGGTTTATCATGCTCATGTTTGCCGGCTTTGGATGGGCCAAACCGGTACCTGTGAACCCTTATCTTTTTGACATCGACCGCCGGAAGGGCACTTTGATGGTTTCCCTGGCAGGGCCTGTTTCCAACGTTGTCATGGCTATTTTGCTAACCCTGCTCTTTGGTCTGTTTCTAAGGTTCACCGGCAGCAACAGCTCAGTGGTACAGCAACTGTTTGTATCAGCCATTTCCATTAACCTGGTGCTGGCAGTTTTTAACCTGTTTCCCATTCCACCCCTGGATGGTTCAAAAATTGTGATGTCTTTGTTTCCATCACGTTTTGAACAGACTTTCCATGAATTGGAACGCTACAGTTTCATTCTCTTAATCGCCCTTTTATTCTTTGGGGTGATTCGGCGCATTCTGTTTCCCATTGTAAATGTGTTGTTTAACATGCTCATGGGCCTCATGTTCCTGATTGTTTAAGGTTACCTTTTTGATTGCTCATTCATTACTTTATCCGATGTCTACCACCGCTAAGAATCCTCCTTATTTGACCTGTTAAAGGAGTCCGTAATTCATGGACAATCTTCGTTTAAAGCTTAAAGCCTTTGAAGGGCCTCTGGATTTGCTGTGTCACCTGATTCAGGTGAATGAAGTTGACATTTATGACATTCCCATTGTAGAAATCACTCGTCAATATATGGAATACCTGGCTTCCATGCAGGTGTTTCAAATGGAGGTGGCCAGTGATTTTTTGGTGATGGCTGCCACATTAATGGAAATTAAATCACGCATGTTATTGCCTGCCAATAACAAGGGTTCAGAAGAAGGAGAAGAAGAGAAAGCCGATCCCAGGGAAGAACTGGTGGCAAAAATTATTGAATACCAACGCTACCAAAAGGTGGCTTACTTGTTTAAACAAAATGAACACCATGCTGAAACCCTGTTTTTTAAACCACCTGAAGACATGACAGCCTTTCTGAAATCATATGGCACAGACCAGGAAAAAGGGCTGCCGGACATTGAAGTGGCGGGTCCGGATTCTTTGATGAACACTTTTCAGTCTGTAATGAGAACTTTTCTCAAAAGCAGGGGAGAAGAGAAGCAGAAGCCCATTCCCATGGCCAGAGAGCATTTTACCATTGCCGGTCAGTCGAAAGCCATTTTGGCCGCCTTGAAAGAAAAAAACCCACTATCTTTTACTGATTTTTTTCTCAGCTTAAACGACCGGCAAAAAATGATTATCACGTTTTTAAGTTTATTGGAGTTAATGCGTACCGGTGGTGTGACAGTGACCGCCAGTGTAAAACACCATGGTCTGGTCATCGAGAAAGTAACTTTTCACGATACAGATCAGGAAATGACAGGAGCGTGATCCCGTGGAAAAAGAAAAACAGAAAGCCATATTGGAAGCCCTCTTATTTGCTTATTCTGAACCCATCGCTGCTTCAGAACTTTCCAAAGCCACAGGCTTTACCTTAAAGGAAACCCGCAGTTTGTTAAAAGAGCTAAAAGTGGATTATGCCTTTTACCACAGAGGCATGATTTTAATTCAAATGGAAGACGAATACCAGCTGGCCACCAACCCCGCCTATGCAGAGTACCTTGAGAAGCTGGTAACACCCCATACTCATAAGACCCTTTCTCAGGCATCCCTTGAAGTCTTGGCAATCATTGCCTATAAGCAACCCATTACAAAGGCTGAAATCGAAGAAATACGAGGGGTAAAATCTGACCATGCCATCAGAACCCTGGCAGATAAACAGCTTGTCGAAGACCAGGGCCGCCTGGATAAAATAGGCCGTCCCATCATTTATGGCACCACAGGTCACTTTTTAAAGACCTTTGGATTCAGTTCACTGGATGAATTGCCACCACCGGAAGCCTTAACCCTGCAGGAAAATGATCAGGACGAAGAGTAGCAGATTTGAAAACATTCGAATAAATAAATTAGGAAATTGAAAAATAAGGCTAAAGGTCACGATAGCGTATTCATTTAATTGAAATGGCCAGATTAGAAGAAGACAGCTTGACAGAGCTTTATTTCTCACTTATACTTTAATTGTACTATTCTTTAAATCTATATTTAGCGAATAGTATAATTAAAGTTCTTTTTTTTATAAAG
>JAABSW010000058.1 GCA_011390155.1 Clostridiaceae bacterium
AGCATTCCGATGGCGTCAACAAAGAGCAGGCCATTGCCTACCAACAGTTTGTCCTGGATTTTCTCATCATCTCAGGGCTTGTGGGAGAGAGGTATGGCAAACACTTTCCCGCCACCTATTGGCATAGGGTGGAAGCCATGTGCGAATACCTGCATGCCATGGAAAACGTACAAGGCATTCTGCCACATATTGGCGATGAAGATGATGGTTATGTCATTGACGCCGGCCAGAAACGATTCGGTGCCCACCGATCAATGCTGAACACAGCGGCCATCCTTTTCGGACGAAATGAATGGCAAGACCAGCAGAATCCAAGAGATCTGAAAACAGAACTGCTAATAGGCATCGCCTCTCTTGAACCGGAAAAGAACCTCAGCAAGATACCAAGTGAGTCTTTTACAGAAGGCGGGTATTATCTCCTGCATCATGGCAGGGGAACGAAGGTTGAACAGAAACTGATTTTTGACTGTGGTCCATTGGGCTATCTGTCCATTGCAGCTCATGGACATGCAGATGCCCTTTCCATATACTTCAGTGCAGGAGGCTGCCCCATTTTCATTGACCCCGGAACCTATGCCTACCATGCACATAAAAAATGGCGGAATTATTTCAGAAGTACGAAAGCCCATAACACGGTCTGTGTTGACAACGAAGACCAGTCAGTGATGGCAGGGAATTTTATGTGGAGCCAGAAGGCAACAGCCACACTGGTGAACTACCAAGAGGGTGTTTCTGTCAAGGGAACGCAAGATGGGTACAGCAGGTTCGGTAAGACAGGTGTGATCCACCAGCGGGAGGTGGCCTATGATCAATCTGCCAATGAATGGCACATCACTGATGAAATCATTGGCAAGGGACAGCACATCATTGACATTTGTTTTCACCTGGACCGGTCATGCCGGATTCATTGCCAGGGAGAACCCTATGTGGACATACAGTTTCCCAAAGGGATTTGCCGCCTGAATTTTGAACCAGGCATGGACTGCAAGCTGTATTTTGGGAACGATGTCTTGCCCATGGGATGGCAGTCGACCGCTTATGACATCAAAGAACCTACACATACATTGATTTTTAGTAAGAAAATCGAAGGCAATGCGAGTATCCGAACCACATTTCAAGTGGAATGGACGTAGAATAACCAAAGGAATCAAAGAAGGATTATAGAAGGGATGTTGATGATGAAGATTAGTATATTTGGACTAGGTTATGTGGGCGTTGTTTCCGCTGCCTGCCTGGCATCAAGGGGCATAAAAATTGTCGGGGTGGATATTAATGAAGAGAAGGTTAAGATGATGCAGGAGGGCATCTCCCCCATCATCGAAAAAGACCTGCCTGAATTGCTGACAGAAGGAAAAAATAACAAGTTGATCGAAGCCACCACCGATACTAAAAAAGCCATTTTGGACACTGAAATGTCCATCATCTGTGTAGGAACTCCCAGTAGGGCCAATGGCAGTTTAAACACACAGTTCATTAAAAATGTATGCCAGGAGATCGGTGAGGCACTGAAGGAAAAACAGGAAAAGCATATCCTTATTTTTCGAAGTACCATGCTCTCGGGCACCATGCGTGAAATTGTCATTCCCACCCTTGAAAAAGCCTCAGGAAAAACCCAGAACCAGGATTTTTATGTGGCCTACAACCCTGAGTTTCTCCGGGAAGGATCAGCGGTCAAGGATTTCAACCATCCACCCAAAACCGTGGTGGGAGCAGATTCGGAAGAAATCGCTGATGAAGTGATGACGATTTATGAAGGACTGCCGGGCCCAATGATCAAAACGGAGATTGAAATTGCAGAAATGGTGAAGTATGTGGACAACAACTTTCACGCCCTGAAGATCACCTTTGCCAATGAGATCGGCAGAATCTGCAAGAAAATTGGTATCGACAGCCACCAGGTGATGGATATCTTTGTCCAGGACACAAAACTGAACATTTCCCCCGCCTACCTGAAGCCCGGATTTGCCTTTGGGGGCTCCTGCCTGCCCAAAGACTTGAGGGCCATCAGCTACCTGTCAAAAATGAATGACCTTGAAACGCCTCTCTTAAATGCCATTATTCCCAGCAACAATGTTCAAATTTTACATGCCATTAAGAGAATTGTCCAGATGGAAAAGCAGAGAATCGGCATTGCCGGGTTTAGCTTTAAAGAAGGCACCGATGATTTGCGGGAAAGTCCCATGATTGAAATCATTGAAACCCTCATTGGCAAGGGATATGATATAAAACTCTATGACAAGAATGTGTCCATGGCCCGGCTCATTGGGGCAAACAAGGAATACATCAACCATCGGATCCCCCACATTTCCTCATTGCTGGTAGAGTCCATTGATGACCTTCTGGCCCATAGTGAAGTGCTTGTCATTGGTAATAATGATAAAGAATTTGTCAGGATCGTCGAAGAAAGTAAACCTGACCAGATCGTATTTGATTTGGTAAGAATTATGGAGGTAGAAGATGCAAAAGGAAACTATGATGGAATTTGCTGGTAAAAAAATACTCATCATCGTAGAAAATCTTCCCCTTCCCTTTGACAGACGAGTTTGGCAGGAAGCCACAGCGTTGCGGGACCGTGGGGCCCAAGTGTCCATTATCTGCCCAACAGGTAAAGGGTTTGAAAAAAGATTTGAGATGATTGATCACATTGCCATTTATCGACATAAACTCCCGCTGGAAGCAAAAAGTGCAAAAGGGTATGCCTTTGAGTATGGCAGTGCCCTGTTCCACGAATTTCGGCTGGCTTTGAAATGCCTGCGGGAAAGAGGGTTTGATGCGATCCATGCCTGCAACCCGCCAGACTTGATATATTTAGTGGCAATGCCTTTTAAACTATTTGGGAAGAAGTTTTTGTTTGACCACCATGACATTAATCCGGAGTTGTACATTGCCAAATTTGGGAGAAAAGATTTTTTCTATAAATTAATGCTGTTTTTCGAAGGTCGAACCTTTAAGAATGCACAGGTGTGTATTGCTACCAACGAATCTTACAAAAAAATAGCTGTTGAACGTGGCGGTAAAAACCCGGCAGATGTATTTGTCGTTAGAAGTGGTCCAAACCTGGAAAGGCTGAAGATCATACCACCAGTAAACAAATGGAAAAATGGGCGACAATATCTGGTGGGGTATGTGGGTGTGATCGGAAAACAGGAGGGACTGTCCTATTTGGTGGAAGCGGCTGAGTACATTGTTAAAGAGCTTGGACGAACCGACGTTCAATTTGGTTGTGTGGGTGGTGGTACGGATCTGGAAAATGTTAAAGAATATGCTGCAGAGAAAGAAGTTGATGACTTCTTCACCTTTACGGGCAGAGTATCAGACCAGGTTCTCCTGGAGGTTTTAAATACAGCCGATATTTGTGTCAATCCCGATGAATTCAATGAGATGAACGATAAATCGACAATGAATAAAGTGATGGAATATATGGCTTTGGGAAAGGCAATTGTGCAGTTTGATTTAAAAGAAGGGCGCTATTCAGCACAAAGGGCATCCCTGTATGCCAAACCAAATGACTCAATTGATTTAGCGAAGAAGATCGTAGCGTTATTGGACGATCCTGAAGAAGCTGAAAAAATGGGGAGCTTTGGATACCAGCGTGTTAAAACCGAACTGGAATGGGAACATGAAAAAGAAAATCTTTATGATGCTTACAGAAAACTGTTTGGAATGGATAATTAAGCAAGGTGTACGGGATATGAGCTAAAGAGATGTAACAGGGTATAGGCATGGTTGTATGTGTAGGAAGGGGTAGTTCTTTGTGAATCCGCAAATCAGTATCATTGTACCGGTCTATAATGTGGAAGCATACTTGAAGGTTTGTGTGGATTCATTACTAAACCAGCGCCTTGATCATGTTGAAATAATCCTGGTTGATGACGGATCAACTGATGGCAGCGGCGTCATTTGTGATAAATACGCTGAAAGAGATAAAAGAGTTAAAGTGATTCATAAAAAAAATGGAGGTGTATCATCTGCCAGAAATGTAGCGTTGGACGTTGCCAGAGGTGATTTTATCGGATTTGTCGATGGGGATGATTATATATCGGAAAATATGTACCAATTGTTAATCAAGAGTATGAAAGAAGAGGACTGTGATGTTTCTGTCTGTAACATTAATTTGATGAGCGAGAATAACGAGTATAAGCCTTATCATAAAAATGCGAATGACGAACAATTCAGCAGAGAGTCAGCCATGAAGGAACTCTTAACAAACACGATATTAACATTTAGTGTGTGCAACAAACTGTTTAAAAAATCAGTGTTCAATGGGTTGCGGTTTAAGGAAGGAACTATTTTAGAAGACATGGATATTGTGTATAAATTAATTCACAGAGCCCGAAAGGTATTCTACTTGAGCACTCCGTTATACCATTATCGATACAATGAAAACAGTATATTAAGAAAACCTTTCGCGCTGAAAAGGATTGATGAATTCTATGTTCGGGTAGAAATGCATGATTTTTATCAGCAACACTATCCGGAGATCGCTGATTTGGTGTATTTCCGCCTTTGTGTTGCAGGAAGCAAGTTATACAATTTAGTAAACATAGAATTTAGAGAACAATCTTCAGAATATCGTTTTCTAATTAAACAAAAAAAATCAAAATTGGCAAGGCTGTTATGGCGTAAAGATGTGCATCCAAAAGTGAAACTTCAAGTAATGGCATTGATTATTTCTCCAAAAAATTACCATTACTTCATGGATTTATAAACAGTAAAAAACTTTCAGTGCTTATGGAAGCGCTTGCATCTGTGAACAAGTTGGTGGGAGCAAGGTTAGAGGAGGGGTTATGTGAGTAAAATTGGGGTAATCGGAACAGGTTATGTGGGCCTGGTGTCAGGCAGCTGTCTGGCAGATTTTGGGCATGAAGTGGTGTGTGTGGACGTTGACCAGCAAAAAGTGGATGAGTTAAGCAATGGAAAGATACCCATTTATGAACCTGGGTTGGAGGAATTGGTCAACCGAAACATCTATTACAAACGTATTGGGTTTACCACTGACTTGATCAAGGTGATAGAATCCTGTGACATCCTCTTTGTGGCAGTGGGGACTCCGCCCGCTGATGACGGAAGCGCTGACCTGACACAGGTGTTGTCCGTGGCAGCGAGCATTGCCGAACACATGAATGGGTATAAAATCATTGTGAACAAATCCACTGTGCCCGTGGGGACGGGTCATCAAGTCAGGGAGCTGATTGGAAAAAGACTGAAGGAACGAGAGGCCAACCTGGACTTTGATGTGGTGTCCAACCCAGAGTTTTTAAGGGAAGGATCGGCGGTGTATGACTTCACCCATCCGGACAGAATAGTGGTGGGCGCAGACACAGAGCGGGCCGTTCAGCACATGAAGGATATTTATAAAGTGCTATACATTAATGAAACACCTTTTGTCATCACCAATATCGAAACGGCTGAAATGATTAAATACGCTTCAAACGCTTATCTGGCCATGAAAATAACCTATATCAACGAAATTGCAAACATCTGCGAAAAAGTGGGAGCTAACGTGCAGGATGTTGCCAAAGCCATGGGAAAAGACGGCAGGATCAGCCCGAAATTTCTCCATGCAGGTCCCGGGTATGGGGGAAGCTGTTTTCCAAAAGATACAAGGGCATTGGCAGATGTTGCCAGAAAAAACCATGTGCCCATTACCTTGATAGAAGCCACCATTGAAGCCAACGAAGGACAGAAACAGCGGATGGTTGATAAAATACTGGACAAAATGGGTTCTGATCTGAAGGGGAAGACCATTGCCATCTTGGGAATTACCTTTAAGCCAAACACAGACGATTTGAGAGAGGCGCCTTCACTGGTAATCATTCCACGGTTAATTGAGTGCGGCGCACGCATCCAGGTGTTTGACCCGGCAGGGCATGAGGAAGCACAGTGGCGTTTTAAAGACAATCTGGCCTCCATCGATTTCCGATCCAATGAATACGAGGCTCTGACAGATGCCGATGCCCTGGTGATTTTAACGGAATGGAATCATTTCCGCAGCCTTGATTTCCAACGGGCCAGGGGATTGATGAAGGGCACATACTTCTTTGACTTTAGAAACATCTATTCACCGGAAGACATGATATCCCTGGGGTTTGATTACACCAGTGTGGGGAGATAAACAGGAGTTTTAGCTTTTGATGGACATCGGATAAACAGGAGTAACACGTGGAAAGAAGGACGCTGTGATGATAAAGATTGCCATTATGATCTCTTCCCTTACGGGGGGCGGTGCAGAACGGGTTGCGGTGAACCTTCATCGCTATTTTCTGCATTATATGCAAGAAAAATTGACCTGTGATTTAATCATCCTCAACCATACAGGGGATTATCACATTGACGAAGAAGCCTATTTTGTGAACGAAAAGTATAGTGCTAATCTGGTGAAAAAAGCCCTGTATCATTTTATTTTATATCGACACAAGTTGGGCCGCCTAAAAAAACAGCGGCAGTATGATGCAGTCGTCAGCTTCTCAACCCTGTCAAACAGACTGAATATCAGCACCCGCAGAAATGAAAAAGTCATTGTCTCTGTGCGGAATTACGCCTCGCTGATGCATGACGCTGACACCCAAAAAAAGCTGGGGAAAGTATATGCAAGAGCTGATAAAATCATCGCTGTATCAGAACAATGCAGAAATGATCTGCTGAATGTGTTTGGCCTTTCTCCCCACCAAGTGGCCACCATCTACAATCCCTACCGCATCGCCCATATTGTGGAGGAAGGCTCCCGACCAGTGGAACCGGAGGAGAAATCTCTTTTTGAAGGCGGAAACACAGTCATCAGTGTGGGACGCTTTTCAGATCAAAAAGCTTTTTGGCGTTTGGTGAAAGCCATTGCGGAAGTTAAGAAAACAATTCCCCAAGTAAAATTGGTGCTGTTGGGCAAAGAGGAACGGGGAAGCAAGCAGACACAGCTGTTGACGATGCTAATCAATGAATATCAACTGGAAAACAATGTGTTCTTCCTTGGCTTTAAAGAAAACCCCTATGCCTATATCAAAAAAAGCCAGCTGTTTGTGTTGTGTTCAAAATACGAAGGATTTCCTAATGCGTTAACAGAAGCCATGTGCCTGGGAATCCCGGTGGTCAGCATCGATTGTTTATCAGGACCCAGGGAGATTTTAGCCCCTGAGCTGGATGTGAACACACCATTAACGGAGACCCTACAAGCAGCCTATGGGGTCTTGGTACCCCAGTACCCCGCAAATGAGGTTGAAAAAGAGATGATGGCTCATGACCGACTGCTGGCATCGGCGATGTGTGAAGTGATGGAAAATGAAACCTTGCACAGGCATTACAGTGAAGCGGCCAAAGAAAGGGCACAGCATTTTGACGCAGGGATTATTGCCCAGCAATGGGTTGATCAGTTGAAAAAGGTTATTTCAGCAAACCCACAAAAGACCGAAAGACAGGGGGAAGGAGAATGAAAAAGATACATATCGCATTTCTGTCGGAACATGTGTATTCGCTGTTCAATCCCGACTGGAACACTCCCTTTGGTGGAGGAGAAG
>JAABSW010000059.1 GCA_011390155.1 Clostridiaceae bacterium
TAAGGGATGAAATGAATATCTCTTCTTTTGACACCATTATTGATGTGGGCTGCGGTACCGGTGCTTTGTGTGCTGTCTTAAAAGATAAGGGGATGACTGTGACAGGCATTGATCCGGCCATCAAAATGTTGAAGGTTGCCAGAGGCAAACCTGAAAACAAGGGAATCACATTTGTTCAGGCCAATGCATTGGAAGGACTGCCTTTTGAGAACAACAGCTTTGATGTGGCCGTATCATCCTATGTGGCCCATGGCTTGCAGGAAGAAGACAGGAAAAAGTTGTACGCAGAAATGAGCCGCATCACCAGAAGCTATGTGATCATCCACGACTATAATGAGAAAAGATCGGTTTTCACATCCATCATCGAATGGCTGGAAGGCGGCGATTATTTTCATTTTATCAAGGCGGCAAAAACAGAGATGAAAGACTGTGAGACAGAGATGAAAACCTGTTTTTCAGAAGTGCGTGTGATGAATGTGGATGTGAAAGCCAACTGGTACATTTGCAAACCAATTGAATAGCAGGAAATGAATGAGGCCGCCAGCCGGAAGAACTGGAAGACATTACCTTTTCATCAATCTGATATTCTTGAAAAAAGGGGGCGTTGTTGCCCCCTTAATCTTTCGCCGTTCAACCAGCCTTGATGGCGTACAAAAGTGGATTTTGGAAGAATGGTCGTAATGTTTTACATATTCACAATCGTACGCTTATCAACAGCTTCTTTGGCTGTTATGGCCCACTGAACTGCTTTATAACCATCCATCAATCCCACAACCGGTTGCTCATTATTCTGAATGCAGTCGGTAAAGTGCTGCAATTCTGCTTCGAAGGTTGGCTCCCAAAATTCATAGAACCATTCCACACACTCCGTGTTCTCTCCTTCTTTATTCAGGGCGACGAGCCGGTCTTTGTTGGGCGTGGTGCCCATCCGCACAGATCCCTCTGTCCCAAATACTTCCACTTCCACATGGTACCCATAAGTGCAGTTTCTGGTTGTCTCCATAAAGCCCATGACACCGTTGGCAAAGCTCATGGTAAGGATACAGTTATCAATATCCTTGACAGCCGCCAGGCCTTCGTAGGCATAGACTCCACCCATGCCGTAGACAGTGACAGCATCGGAATCGATCAGCCATCTGGCCACATCGTAATCATGTGTGAGCATGTCAAAAACCAATCCACCGCTTGTGGGACTGAACTTCACAATGTATTCTGCCATGGAAGCGGGATCCCGGTTCATTAACTTGATCAGGATCGGCTTACCGATAAATCCTGCGTCGATCTTCTTTTTCATGGCTATCAGGGATTTATCAAACCGGCGGTTGTATCCAATTTGAAAAACATTCACCCCGTTTTTCTCGACGGACTCTTTGATCAGGTTGATTTCTTCCAGTGTCATGGCCAGTGGTTTTTCGCAGTAAATGTTTTTTACACCTGCTTCAGCGGCATCACAGATCATTTGGCAATGAAATGATGAGTTCGAGGCAATGACAATCCCATCCAGTTCCTTATCATTGAGAAGTTCATGATAATCCGTTGAGCCATAACCAGGCTCCAAATCCTTGACCGCAGAATTCACCTCTTCCTCCACTACACTGCAAACCGCTGTCAATTCTGCATTTGCAATTTTGCGAATGTTTTCTGCATGACTCCGGCCCAGCCTTCCCAGACCAATAATACCAAGCTTAACTTTTTTCATATCGAACTCTCCTCTTTTACAATTCTATTCCAATACTTACCGGATACAATCTTTTTACCTCGAAAATCCGGCTCTTATGTTTCATTATACCCAAAGATGGTCTTTCAAAGAGGTTGATCAGTCCCTGGTGTGATTGATTGAAAATTCAGTGATTAAGCCCAAAGAACAGGGTAGAAACGTAATGAATGGAGTTTTTTCAGGCAAATATGATATGACGTTTAAATGCCCGTAAGATGTAATGACACACAGATCGACAGTTGCTGTATTGTCTGTTGTAAATTGAACCTTACCGGAGGTGGAAAATGTGTTTAAAAACCGAGAAAAAATGATTGAACGTGTCGCAAATATGCCCGAAGGAGAAAACTCATCGTCCAACCATTATTGGTGTGTTACATGTAAAATGCTTTTTACCATGGAGAAGCCAGTATGTCCTTACATGACGAAAGTGTGCATCAACACCCCGATCCCAGTAGAACTGATGGGTCCCGAATCTACCATTTGCCTTGAAAAGTTCGGTCTGTTCTATCCGAAGATACCCCAAAAAATCATCGCTTATCATGCTGATGGTGACCCTCATGATATCGCTGAAAAATGGGTCAGCGTGTATCTTAACTTCCTGAAAGAATGGAATTTCCAATATCAGCATGAACCATTGCAAACGATCAAGAGCTTTATTGTCAGCATATCCGGGTGTGAAACCGGTCAGCGGGTTCAAGCAGATAAAATCACTTTTGTGCTGACCGATATCGGAAAAACATGGAATAAACAAGCACTTTATGACATCTTGGCACCAGCGCTTGAGCTATTAAAAAAAGAATTGTCCATTTCACAATCCCTGGCGCTTGATGACATTGATATTGTTGGAGAAGAGGCTACCGGAAAATACTATTGCCCCATGTGCCACAAGTTTTTCGAGTTTTCCACTCAAAGAGATTCAATCACATGTCCACTCATGGCGCAAAAATGCATGGCAACACCCACTCACATCGAAAAAATTAAGTATCAGCTCGATGACTTGGTCTATGTTTACCAACACACCCCTGATATTTATCGAAATTTTGTGGAAGTACTGGAAACAAAGCCTGAAGGAAAAGAGTATTTAAAGGGGCTATTAACGGATGAATGGCTTTTAGATGTTGATAATGATTCTTTAAAAAGCATTAGCGACCTCTTAGGATTAACATAGTTGATACAATACTGAAGAGATTTCTTGCGGCACCCTGGCACTGGTTATGATGGTGAACATGTGCGATGACCATCATCACTTGTTCAAACTCTGCCAATGGCCTGTAAATGATTTAATGCCACTCCTGGGAAAGGAGTGGCATTTTTTCAGATGATCAGGAAATCATTGCCTAATAAGTTTCCTGCTGAATGTCTTCAATGGTGTAACCAATGCTGTCCATGGTTCTGGCAGCTTCTTTTCGGTAATCCCGGCCCATGGCAGCGGAAGCTATGTTAATAACAGCGTCGATCATGGGGGTTTCCAGGTCCAGTTTTTTGGCCAGGTCTGACATAAATACCAGCCCGTATCCTACGTCTTCATTTATATAACGGTAATCCAGTTGACTCTGTGCTTTGATCCCCTTAAACCCGGGGGCTTTGGCATAACCGTATTCATAATTATCTTCCGTCATATAGCCTTGCTTTACGCCAAGTGTGGCATCATTAATAACCTCTACTCCCAACTTCTCCCCCAGCTTAATCCGTTCCTGGTCAACGGCACGCATCACTTTACCCACCGCCGGAGTCACCCCTTCTTCATAAAAGAGAAAATCTCCCTGGGTTCGTTCAATGAGACCGGTGTTTAATAAAGTCACCACAGGATGAATCACCGGGTTGGCGTTTTGCAGCATGGTTTGCAGTACACTTTTAGCAGGCTCAATGCCTGGATATACTTCTTTAAACATCTTCACGACCCTGTCTGTTTCACTGGCGGGTATGGTGGAGAGGAACAAGCCGCCTTTCAGCTTTAAAAATATGTGTACAACACCAAGTTCAGAAATTCTGGAAGCGTAGGGTAAGGTGGCGGTTTCTCCCACACAAACCTGGCTGGCTTCATCACTTGTGCTGAAGATCTTTTTGCTGATGAGAGCCCCTCCGCAGGAGCCAGGACAGACAATGTACACCTGTTCTTTTTTGATGATGTCTCTCACAGCATTGGCAAAGGATTCGCTGCTGTAAGAAGGTCCAACAGCCAGAATTAACTGGGCCCCTTCAATGGCTTTTTGGATGTCATGGCCAGCATAGGCCAGGGAAGCTAACCCCTGTAGTTCTCCCGTCACCTGAACACCCCCATTAGAAGCAATAGCTTCAATCTGCTGGGTGAATTCCGGAAAATCAAAAAGCCTTACCTCATGACCCGCCAGGGACCAGTCTGCCGCTGTGGCACAGCCCCCATTTCCTGAACCTAAAATGGCTACCTTCATTGTTTTTCCCCCTTTAATTTACGAAAAAAATTGGTTGAAATCCATTGTACCCATCAGTGCCCTGTGAAGAGATGCTGCTGATTGGTCTTAACTTACTCTTTATTGTATGATATTAGTAGTAAATAAACAATCATCATGGAGTTATACATCATGATACATCATGGAATTTTACAATGACGGGAGGGTTTGCATGGTTTCCTATGGTGAATTCATTCCAATGTTTGGAACTGACCATCTCATTTTCATAGGCGGTCTGGCAGTTATGGCGGTTCTATTGTTTCGGTATAAAGACAAGGTCAAAGAGAAACGAAAAACCATCACAAAAATTATATTGTTTACCAGTCTCATTCAGCAAATACTTCTTTACAGTTCCTATTTTTTTCTCAAGGAATTTGACCTGTCAGAATCACTGCCCCTTCACATCAGCAGAATCAATACCATCATCGGCATTTTCTACCTTCTGACGAAGAAGGAAATACTGTTTACCTTTCTTTGCTACTTCGGGTTGTCTGCCTGGGCCAGCTTTCTGTACCCAAGCAGGGTCTACGGCATAACCCATCCCTTGGGGATCAGTTTTTTCATCAACCACCTGATTACCCTGTTGCTGCCATTTTATGCCATGATTGCCCAGGGAGCACGGCTTCGCAAAGGTGATAAAAACACAGTGTTTAAGTGGTTTTTAGTTTATTTGGTGTTTGTGTATTTTTTCAACCCCCTGGTGGATGGAAATTATTTTTATCTTAAGCACAAACCCTTCTTAAAAGATGTGTCCGATGTTATCTATATACCTTTTGTGATTCTGTTGACCTATGCCTTGTTCAGTTTAGGCGAAGCACTGTACATGAAAGTGCAGGTCTCACTACCGCATGAAAATAAGCATTGATGGGCCAGGAGAAAGAAGATAATATTTTAACAAAATAACCTGGTTGTCTTGATTATTTCAGCGCCGCGTTATAAAATACACCTAATGGTATTTTGGAAGTTAGCATTTCCTAACATACATAAAATGAAACGCGGAGGGATGCAAATATGAATTTGTCAAAAAGAATCATCCTTGTCATCACAGCATTACTGGTATTTGTGGCGGGAGGTTTGGGCGTTACCGCAGTCACCATGAGTGGAAACGCAATTACACAGCAAGCTGAGGAAGCCTTGTTGACCCAGGCAGAAGACGGTGCTCGCTTAATTTCTGAAATTGTGGGCATGCACCTGGGGATATTGGGGGAAGTGGCACAAAGAGAAGCCATCTCGACAATGAACTGGGGTGAACAACTGGCCAGCCTGCGCGGCGACACAGAACGTCTTGGGTACATGGACCTGGCAATTGTTAACCAGGAGGGCATAGCCCAGTACATAAGTGACAGCAGCACAGCAGATCTGTCAACCAGAGGGTACATACAATCAGCCCTGGAGGGAACCCCCAACGTATCAGATGTCATCATCAGCAGTGTAACAGGAGAAGCGGTGCTCATGTATGCGGTACCCATTACCGGACCCACCGGCCGTGTTGTCGGTGCCCTTATCGGACGTCGTGATGGCAACGCACTCAGAGAGATCACCGAAACCATGGGGTTTGGCGAATCAGGGTATGCCTATTTGATTAACCAAAACGGCACCTTTGTAGCCCACAACAACCGGGATTTTGTCATGAACCAGTTTACCCCCATCGCTGAATCAGAGGAAGATCCTTCCCTGACACCCCTGGCCAATGCCATCAGACAGATTTTAGAAGAGCAGACCGGGGTGGGAGAATACACCTTCAATGGCAACGACCTGTACAACGGCTTTGCCCCCATACCAGGCACCAACTGGATTTTGGTCTCTGCAGCTAACCAGGCAGAGGTGTTGGCCGGCATGACCAACCTACGGAACATTCTCATGCTGGGGACACTGGTCTTTGTGCTCATAGGGGCCGCCATCGCTTACGCCATCAGCCAGTCCATCTCCAAACCTGTCAAGGAGCTTTCGAAAATACTGGTGAGACTGTCTGAATACGACCTGACCTTTGACGAAAACAGTCCGGCTATTAAATACATGGAACGAAAAGATGAAATTGGCACCATTACCGTGGCCCTTGGCACCATGCAGCAAAACCTGGTGGCGCTCATCAAGAGCATTTCTGAAAACGCCCAGCACGTGGCCTCTTCGTCGCAGCAGCTGACAGCCACCAGCCAGCAGTCTGCAACAGCCGCCGGTGAAGTGGCTAAAACCATCGAGGAAATTGCCTCCGGTGCCACAGACCAGGCCAAAGAAACAGAAACAGGAGTGTCCCACATAAATGAAATGGGAAGGGTAATTGGAGACAATCAACAGTTTATGAAAACACTGAACCAGTCGGCAGAACAGGTGAACCGTCTGCAAGACGAGGGAACAGCCAGCCTGAACCATGTCATTGAAAAGACGAAAGAAAACCACAAAGCCTCTGAAGAAGTATCGGAGATCATTCGCCTGACCAATGACAGTGCCAACCAGATACAAAAAGCCAGCACCATGATTCAAAGCATCGCAGAACAGACAAACCTGCTGGCGCTGAACGCAGCCATTGAATCCGCCAGGGCAGGGGAAGCCGGCAGAGGCTTTGCTGTGGTGGCAGATGAAATCCGCAAGCTGGCAGAACAGTCCAGCCAGTTCACCCAGGAAATTGACAGTATTGTCAACGATCTGACCGGTAAAACCACCAGCGCTGTCAACACCATGAACCAGGTGAAACACATCGTGGGAGAGCAAAGTGCCGGGGTGGAAGACACCAGCAAAAAATTCCAGGGCATCAACGAATCCATTCAAAAGATGCAACAAGTCATCAAAGACCTGAACCTCTCCGGTGAAACCATGGAACAGAAGAAAAACGAAATCATTGCCGTCATTGAAAACCTGTCAGCCATTTCAGAAGAAAACGCCGCCGGTACCGAAGAAGCCTCCGCTTCCGTGGAAGAACAGACCGCAGCCATGGACGAAATCGCCCGGGCCAGCGAAACCCTTTCAGAGTTGGCAGAAGAAATGCAAAAGAGTATCCTTCGGTTTAGTTACTAGACAAACAACCTCGAAGGGACAGAATAAATATGAAACACAAAAACGTCGTTGCGGGTCATTGCAACGACGTTTTTGTTAGGCTGCATTCAATATTACTGTTTAACTCATTGTGCCTTATACTCGTAGACGTAGATTTTTTGTGCTGCGACACCACCATTTGATGTTGAAATCTGAATGCCAACTCTATTGTATTGTGAACCTTCTCCTAAAACACCAATGACTTTCCCTTCTTGCGTCTCATAACCATTGGAAGACGTTGAGGCAAAGTGACTGATGCCGTCTTCAGTCGTAAGGGCCATG
>JAABSW010000060.1 GCA_011390155.1 Clostridiaceae bacterium
GAAGACCTGCCCTTCCACCTGTTGAAAACAACTGGAAAACCGGTGAATGGTTTTCAACATTACATTGAAGTCCCTGGAAAAGGGAAGCAACTGCTGACGATTTATGGAGTGCCCGTGGTTCGAGGTGATGGGGAATTTGGTGGGGGCGTGTTCACCATTGAGGCTGAACAATTGTAATAAAAAAGGGCAACACTGGTAGGATTGTGTTGCCCTTTTTCTCCATCATTAAAGGTGAAGGCGTTAAAAGGTTGAAAAGCCACTCCATTCCTGGAACCGGTACAGCCAGTGACGCCATGCCCTTGTGTCGGCGAAATCTTCGTAACGGAGGGTGAACTGCCCGCCCCGATTGCCCCACAGACGTCTAAAATAAGCAGTGATGTCGTTGGACAGGTTGCTGTTCCGTGGGGTGTGAATTTTAAGCATGGTTTCCAGGTTTTTATCGCCAATGTTCCGTTTGGTCAGGTTAGCAGAGCCTCCAAAGACAATGCTTTCATCTCCCCGCTGGATCAGGGTCAGTTTGGTGTGATATTGTTCTCCCTGGGTGTTGTACCAGCGGACCTGGATGGCACCCTCTGATGATTCAACCAGTTCCGCAGCCACTGGTCGGTTGGGAATGCCGCTTTTTTCAATGCCAAAGGCATCTTTGTTGGGGTCCAGGATCATTTGAATGGTCACATCACGGGCAGCGGCTTCCAGCAGTGTTTCCACAAAAAGCCGGTCACCGATATAAAATTGCCCCATCCAGATGTGGTCTCCTGCCTGGGTTTGGTTGATTTCATCCAACAGGTGTTCCCGGATTTTTCCCTCCGTCAGCACCCTGGCCTCCACCGTTGCCTTTAGTTCTGTGTTAATGGCGTCCACCACAGGAAGGGTGGGAAAATCACCGCCTTCGTAGCCTGATAAGACAGCCACTGTTTTTTCTGTTGCCAGCAGGTCTGCCACCAGAGGGCCTGAAAAACGGAAGGCAATGTTGGAATGGTAAGCGCTGGCATCATGGGGGTTGGCAGAGGTAACCAGGCCGCTGGTTTCATTCACCAGCACCTTCCGGTGATTGGCTTTGAAATTGGTTAGACGAAGTATGGAACGCAGGGTGATCCTGGGAGCTTCCTTGTCAAAGGGGTTGGGGAATAAACCAATGTCACCGGTACCGAAGGGGCGTATCAGTGTGGACCAGATCCCTGTGTAAAGTGGGTTGGAATTACCAATGATTTGGGGGTCTGTGACAACCACATCAATGCCATTGTCCCTTAGTTGTGTTATATGGGAGGCTTCATAGGCACCATAAAAATTGTTAATTTCATCTGTGATGAGAATGATCCTGATTTCCGGGATCTCTTTCTTTTTTGCGATCAACGCATCCGTCAATTGTTTTGTCAGGTCCGGAAACGCAGTGGATTTGTCGTAGGCATCATTGAACAGGAAAAAGTCGCCCACAAGAAAGGTTTCGGCTTCTTCAACCATGGTGAGTATTTCATTAAAAATGGATTGCTCTCGCTGCACTTCTCCCCCGTGAGGATAGGTGAGGTCTGTTAAAAATGTTATGTTCTCCACGGGCTGCAGCCGGCTTTCAACGGACAACCCCTCCGGCAATTCATGAAAATAACCCTGCACCATGACAGCCACCCCCAACAACAGCAAAATTAAGACGCCAGCCAGTATAAAGAAAGGGCGTAAATCCATGCGTTTGCCCTGGTATTTTGTTTTCACCATCATTCTGCCCAAAGGCAGTGGATTTTCTTTCAAGGATCTTCTCCCCCTTCCAGCGTACTTATCATAGCACAAAAACAAGGGCGTGACAATTGGAACAACAAGGGTTTAAGGCAAAAACACTTCTCAAGGGCAGGGGAATCTGATAGAATGTGAGTAAAGCTTCCTGGAATTGAATAAATATACAGAATGGCTGTGGAATGAGGAGAGGTTCATATGACAAAGGAAACACATTATACCTTCGCCGGGCACGATACGGTGGCACTGGCCAACACTTTCGGAACACCCTTGTATGTAATGTCGGAGGACATGATCCGCCAGCGGTGCAGACTGATTCGGGAAGGTTTTCTTGATAAGCACCCGGGCAGCCGAGCGGCTTATGCCAGCAAGGCATTCTTATCCATGGGTCTATGCCGAATCATTGAAGAAGAAGGGTTTTGCCTGGATGTTGTTTCCGGAGGAGAGTTATTCACCGCCCTTCAGGCAGGGTTTCCCATGGAGCGAGTGATTTTCCATGGCAACAACAAAAGTATTGAAGAATTGAAAATGGCTGTAAAACATAATGTGGGACGCATCGTGATAGACCACCCGGAAGAAATTGCTCTTCTGGAAACCATTGCAGCGGAAGCAGAGCAGCAGGTTAAGATACAGATCCGCATTGTGCCGGAGGTGGAGGGTAAAACCCATAAACACATTATGACAGGGCAGAAAGACACGAAATTTGGCGTGCCCCTTGCACCGTCTCTCATCCACGGTGTGGTGAAGGAGGCTTTGGAAAGCCCTCACCTTGAGCTGATGGGTTTCCATTTTCACCTGGGTTCTAACCTTTTTGAACAGGACATCTATGTGAAAGCTGTGGAGCGGGTAATGAAGCTGACCAAAGAACTGAAAGATTCCCTGGGTTTTGTGCCAAAAGAACTAAACGCCGGCGGTGGGTATGGCATTCGTTATCGAGAAGGTGACCAGGTTTATCCAGCCACTTATTATACAGAGGTGATTATGGAGGCAGTGAAAGAGTTGTCCCATGAGATGTCGTTGCAAGAACCTGATGTTACCATTGAACCTGGCCGGTGGATTGTGGGTGAAGCAGGGATTACGTTGTACAGTGTGGGAGCTGTCAAAACCATTCCCGGGGTGCGGACCTATGTGAGTGTGGACGGGGGAATGCCGGACAATATACGCCCGGCCCTTTACGGTGCTAACTATGAAGCCATTGTTGCCAACAAAGCCAATGAACTAAAGACAGAAGTGGTGACCATCGCCGGTAAATGTTGCGAGACGGGGGATATACTCATCTGGGATCAGGAAACACCTCCCCTGGAACGGGGAGACATCCTGGCGGTACCCAGCACCGGTGCTTACAGTGATTCCATGGCCAGCAACTACAACCGGCTGCCACGGCCGGCGGTGGTGTTGCTAACAGGTGACGAAGCCCGCCTCATGGTGGACAGGGAAAACTACGACGATTTATTGATGAGGGAAAGAAGAGCTGCGAACAAAAAATGACCCTGTAACAGGGTCTATTTTTTTGCCTGCGATCCCGGCTCTTCCACTAAATGTTTCCAGTATTTTTTCGGCATGAAGTTGCGCTGCACCCGGGGGTTGGTTCGCTGGCGAATGGCAATGTGACGAAAATACGCCCGCCACAGCTCCTGCATGTCTTCTTCATTCTGTGAATAGACAGGGGTTTCGCCTGCCGGCAGGTCCTGAAGCACCCATTCATTGGTGTCCCAGCAGGCAGCCAGCTCCCGTTTCACATCGTGGATAATCCAGGGTTGACTGGCCAGGCGGCGGACAAAATGGGGGGCAATAAGGGGAATCTGGTTAAAATCAGGTTCCAAGGAGGCGTAATACAAACCGCCTTCCAACTCCTGAAAACGAAGAAGACCCAGCAGCCGGTGGCTTTCCCGGGCCACCTGACGGCTCAGGGAAAGTACCGGATGAACGATGGGATCTGACATGAGGCCATTGATACCAGAACCAATCTGAAAGCCCTTCAATAGAAAAGGCAGCAGCTTTGTGCCAGCATCTGTTGTTTCAGAAAGAAACAGCCGGTACACATGGCGCAGGGTCATAGCGGACATTTCCTGACAGATTAAACCGTAAAGCCTGTCGGCCAACGGTTGGTCCGTGGGCAGTGATTGTGTCTGGGTGAAGAGGTCCGCCTGATAATCTGCTTCTGCTTCGATACGGATGTTTGTGTCCTGTTCACGCAGGGCTTGGTACAAGGTGGAGAGAAGGCCTTCAAAGGTACCGTCATACAGGTAAGCTTTCATGGGCGGCCTCCTTACGTTGTGCCAATGCCCTCAGATTGGTCATGACACTGTTTTCCACGGTACCAGGGTTGCCTGTCTTGTGAGATTGGTGCCACAACTGGGCCGTTTTTTCGGGCACATCCGGTGGCCGGCTCACCACATGAGGCAGGTCATTGACGGTTTTTACCAGGGCATAGGGCAAGGGTTTTGGCTCGGAAACCAAGTCGGTCAGGGTCATTTGCACCCCCTGGTACCCCTGCTGTTCATAGGTATGTTCTGCGGTCAGTAATTGATGTATCCGCCGGGGATCAAAATCACGGCCGCCATAGTATTTTCCCTGACAGGTGATGAAATACCGGGCCCGCTTCAGCACGGCACCAGTACGTTTTAAACCATCAAAATTAAGGGGCCCGAAGCGCCTTGCACTGGCAATGCGCCGGGCACTGGTGGGGCCTATGCCGGGAATGCGCAACAGGGTTTGGTAGTCAGCACGGTTGACTTCGATGGGAAAGATCTCCGGATGCCGTAATGCCCACATGCACTTGGGGTCAAGGAGCAGGTCCAGCTGGGGCATTTCTTCCTGCAACAGCTCTTCCGCATCAAAGTGATAAAATCGAAGGAGCCAATCAGCCTGGTATAAACGGTGTTCCCGCAGGGTGGGTGGTGGACCTCCCGGAACGGGCAGCAGAGATGAAGTGTTCACCGCCATGTAAGCAGAATAATAGACCCGTTTCATTTGAAATTTTCGGTACAACCCCTGGGACAGGCGGAGAATCTGTCGGTCACTTTCCGGGGTGGCACCAATCATCAACTGGGTGCTCTGGCCTGCGGGTACAAAGGCAGGCGCCTTTTTGAAACGTTTTCTTTCCTCCCGTCGTTGCACGATCCCCTGGCGGATTTGCCCCATGGGCAGCAGAATGCTTTCCCGCTTCTTCTGGGGAGCCAGCAGGTGCAAGCTTCGTTCTGAAGGCAATTCAATGTTGACACTCATCCTGTCCGCCAGTTGGCCTGCTTTGGCAATGAGCAAAGGGTCGGCGCCGGGAATGGCCTTTACATGAATGTAACCGTTGAACCGGTATTCTTCCCGCAGCAGGCGCATGACTTCCACCATGTCTTCCATGGTGCGGTCCGGGGTTTCCCGGATGGCGGCGCTGAGAAAAAGCCCTTCGATGTAATTACGCAGGTAGAAAGCAATGGTCAGCTCTGCCAGTTCCCTGGGCAGGAAAGTGGCCCGTGGAATGTCATTGGTGCGCCGGTTGACACAGTAAGTGCAGTCGTAGATACAATCATTGGTCATGAGAATTTTCAGCAGGGAAATGCACCTGCCGTCATCAGACCAACTGTGGCAGATGCCAGCAGTGGCTGCATTGCCGATGCCCCCCGGGGTGTTGGCCCGGTTGCTGCCACTGGAGGAGCAGGAAACATCATATTTGGCACTTTCTGCCAGGATACTTAATTTTTGGGAGAGCTCCATGGTTAAAAACCTCTTTTCATGTGTGCATTTCAACTGTGCATAAACTTTAATAGGTATGGTATGATTGTATCACATAATCAGAGATAATAAAACGTATGTTCACGGAAAAATAAACCATATGTTCTATAATAGTGTTGTTTCTTGCTTCGTATTTTTGACGAAAATTGAAATGAAATGAGGTGATAAGATGCCGAGAGAAACCATACTCTATTATTTGGTTTACGGTTTTGTCTTTATTTCCATGGGAGTTGCCGCGTGGCAGCATGGCAATGATGAGCAAATCAGTAACCTGCCCCTGGCCCGGGCTTTGCCAGACCTGGGCGTTTTCGGCATGGTCCACGGGCTGTCGGAATGGATCACCATGCTCCTGGCCACAGGTTTGTTTCCTGAGTTCACACTGGGCATGACCCTTATTAGGAGTTTGATGAAAGTGGGTTCTTTTGCTTTTTTACTTCGTTTTAGTATGCGAATGACCTGGCACCAGAAAGAGTTGAGAAGCCACCGGTTTTTCATACCCTGGTTGATGCTGGCTGGTTGGGCCATAGCGGTGGTAGCCATCATCAGTTTGGAAGGTGGGTATACCGGAACGGATCAGCTTGCATCCCTCAACATTTCAATGGTACGTTATGGTATGGCTGTACCCGCAGGTTTGCTGACATTTTTTGCGTTTAAACGGGATGCAAAAATTCTTCAACAGAAGTCGCGTAGGAAACAGGCGGTCAAGACACGGTTATTGGCCATCGCATTTTTACTGTATGGACTGTTGGACGGGTTGGTGGTAAGGGCTTCTGGTTTTTTCCCCGCAAATGTCATCAACCATGGTTCTTTCCAGCAATTGACAGGAGTGCCGGTGCAGTTGGTGAAGGCCATGACCGGAGCCGCTATACTGTGGGGCATGTCAGGGCTTTTAAAAGCGTTTCAGGAAGAAGCCAGGGTGAAAGTTCATTCCCTCATTCAAATAAGAGGCGCTGAAGAAGAACGACGACGAATCGGCTTGACCCTGCATGACGGCATCATTCAAAAACTATACGCCAGCGGCCTAAAGGTGGAATACCTGGTGCAACAAGCGCCGGCACAGGAACAGCACCACAAATTATTGATGGATATAAAAAATGGTCTGAAGGATTCCATGGACATCGTTCGTGAACTTCTGAACCAGAACTTGCAGGAAAAAGTGGAACCGGAAAATCTCCTTAGCCAATTGATGGAACTGGCTGAAGAATACAGAGAGATGTCAAATATGAAAATTCAGCTTGTGAACAGAATTCCTATTTTACAGATGGGGCGTTTTTCGCCGGAACAAGCAACACATATTTACTATATTATGCAGGAAGCCTTGTGTAATGCCGTAAAACACAGCCATGCTTCTCAGGTGAACGTGGTACTTGAATCTACCCTGACAGAATTGGTGATGAGTATCAAGGACAATGGGAGGGGATTTCCACCAGCACAAAAAGCAGTCCAACAAGGTGGGAAAGGACTGGGTCTGATGAAACAGAGGGCAGAAGCAGCCGGAGGTAGCATTCGTATCAAGTCAAAATCGACGGGTGCGCAAGTGGGTGTCAGCATACCCTGGGGGGAGTGATAACATGGCGGTAATCACATTAATGATTCTTGACGATCACAGTGTTGTACGGGAAGGACTACGTTTTCTCATTGAACTAAACAGCGATTTTCAGGTGGTGGGAGAAGCGGAGCACCTGACGGGTGTCCTGGAGCTATTAAAAGAAAAGCAGCCGAAT
>JAABSW010000061.1 GCA_011390155.1 Clostridiaceae bacterium
ACTGTTCCCAGGTAGTTTCTCACAATGTCCAACTGGGCTGCTGTGGCAATCTGCCACGGGTCTTCTGCCGTTCCCGTTCCTCCCGCAAACCCTTCAGATGTGACTGCATGGCTGACAAGACTGGAGCCATTCAATCCGGAAACACTGATGAGCATCATACAGGCCAGGAACAAGGCTGTGAATTTTCTTTTCACTGTAAACCCTCCTTACTCTTTGCCATTTCACCGTTATTGTCAATTTTTTCTCATCTCTTTTCATTCAAATCCTTTTTCCAACCACTCCCCGCTTTCAAGCTGTCGACCTCAATTACCTTTCAATTCTGTCAAATATTTCGTCAATGGTGAGCTGGCACAGGTTGTCCCATACCAGGGTATTCCCATGGTCTACCCTGACGGATTTAAACCTGTCCAGCTCTTTGAGCCCTGCAAAACGAGCAGTTCTGAGCCTTGGTTGTAGATCATAGATGATACAGTGCTGATTGCTGAGTTCGATCAGCAGGGTGTGATCATCATATGGAGTGACACATGTGATGATGGCCACTTGCACCCTTCCTTCCGTTATCTCCAAAAAAAGAAGAATCCTGCTATGCTTTAAACATAGCAGGGGTCTTTAAAAAATTATACTATCCTAAAGGATACATTTATCCGATGACTACTACGTTAGTAATCCTCTTTGCTCGAAGCTTCTTCTGCGTCAAGTCCCAGTTCCAGGGCTTTCCTGACTGCCGCGGCCCGTCCGTTCACCTCCAGTTTCCTGTAAATGGAAGTGACCGTTTTTTTGACTGTGACCTGAGCAATAAAGAGACGATCTGCGATTTCTCTATTGGTGTTGCCTTCGATAACCAGACAAAGTATTTCCTTTTCACGGGGTGTCAGGACAGCTTCCTTTTTTAAATCCTTTTGATAGTGCTGAAGGTTTTTTCTGTATTGTTCAGCGGCCTTGTCCAATTTGCCCAGGTATTCATCACCAGGGTTTTCCTGGTGTAATGACTGCAGGAGCTCTCCAATGTACATACCGTATTCTGCAAAAGGCAGGATAAGGCCATCGGCACGGCCGATGTCCAGTGCCAACAACAGAGTTTCTTTTGCTTCTGTAAAACCGTATGTTTTTTCTTTGGCGATGGCTTCCAGAATATAAGCATGCACGTACCCAAGCAGGTTATTGAATATGGAAAACACCTGACACAATTGTTCACAGAGCATTTCCAGTTTTAAATAATCTGCCTCTAACAAAACATACTTTGCATGAACCAGGTAATTAAATCCCATGCCCTGGTAGAAAATGTCACTTTGTTGCATGTCACCCTCTCGTAACCAGGAAGTAAAATCTGTGGCATCTCCCAGAATACCGCCAAGGTAACCGTAACACAATTCCAGGGTGCTGTTTAATATTGGGTTGTGGCTTTCTTCCACCATTACACTCAGGTCACATAATTCCTTCCTCGCTTTTACAAACTGCCCCCTGGCTGCATACCATCTGGCCAGGGTAAACCGGGCACAAAGAATGACGGAAAGCTGGTCCATGGTCTGGGCTTTGTAGATCGCTTTCCGGGCATAAGGCTCAACCTGATCAAGAGAACCGGTTTCCAGATAATACTCTGCCCTTGAAAGGTGACCAAACCCTGCACCACACCCATCAGATAGTTCCTGATAATAACGGATGGCCCGATCTGAATATTCCGTGATCCCCCAGAGATCTCCTTTTTCCCTGTAAAAAAGATACTGGGAATGAGGGCTTCCAAAGGTGAACACCATGTCCCTGTTGGCAATGGAAGACCTGCCCCCCAATAATTCATACGCTTGTACATGCAGTTCACTCATTTTTCTCATGTCATTAAAATGGGAGAAGCTTCTCACCAAAGTGATTTCGCCAAATATTTGTCTTTTCAATGTCAGGGATGTACCTGGATTGTTGGAATAATATAATTCTATTTCATCCAGCAGCTGGGTACCCGCCTCCATGTCAATGTCCGTCAAAAAAAAATCAGCATACGTGATATACCCCATGGGATGACGGTATCGGACTTCCTTAGGAACCTGCTCAAAAATGGCCACGATTTCTATTGGAGCTGTATCAATCACACGTGTGATACCAGGTTTTTCAAACTCCTTCAGAATCAGGTCATATTCTTTGGCCTTCAAAAAATATTGCAGGCCTGCCAGCAGATTGTGGTTTTTGACTTCCCACTCACCGGCACGCCTGTAAAAACCAGCCAGGTCATACTTCTGAAAATGCACAACCCAATTCTCCTGCAAATAACCCACAAGGATATTGTGCATTTTATAGTTTCCTGCCTGGCCATTGTAATGAATCAGTGAATTATCACAGCAGATTTTACGGATCACTTTTGCAGCATCCCTCATGCCAGTCACAAACACTGCCTGACGGGGCGTAAAACTGTCGAGATAAGACAGCGCTGCAAGTAAATTTGTTTCATCCATAGTATACTGGGTTATGATTGCCTGTTCCAGAAGCGAATTAATATCAGTTTCATAATCAAAGGTACCGGTTTCAGCATAACTTTTCATCATGAGGTACACAGCTGTGATCCAACCTTCCGTTACCTCATACACCTGCATGATGCTGTCGTCAGAAAGATCATAGCCATACAGTCGAAAGAATTCCAGAATTTCATCCGAAGACAGTTCAAAAAGAACGTTTTTCAGCTGCAAGCACAAACCTTTCGTCACAAGTTCCTCCACGCCGAACCGTGGCCTTACCCTGGAAATGAGTACAACATGAAACCCGGGTATGGCTTTACGAACAATCCTTTCCATCAACTCATCCACCTCAGAAGCATAAACATGATGGTAATCATCCAACACCATCACGGTGTTAGTACCATAAACATGGTCCTCTATGTAATCAAGAACCCGTTCCCGTTGTGCACTGTCTGAGGGGAATCCCAACGTGTTAAGCTGCTTGCCAAAGGCTGGTTCAATTTTTGTCAATTGTCTGGTAAGGGAATGCCAGATATTGGGAGCTGATGTTTCATCAGTCTCTACATTCAGCCACAGGTACCTGGTGTGATATTGATCAAGAAAATGTCTCACTGCAGTGGTTTTACCATAGCCCATGGCCGCTGTAACCAGCGTCAATGGATGATCAAACATCTCTTTCAACTGAAAATCAATTTGCTTTCGTGGCAGGATGAGTTGATTCACGAGGGGCTCCTCCCTTCATCACAACAACAAACTTCATTTGCGCTATTACACTCTTAAAGCCCCCGGTTAACATCACCACAAATTTTTTACCAAAACAAAGACATTTTTACAACGTAAACATACCATAAACATAACATATTTTTTGCATTTCTTGTAGATATTTTTGGCCTTCAGCTAATTAATCATCAATACTGTTGACACCCTAAGATCCTTTCAATTTCTGCAACAATGAACGAATTGCCCTCCAGTCGTCAACATAATATGCGGCCCGAGTGCTGCCAAAACCCACTTTTATTGAAAATGCATGGGAAGGGAGTGCATCAAATAAATCTTCATCGGTTACATCATCACCAGCAGCAAGGATGAAATCATAGGAATTCTCTCTCATTAAATGTGCCACTGCCAGTCCCTTATTAACACGCACGTCCTTAACTTCCAACACTTTATTTCCTTCCAAAACCCCCAAACTCATGGCATGTACCAAGGTCAACAACGCCTCCTTGATCTCACCCATTTTCTCGGCCACCATATCCGGGTCGCATTTCCGGTAATGAAGAGCGATGGAGTAATCTTTCTCTTCAATGATAGAACCTGGCATTCGGTCACTGTACATTTGCATTACTTCATAAACCACCGGTTTCCAATCATGTGTCAACATCACTGTGCTTTTCCAGTCCTCATTGTAATTTTTGACCCATAGTCCATGAGAAGCTACCAAATGCAAAGGTAAGTCTCCTAACCATTTTTCCAACGTCTGTCGGTCACGTCCTGAAACAATGGCCAGTGTGTTTTGTGGGTTTTCTCCCATAGTAGTCAATAGATCCTTCAGGGACTGGTCAGGTCTGGCCCGCTGAGGTATGGAAGTAAATCCCACAAGTGTGCCGTCATAGTCCAACAAAATCAAACGTTTTTCTGCCTGATGGTACTCTTTCATCAATTGATCTGAATCCTCGCCAATGTTGAGAACCCCTTCCTTAATGATTGGTGTTTTCTCGTGGCTTTGCAGACTGGATATAAACTCCTTGGCCCAGAAATCCAGACTGTATCGTTTGAGACGTTGATGAAAGATTTTGTTGATCGTATGTTTTTCTTCCAGCGGCATCTCCAATGCTTTATAGAGACCTCTGGCTATGGCCACATTATCGCGTGGATTCACATGGATTGCTTCCCCCAGCTCACTGGCAGCGCCTGCTGTTTCACTGATGACAATCATACCCTCAAGATCTCTTCGGGAAGCTGCATATTCCTTCGCCACCAGGTTCATGCCATCCCTAAGGGGAGTAACCAATAACACATCCGCATTTCGGTATAAAGCAATCAGCGTTTTTTGAGTGAAAGGCTTATAATAAAACCATACAGGCATCCAATTGGAAGTGCTGTATTTACCGTTAATTTTTCCAACCAGTTCTTCAACCTGGCGCTTCAATTTTTCATAAGAACGCACCGTTTCTCGAGATGGCGCCACGATCAGAATGAATTTTACTTTTTCCACATATTCAGGATATAATTCCAGAAAAGCATCAAAGGCTTCCAGTCGATTAGGAATTCCTTTTGTATAATCCAACCTGTCAACAGAAAGAATCAGTTTCATGTCTTTTTTACTGTCCTGGACCAACTTGGTATCTTCTATAAACTCACTGTCTGTATACTCCCGGTAAAATTTTTCATAATCAATCCCCATGGGAAAAGCGTCCACTCTGATATTTCGATTACCGTAATGCACTGTGTTCAAATGGCTGCTCAGCCCCATCAGTCGTCGTGTGCTGCTGAGAAAATGTCGCACATAATCGTAAGTATGAAAACCAATGAGATCTGACCCCAGTACACCTTCCAATATTTCATCACGCCAGATTAAAAGTCTGAAAATCTCGTTGGAAGGAAATGGTATGTGAAGGAAAAAACCAATTTTTGCCTGGGGATACTTATCCCTGATCATCCCTGGCAACAGCATTAGTTGATAATCATGCACCCATACCTGGTCATTTTCTTCCATGACTTCATCCAATACCCGAAAAAATTTTTCATTTACATGTTTATAAGCTTCCCAGGTATCGCTTTTGAATTCCATTTTGTTGGTAAAATAATGGAACAAGGGCCAGAGTGTGTTGTTACAGAAACCATCATAATACTTTTCCTTTTCTTCTGCACTGAGGAAGACTGGAAGACAACCATGATCCGATTCCAGTTTTTTTTCAATTCCAGCTTTTTCCTCTTCTTTCAGCTCGTTACTGGCAATGCCAGGCCATCCAATCCATATGCTGTCCGCTTTTTTATGATAAGATTTCAACCCAGTTGCCAGTCCACCTAGACTTTTATGGTATTCGAAAGCCTCTTCCTGTTTGGCGACCGTAACAGGCAATCGATTGGAAACAATAATCAGCTTACTCATAAAACCATCCCTTCTTTATATTTAGACCTTTATTCATCTTAAACTCTACAAACTAATAACTCCTATCCTTGTCATACCCAACTGACCCTTTCCTGCAAACAGGATGTGTCTTTTTTTTGCCATATCACTGCCACTACAGTGAAACAACAAATAATACACACAAAACGCCCTGTGACACCTGCCAGTGTAGCAGTGCACAGAGCGTTACGTAAGCAGCCTATCAGTGAGGCAGGTTCGGTCAAAGGTCAATCCGCTTTGAAACCATGCTCCTCATGCTCCCCATCGCAGAAAGGTTTGTTCTTTGACTTACCACAGCGACATAGGGTGTAGTGCTCGCTGCTTTCAGGCTGAGAACCCTGGTCGTCTTTTAAGAGTATACCTCCGGTGATCTCCAGTGGCCCGTCTTTCCTTGCTTGGATGGCCGGTTCCCGTTTCAGGTCCTGGTAGCGGCGGCTGCCGATGCCATAGCTGAGTGCGCCTGAAGGGCATTTTTCGATGGTATCAATAATTTCTGCCACCGAGGCACCATCAGGGTCAATCCAGGGCCGCTCCTCTTTTTTGAACACAGACGGCAGTAGCCGGGTACAGCTTGCATCAAAAGAACAAACTCCCCGGTTGTCATAGATGGTGATGTCTTTGCCTTCATAGGCTTTCACCTTGTCAGGCATGCCGCCCTCCTTCTTAACCTCATTCAACCCACCATTATCATTGTGGGAGCCATCACAGAATGGCTTGTGCTTCGAATTTCCACAGCGACACAAGGCTGTCACCGGATCGGTTTTAAGTTGAGAGCCATCAGATTTTTCCAGGGTTTCAAGATCGGTAACCAGATAATTGCTATATTTCGTTGTCACAATCATTGGCGTTGGTTTTTCGTTTGAATTGGATGACATCGTTGTTCTCCTCCTCCATTTTCTTAGCACGTAACATTACCGTTCAAAATTTCAGCCTTCTGTAAATGCATACCCAATGATGAAATACAATCACGTAACAGCTGTTTACAATAACAATTTGGCAAGGCTTAGTTTTTCTTCATCAAAAGGAGGGTATCGAAGATCAGGGTCAGGCCAGGTATGGCTTCGAACCATGGCCTTCATATTGGAGAATAGCTGGAAGGATGCTTCTCCATGATAACGACCCATACCACTGTTACCAACACCACCAAAGGGAAGATGAGGATTGGCCACATGGACAATACAATTATTGATACACCCACCACCAAACTCCAGGGACTCGCTGATCATTTTCTCTGTCTGCCGGTTTTCAGTAAATAAGTAAAGGGCTAGTGGATAGCGATGCTGTCGTACGATGTCAACCACCTGGTCAAGCTCATCAAAGGTTATCACGGGTAAAATCGGGCCAAAGATTTCTTCCTGCATCACCCCATCTTTCAAGGTAATGTCATCCAGGATTGTTGGAGCGATATAACGTTGATCTCTGTCAACATCTCCCCCTGTCACCATAGTTCCATCTGAGAGATACCTGAGCAGCTTGTCGAAACGTTTTTCGTT
>JAABSW010000062.1 GCA_011390155.1 Clostridiaceae bacterium
CCATGACGAATCAAAGGATTTTCTCTTAAGACAAATGAATGACAGTGTTTATTCCTTTGTTTCTTCAACTTCCTCTTCTTCGTCGTCTTCGTCGTCATGGCATCCGCCATGTCCGCAGCAACAACCGCCTTCGTCTTCCATGAAATCCTCCAGGTCAAACTCGATGAGTTCATGGCAGCTGGGGCACAGAATTTCTGCATCATCATCATAAAGAATGTCTTCATCCAGGTAAATGATTTCCCCACACTTAGGGCACTCAATTTCCATAAATTCAATGTCTTCTTCTTCCAGGTCATCTTCAAAATCTTCTTCTTCCATGACACTTTCTTCCACTTCAGCCAAATCGTCGTCCAATGCTTCAACGTATTCAGCCAGGTCATCCTGCTCTTCCTGAAGCTCTTCCATTGATGCAACAATTTCCTCCAGGGTGTCTAAAATCCCCAGCAGCAATTTTCCTTCTTTTGAAGTTTCCTTCACGTCCATGCCTTCTGCCAGCCCTTTCAGGTAAGCGACGCTTTCAAATAAATGGTTCATGTTACGCCTCCTTTTTCTTAACACCCTTAGTTTGTAGAGATTCAAATGCTATGAAATCTGTGACCAGGACCGTAATGAATACATCACAACGCTCTCAGTCACGTGTTCCCCTGTGGGTTTTACATTTTTGACGCTAACGATTCATGCTACACGATCAATTGTTAACTGAAAATCCCTACACCCTTGACATGTAATCGCCGGTGCGGGTATCGATGCGCACAACATCCCCTTCGTTGACGAAGAGGGGTACATGCACCACAGCACCGGTTTCAACGGTGGCGGATTTTGTCACGTTGGAGGCGGTGTCGCCCTTTATGCCAGGTTCCGTTTCTGTGACCGTCAATTCCACAAAATTGGGGGCATCCAGTTGGAAAGGGTTCCCCTGGTAAAATTTGACGGAAGCAGTGTCATTTTCTTTCAAGTAGATAATGGCGTCTTCAACAATGTCTTTTGTCATGGGGATTTGCTCATAAGTTTCGTTGTCCATGAAATAATAAATACCGCCATCGCTGTATAGGTACTGCATCTCTTTTGTTTCGATAATGGCCAGTTCGAACTTGTCGTTGGGGTTAAAGGCTTCTTCACGGATGGAACCGGTTTTCAGGTTTTTGTACTTGGTACGGACAAAAGCAGCACCTTTACCAGGCTTTACGTGTTGAAAGTCAACCACCACACAGGGTTCTCCATCTTTTTGGAAGGTTTTGCCCTTTCGAAAATCACTTGCATAAATCATGTTTTTCCCTCCGCATCTTATATGATCAAATAAGGTTAAACAGGTATTTGCACCAGCGCTTTGTCTGAATGTGACAACACTTCATAGCCATTTTCTGTGACAAGCACCAGGTCTTCAATACGCACACCACCCAGTTCCGGCAGGTAAATGCCCGGTTCAATGGTAATGATGTTACCAGGTATTAGGGGTTCTGTGCCCAAATGGTTCACATGGGGCAGTTCATGGATCTCGATGCCCACACCATGACCCAGGCCATGACCGAAATAATCGCCATAACCGGCTTCAGTGATAATGTCCCGGGCAATCAGGTCTAACTCTGTGCCAGTGATGCCTGGTTTTACAGCTTCCAGCGAGGCAATCTGTGCTTTTAATACGGTGTCATAAATCTCTTTTTGCTGGTCAGTTGCCTGCCCCACCACCAGTGTACGGGTCATGTCAGAGCAGTAACCATTGACTAAGTTACCATAGTCGAAGACGACGAAATCGCCGGCCTCAATCAGTTTATCAGATGCAATGCCATGAGGCAAGGCCGAACGTGTGCCGGAAGCCACAATAAATTTAAAACTGACATCGTTGGCACCCTTTTTCCGCATGTAAACTTCCAGCTCCAGGGCCAGTTCCTTTTCTGAAACCCCGGGCCGCACTTTCTTTTGAATCATATCCCAGCCTTCATCTGCCAGAGCAGCGGCTTTTTTGACAGAGGCCACTTCTTCTGCACTCTTCACAGAACGAATCTTTGTCAGCTGGCTCTTCATGGGCACCAGTTCAATGCCAGGAATCTGGTCTTCATAACTCATGGCCAGGGAATAACTGATGAACTCTTCTTCAATTCCCACGCGTTTGAAGCCCAGGTTATTAATGTATTTGATGGCAGTTTCGTGTTTATCAATCTCCAGGTAGGTAAAATCAGGGCTTTGCTCCTGCACCTGGCTTTTATAACGGAAGTCGGTGATCATATACAATTCGTCTGGTGTAATCACCACTGTGCCGGCAGACCCGGTAAAACCTGTTGCATAGAAACGGTTGGCGGGTTTGTTTAACAGCACGGCGTCCACTTTTTCCTGGGAAATCCACTGTCGAATTGCCTCAATTCTTTGGTTCATAGGTTCCCTCCTGTTGTTTTATTTACCTCTACAAGTATAACATATTACAGGTGGGTTGAACAGTGCAGGGCGTGTAGATCTCAGGCAAAAGAAAGCCCCCAAGAAAAAGCCCAGGAAACAGGTCCTGGGGTTGAGATTGTGAGATTATATTCAAAATGATCGTGGCAATTGCTTTAAAAATGCTTATTGGCCTTTTGAATCAGGTCGATGGCGTTTTCCCTGACCCATTCAGGGCCTCGCAATATCCGGGCCACACCACTGTCCATGGCAGCTTTGGCCACCTCTGAAGCCACGGTGGGTGCCACATCCTCGTTAAAGGGCATGGGGATAATATAATCTTCCCTCAATTCAGCCTCAGGGATCATGGACGCCAGGGCATTGGCAGCCGCCAGTTTCATTTCTTCATTAATGTCTTTGGCCATGACATCCAGGGCACCACGGAAGACACCGGGAAAGGCCAGAACGTTGTTGATCTGGTTGGCATAATCAGACCGGCCAGTGCCAACAACACGGGCGCCGGCTTCTTTGGCCAGGTCCGGGTCAATTTCAGGCACCGGGTTGGCCATGGCAAAGATGATGGGGTCTGGGTTCATGCTTTCCACCATTTCCGTTGTCACGATGTTGGCTTCAGAGACACCAATGAACACATCAGCCCCTTCCATGGCCACAACCAGGTTGCCCTCTTTTTTGTGCTTGTTGGTGGAGGCCGCCATTTCTTCTTTGATCCAGTTCATGTTTTCACGGCCTTCACACAAAATGCCCTTACGGTCCAGGAGTAGAATGTCGCCGGCACCAGCGTTTTGCAAAATTTTGGTAATGGCCACCCCAGCCGAGCCGGCACCGTTAATGACCACCACCAATTCTTCCATCTTTTTCCCGGTGATTTTTAAGGCGTTCAGCAAAGCTGCCAGGGTGACAATGGCTGTACCATGCTGGTCATCGTGGAAGACGGGAATGTCAAGGGTTTCCTTCAGCCTGCGTTCTATCTCAAAACAATTGGGAGCCGCGATGTCTTCCAGGTTGATGCCGCCAAAAGCGGGTTCAATCTGGGTGACAATCTCCACAATTTTATCCGGGTCCTGGGTGTGAACGCAGATGGGGAAAGCGTCTACGCCGCCAAAGCATTTAAACAACACCGCTTTCCCCTCCATCACAGGCAGGGAAGCGGGCCCGCCAATGTTGCCAAGGCCCAGGACGGCACTGCCGTCAGACACCACAGCCACCATGTTGCCTTTGGCAGTGTATTGGTAGATGGTTTCCGGATTGTTTTTTATTTCTTTACAGGGTTCTGCCACGCCTGGTGTGTAGGCCAGGCTCAAACCTTCCTTGTCTTTCACAGGCACCTTGCTGGTCACTTCCAGTTTACCTTTGTTGTCTATGTGAAGCTTTAGTGCTTCGTCTCTTAATGACATGAAAATGCCTCCTTTACTATAAGTGTTTCTTAACGTGGTCAGTGGGCATGTCGTTACCCGTCCAGATTTTAAAAGCCAATGCCGCCTGCCATAACAGCATCCCCAAGCCATTGACAGTGTCACACTTCCTTTTTTTTGCCTGTTTCAGCAACTTGGTTTTTGCCGGATGATAAATGAGATCAGACACCAACAAGGGAGGCTTTAACATGGTTGCATCCTCCACAATGCTTTGGTCAGTCAGGTCGCCCATACCCAGGGGTGTTGCGTTGATCAGTAAATCAGCCTTCTCCAAAGCAGCGGCCAGGTGATCCTGGGACAGAGTGTCCACATCCACTTTGGACAAAGGGGCTGCCAAGTGCAGCATTTCTGCAATCTCATGGGTACTGGACAGGCTTCTGTTTAAAAGGATGAGGTGTTGGCATCCTTCCAGCATCAGGGAGAGGGCCACACTTCTGGCAGCGCCGCCAGAACCTGCCAATACAATGGTTTTATCCTTTGCCCGAAAACCACGTTCTTCAAGGGACATAATGTAGCCCCGGCCATCGGTGTTGTAACCTATCAGCTTTCCCTCTTGGATTTTAACAGTGTTTACCGCACCTGTCAGAGAGGCTTCTGGAGAAAGTTCGTCTAGGAAAGGAATGATAGACTGTTTTAAGGGCATGGTCAGGTTAAACCCGGCAGCGTTGAAAGTTTTCAACGCCTCCACAGCGTCTTTCAGCTGATGAGGCTCAATGTCAAAAGCCAGGTAAGCATAAGGCAAACCAAGGCGTTTAAAAGCAGTGTTGTGCATGAAAGGTGATTTGCTATGTTCAACTGGGTGCCCCAAAAGAGCAGTCAGTTGGGTGTTGCCGGTGATGTGAATAGGCATAATAAACTCCTTTTTATAACGCTCATTTCATTTAGATACAATTAACCATGCAGTACATCAAGGATGTGGTATAAATCTTCAACGGGTATTTGTCCCGGTGCCGAAGTAACGGTGGCAGCGCCAAAGGTGACGCAGGAACCGAACAATTGGCCTGAAATACGGCTGATCATGCCCAAAGGACCCATGGACATGGTGATGAGAGGCCCCAGGTGCAGTTCTTCATTGGCTATTCTGGTGGCTTCCTGCAGCGCCAACACATCTGCTGCATCCGTTGGCATCACAGCCATTTTTGGCAGATCGGCCCCTAATTCCCGGGCTTCTTGCAGCTGGTTTACCATTTCGTCCACCACAGGGGTTTTATGAAAATCGTGGTTTGAAATCACCACTTTGCACCCAGCTTTTTTGGCGGTTTTCACCAAACTGTTCACCAGTGCAGTGTCCAGGAACATCTCCAGGTCAACGAGATCAACCATTTTTGAAGCGATCACTTTTTCGTAAAGTTTTTTGTAATCCTCGATGCTGATTTCCTGTTCCCCTCCTTCAGCCAGTGTTCTGAAAGTGAAAAGCAGGGGCATTTCAGGTAATTGGTCGCGGATGAATGTTAAGGCATCAATGACCTCACCCGGTTTGTCAGCCCGGCGAAAAAAATCCACACGCCACTCAATGAGGTCGATGGCATGGCTCAGCATCTTAATTGTCACCAGTTCCGATTCCAGTTCAGCCTGGTTGGTACCCATCATGGGTACGCATATTTTAGGCCTGCCAGAACCCAGGGCCAAATGTTTTACCTTCACGATGGTTTTCATTTTTTCGATGATTTCCTGGCTGATGGTCTCCGTGTTTTTACCATCGGTTTCCACCAACAGGTGTGCCGCTTTTTCATACAAGGGCAAACGTCCATTGAGCATGGACGTTATTTTTTCCACATTCATACTGTCTTTCAGTAGAGGACGTCCCGTGTCTTCTTTGATGCGATGGTATATTTCTTCCGGACTGGCTTTTAGCCACACCACGGTACCGGTTTTTTGTAAAGCCGCCACATTTTCAGGATGCAAAACCACTCCGCCACCACTGCAGATGACAGAAGGTTCCTCTTGTTTGCTCAGGTGGGCTACCATTTCCTTTTCCATTTCACGGAAGGTTTCTTCTCCATAAAGCTGGAAAATATCACCAATGCTCATACCGGCTTTTTCTTCAATGGCCTGGTCCACGTCCACCTGCTGCATGGAAAGGCTGTTGGCCAGGGTGGCGCCAACGGTGGTTTTTCCACTACCCATGAAACCCATGAGCACAATGTGCCCAACATTTTCACTGCCATGTTTACCCATGATTAGGATGTCCCTTCACTTTTTCTGTGGCTTCCACCAAAGCACGAATCACATCAGCTTCAAACTGCACCGTCAGCTGATTGGCTTTGGTTAACACTTCACCCTTTTCAGTGGCAACGTATTTGGGTGGCAAATTATTAAGGGCAATGGCTTTCATGTCGCTGATACACCGTTCACAGCTGCATACATCCGGTTTCATTTTTAATACCTGGGGCAGCATCTTCTCGACAACGTACTCCATATGGTTTTTCACTTCCATGGTCAACTTCCTTTCCATCGGTTCATCCTGGTGAGTTTAGGGGCTGAGATTCAAAGTAGCACAACTTAACAATGTTAATACCAAATTGACGAGGTTTGAAACCGGGAAAGAAGGTGCAATCCCTGAATCACCACTTCGTTGCCTGTGCTTCCTGCTGCTTCCAGGGAATTCACCTGTGTTACCCGGGGTAAGGTAACAACAGCTTGCTGGGTCACCCGTGCCTTTTCACAAATACCCTGGACGGTGACGGTGAGCTGCGCTTCGTCGATGGATGCTTCCACTCGGAGGCGTATGCCGTGGTCAAGTTCCAGGTTCTGCAGTGGGTTCGCCATGGGGGTATGATCATACTGGTTCAATTGGTAAAGCTGGTAAATAACATGACTTCTGACATAGTCTTTCACAGAAGGCACTGTGACACCCGATTCAGACGCCAAGGTTACGCCCTCTTCGTAGGCAGCAATGGCTTCCTCCGACCATTCATAAAGCTGCCACAGGGCCATGTCCATGCCTGTTTCTGCCAAATAATGTGCCTGTGTCTTGTGCTGGAAAGACCCTACTGCCATTACCTCGTTTACCTGTCGGGTGAGAAGAGACAGGGTGATGAGGATCAAAATCATGCCCGTTAAGAGCACAAAAATACTGATGTAACCACCGGGCTCCTTGTTCGGCTTGGTGAGCTTAGTGATGT
>JAABSW010000063.1 GCA_011390155.1 Clostridiaceae bacterium
CCAAAAGGTTTGTCAGCAGTTGCCAGGATTTCAGAAAGGCGGAAGGAAGATGACCAGGGAGTCCAGTCCTGCAGCCCCCATTATCCAGGCCTTTCTTATCATTGTAGGCATAACCTTCTTACGCAGCCTGCTGCCCATCACCTTTATCGCTGTGGCAGGGGCAGGATTGGTGGTGCTTAGGTGCCGGCATAGCCGGTTAATCACCCTCAGGCTGACGGCCCTGCTGCCGGTACTCTTACTGTTAACGGTACCCCTGCTGGTATCACAGGGTTGGCCCCCACCGGCTGAGCTTCGGTTGACAGCCGCCCTGCTGGCCATGCGCATGACGGCGTCAGCCCTTGTCTTGATTGGGTTGCTGGCAGGACGAAGTGGGGAAGAACTGGTGGAAGGACTGGGAAGGCTGAAAATGCCAAACGTGATGATCCAGGTGCTTTTGTTAAGTTTCCGCTATTTTATGATGGTGAAGCAGGATGGGGAGAAAGCCTGGCGTGCATTGAAAGCCAGAGGGCTGGGGCAACTGTCAGCCGTTGCCTTGCTGCCGGTGACAGGCGAATGGATGGGCGGTTTTTTTCTTAAATCCATGGATCATTCGGAAAAGGTGTACCAGGCCATGCAAGCCCGGGGGTTTGGAGGGCAGATGCCGGAAGAAAAACAGTCTTTGGGGCTGAACCTGGCACAGAGGGGAACCACGGTACTGATCACCCTGGTATTGATTGTGATGATATTGTTGGAAAGAGGCGTTTTATCATGATTGTTCAGATCACCAATTTATCCTATACATACCCGGATGGCACCCAGGGGCTGCGGGACATTCACCTGCACATCCCCCCTGGAAGGCGTACGGCGGTGCTGGGAATGAACGGAAGTGGCAAAACAACCCTGCTGTATCATCTCAATGGGACGTTTTTGCCTCAACAGGGTCAGGTGAAGGTGCTGGGCACTGAGGTCACCAAAAAAACCGTGGCTTCCCTGCGGCGCCAGGTGGGATTTTTGTTCGACTACCCGGACCACCAGCTTTTTGCCACCTCTGTTGAACGGGACGTGGCCTTCGGTCCACGTAATTTTGGCTGTAAGTCCTCTGAAATTGACAACATGGTTGAGCAAGCCCTGGTACAGGTAAACATGGAAAGTCTCCGGGAGAAACCACCTTACCAGCTGAGTCTGGGCCAGAAGAAGCGGGCAGCCATTGCCGGTGTCATTGCCATGGAACCAACCCTGATGGTCTGCGACGAACCCTTTTCCGGACTGGACGCCAATGCCCAGGAGCAGTTTCAGAAGATGTTGGACCAATGGGTGCAGGAGGGACGTTCCATGGTCTTCAGCACCCATGACATTGACATGGCCTACGCTTGGGCAGACGACGCAGTGGTCATGGCAGAAGGACGGGTGCTCTCCCACGGGCCCGTTGACGAAGTGCTGGAAGACATTGCGATGCTTAAGGCTGCAAAAATAAAGCCGCCCATGTTGGTGCAACTGTTTTCCCGGCACAAAGAAAAACCGCGTAACATGAGGGAAGCCATAAACTTGATGGGGGAAGATCCACTGATGAGAATATAAAACTCTATCCAATGAAAAAGACAACTATCAACCAAAAATGAAGGAGGTTTGTTATGCACTTAACTGACGGCATTCTCACCGCACCCGCCATTGCGGCCACCTATGCAGGAACGGCAGTGATGCTGCGTTGGAGTCTTAAAGACATGGCAGAAGAGGAAATTCCAAAAATCAGCCTGACAACGGGCACCTTCTTTGCAGTGTCACTGATCAGCATTCCCATAGGCCCTTCCTCCATTCATCTGATGATGGCGGGTATTATGGGAGTGATGCTGGGAAGGAGGGCAACCCTGGCCTTTTTCATCGGCTTGCTTCTTCAGGCACTGTTGTTCCAGCATGGCGGCATCACCAGCCTGGGTGCCAACACGCTGATGCTGGCCATCCCCGCCCTGGTTGCACAGCAGGTGTATGTGAGGCTTTCACTGGCGCCTCTTGTCAAAGGCATGATGGCAGGTGCATTGGCAACGTTACTGACAGTCATACTGTTGATCATGGTCCTGGTGGTCAGTCAACCACTCTTTGCCCAGGGCACCCTGTCCGTTGTCCGGATGCTCATTGCGGGGCATGTACCCCTGGTGGTCATCGAAGCAGTGGTCACCGGTTTTGCCCTTCAGCTCATGACCAGGGCAAAGCCTGACTGGCTCCAGGAAGGGGTGTTAAAGGTATGAAGAAGAACGAAACGAGAAAACATCTTTTGTCGATAATGTTGACGGTGGCCTGCTTCTTGCTGGCAACAGTTTCTGTCGTGGAAGCCCATTGCATGGAGATTGAACCCCTGGAACACCAACGGGTAAGGGTAGGTTATGACGGGGGCGGTTTTTCTCCACAAACCGTGGTAACCGTGGTGGACGACTTTGGGATCGTGTTGGAGGAAGGAAGACTGGACGATGACGGCCTCTATGACTACAGCCATTTGAGCCAGGCCCATAGAATCCTGGCTGACGATGGGATGGGTCACCGAGGGGAATGGGTGATTGACACGGATCACCACACTCGTCCTAAAATGCCAGTGATTGCGGGAGTATGGATGGTCTTTGGAGGCACAGCTTGGTATTACCAAAGGAAAGTGGTAAAATAAAGCACTAACCAAGGAACACAAGAAAGTGAGATGACACCATGAGCATAAAACTCACTGCCAAAGATGGCATTAAAGCTGGCATCCCCATTGTTATGGGCTACATCCCCGTGGCCATTGCCTTTGGGGTGCTGGCCAGAAGCGTGGGGGTTTCCATGCTCCACACCCAGCTTTTTTCCCTGATGGTTTTTGCCGGCGCCAGCCAGTTCATGGCCATTAACCTTATCGCACTGGGGGTGGGGATGGGCCAGATTGTCCTCACTACCCTGCTGATGAACTTCCGGCATTTTCTCATGAGCGCCTCCCTTTCCCAACGGTTGGGTGCCCAGCCCCGCTCACGCCTGCCGCTGCTGGCCTTCGGGGTAACCGATGAAGTGTTTTCTGTTGCCATGACAAGAAAGGAAGCACTGAGCCGCCACTTTGTATGGGTGCTGCAGCTCATGGCCTACCTGTCATGGAATGCAGGCACCTTTGCAGGGTACTGGCTGGGAGATATCCTGCCGCCTATGGTGCAGGCCAGCCTGGGTATTGCCCTTTATGCTCTTTTTGTGGCCATTCTGCTGCCGGAAATGCGCCGGTCTCGCCAGGTGCTGCTGCTGGCCTTGACAGCGGGACTGTTCCACACATTATTAAACCTTGTTGACCTGTTGCCTGCCGGATGGAACCTGGTGGCCGTTATCGTCATTGTTTCCTGGATGGGCACCTATGTACCTTCCCATAACAAGAAGGGAGGTCATGAAGATGCTGCAGAATAATCCGTTTTTGATGTTTCTTCTAATCCTGGGCATGATGGCGGCCACCTACATTCCCCGGCTCATCCCTTTTTACATGATCCAGGACCTTCGTCTGGCACCACGTTTTAAGCGGTTTCTGGAACTAATCCCCTTCACAGCCTTGGGGGCATTGATTCTGCCTGGCGTTCTTACCTCCGTTCCTGGACAGCCTTTGGCAATGACCCTTGGCATTATTTTTGCCGCCTTCTGGGCCTGGTGCAAAGGTGGTATTATGGTGCCGGTGGCCGGAGCCATCGCCATCGTGTACATGGTGCTGTTAATAGGTTAAACAAAGAAGACCGGCGGATGCCGGTCTTCTTTGCACAATCTATCTAAACAAACAAGGGAGAACTAATGTGGTGCTATACGAGGATCTACTGGTTGGCGGCTGCGTTACGACCTGCAATGCGTCCGAAGACTGCAATGTCGGCCAGTGCATTACCACCCAAGCGGTTAGCGCCATGAATGCCGCCTGTCACTTCACCGGCAGCATATAAACCGGGAATGGGGTTGCCGGAGGCGTTCAATACTTCAGCGTTTTCATTGATTTCCACACCACCCATGGTATGGTGTACCGTTGGTACACGCGGAGCGGCATAGAATGGTGCTGCTTCTATCTTGCGATCAAAGAGAGTGCGTCCCAGTTCATCGGGGCCACCTGTTTCAACGGCTGCGTTAAATGACTCAACAGATGAAACCAGATTGTCGCTGTCCACGCCAATTTGTTCAGCCAATTCTTCCAGTGTATCGCCTTTAAAAGCACGCCCTTGGCTGATAAGCTCTTCAATGGTCTCATTAAAGTTGTTTGTTGTTTCAGGTGAAGAGATCATTCACTACTTCAAACGGTACAGTGAGTATTCGGAACGCCAGGGTTTGGATTTTGTAAAACAGCTATATTCATTCGACAATAACCTTTTCCGGATTAAGGACCGTTTTCTCCAGGTATACCTGGGAGAAATCATTGCCAGGGGGCAGCAGGCAGGTGAACTGGATGACAGTATGTTGCCAGAGGAAATGGTGGACTATCTCTACATTGCGGCGAGAGGAATTATCTACCACTGGGCATTACACGAAGGAGAGTTCGACTTGACAGCTTACCTGAAAAAATACATGGAACGTCTCTTAGAGGTGCTGAAAAAGTAAGTTGGACACAAAAAAAGACCCCACAGCGTTAGGGTCTTTTCGATTGTCAGAAAGAGAACTGTCGTCATCATTGAATCACTTTTGCAGTATGCCAACTTCATTGGATGGACGATGGAAAGATAGCCCCTTCAGGACGTTTTTAGCAATCACTCCGGTGAGCATCCCCGTGATCACGCCGGATACCATGAGCACTGGAAGGTATAACAGCAAGCCTCGGGTTTGCACCACCAACATGGCCATGAGCACCTGGCCTATGTTATGAGCCACAGCTCCCGAAATACTAACTCCGACAATGCTGACATCATTGTACTGCATCATCAGTAACATGATCACAAGGCTAAGCAACCCACCGGAGAAACTGTAAAGGGCTCCTGAAAAACCGGCAAACAATATGCCGCTTAGCAAAACCTTCAATACCATCAGGGTCATGGTATTTCTCCAAGTCATCATGTAGAGACCATACAAAAGTACGGTGTTAGCCAGTCCCAGTTTAATGCCGGGTAAGGCGAAGGGAAGGGGGATCAGGCGTTCCACATAACCCAGCACTAAAGCAGCGCCTACTAAAATTCCAATACGTGTAACGGTGTGAGTGTTCATGTTACTCCCCCTTAACTAGTTCAATGGAGACTTCGTTTGGCAGACAATAGATCCATGCGCCGAATAAACGTTGGTCCATGTTGTCCAATGTTACCTCACCCTGGTGCAAACAATACTGATTATGACAATTGGATTCAAGCATCGAAAAACCATTTTCTGTGATCGCTATTTTATTTAACCTGCCATTTTCTTCAACAACAACTGTCTGAGGATTATTAAGACTAATCCGAAGATACTCTTCATCTTTTTGATAAATAACTGCCTCTGTTGAATTTGAATATCCTTGGAGAGTTAAGCGGCCAAGGACCAAGGCAGATATAGCCATAAACAAGATAATGATAATTAAATGAAAATCCCTTTTTTTCATTGATTCACCTATTTCCCAATTTTTCATATCTGTGCATATCAACTTGAAAGTTGAGTTTACCAAATTTGGATTAATATAACAAAAATAATTTTGAACAGAATAATTTTGAACTATTATCATAGGTTTCTTGATAAAACTCATATGAAGTAACGTAAGAAAGACTTCTGTAATTTATGATCAATGCTGATGGAAATATCAAGAGAAAGATTTAGTAAAATCATCCTGTTTATTATAAGTGTTCGACGGGAAAGAAGCCTGTTGTTCGTTCAACAGGCTTCACATAGCTTACTCATATTCTGGTGGGCATTTGATTCTATTGTTGTGGAACAAAGTCAGGCACACTTTCAGTTACGGCTACCTTTCCGGCAATAAGGCCGTGAACAGCTGCATCAGGAATGGCGTTGGAGCCAAGACGATTAGTCCCATGAACACCACCGGTAACTTCACCTGCAGCATAGAAGCCAGGGATTACATTGCCCCAAATATCTTGTACTTCTGTACGTTCAGTAATGGTGAGTCCACCCATGGTATGGTGTACTGATGGCCATTGGGGAATGGCATAGTATGGTCCTTGTTCAATTTTAAGCATGACACCTTTGTCGATGACTTTCCCAAAATCAGGATCATTACCATTTTCGACAAATCCGTTATGGCGCTGAATGGTTTCCTTAAGTGTTTCTGCTGACATGTTTATGGTATTGCCGGCGTATGGATGATCATTGATTATTTGGGCCAGTTCTTCCAGACTGTCCGCTTTGAATATGCGTTCAGCCTCAATGCCATTGTTTAATTGAGTATCTGAGATGAAGCCGCCATTATCGACGATTTCCTGGCCGAAAATAGAGAAGGTGGGGAATCCGCCACTTTGCTGAGCTGCCCTTGAGCATACATCACGTCGTTCACCTTCATTGACATAGCGCTGGCCATTTTCATCCACGTAGACGATTCCGGCACTAGGGCCGCTAAAAGGAATGACTGCATAGGAATCCAATCCGCCGTTGTTGGGGTTTGCAAAGGGATAAAGCTGAATGTATGACATATGGATTGTATTTGCCCCGATTTCCTGAGCCATCAGAATACCTTCACCGGTAGCGCCTACATGGTTAGTTGTTGGAATGTCGGCTGTAAGGGAGGGTACATGCTTGGAGCGCATTTCCACATTGCTGCCGAATCCACCAGTGGTCAAAATCACTGCTTTTTCTGCCTTTACATTCTTAACCCCATCTTTGGTTTCCATTTCAATGCCTACAACGCGTCCTGCATCTCCGCCTTCACGGAAGATTCTGGTCATCGTTGAATTAAGCATAATGGTGGCATCTGTACTTTCAAGCATTTCTTTCTGAACTTTGACAATATCAGCACCAACACCATTGATGGTTGTATAAGTACGATAGCCATAATGACCACCTGGG